>JANWZQ010000006.1 GCA_025054835.1 Chthonomonadaceae bacterium
TCCGGTGCACTACAAGGATGTGCTGGTGACGTTGTATCAGCGGATGGGGATTGACATTGTGCACACGCCGGTCTATGATGCGTTGCATCGGCCCAACTATCTGTACGAGGGACACGAGCCCATCAAAGAACTGATCTGACGGCCTGTGCTTCGGGTTCATCCCTGAGCGGTGCACTGCTCAGGGATGTTTTTGTGTTTCCGGGGGTGCCATGGACATGAGTGCGGATGCAGGGACTTCCGGGGTGGGCGGGGGACTGTCGGTTCCTCTCTGGCCGGGTGAGGCTCCGGGCGAGACCGGGGAGATCGGTGAGGAAGGGGACACGACACCGCCGGCTCCGGGTGTGCGGCCTGAGGAGCATATTGTTCGGCTTGGCAATGTTGCGCGGCCAGCCCTCACGGTCTATCCGGCAGCAGGGGCGCAGGGCACTGCTGTGCTGGTCTGCCCCGGAGGCGGTTACCACATCCTGGCGATGCAGCATGAGGGTATCGAGGTCTGTCAGTGGTTAAACGCGCTGGGCGTCACGGCTATCCTGTTGAAGTACCGGGTGCCGGCGCGTGCCGGGATCCCCCGGTACATGGCGGCCTTGCAGGACGCGCAACGGGCCTTCGGGCTGGTGCGGCATCACGCTGCGGCGTGGGGAATTGACCCTGCGCGGATCGGCGTGCTGGGATTTTCGGCGGGGGCACATCTGTCGGCAGTGCTGGCCAGTACGCCGGAACGCGTCTACCCGGTGGTGGATGCCGCTGACCGGGAGAGCTGTCGGCCAGACTTCCTGCAACTGATCTATCCGGCCTATCTGATCCGTGAGGAGGATCCGTTGCAACTCGCGCCGGAGGTCCGGGTGGACTCCGGGACACCACCGGCGTTTCTGGTGATGACACAGGACGATCCGATCCGGGTGGAGAATGCGTTTGTGTACGCACAGGCGTTGCATCGGGCTGGCGTGCCTGTTGAGCTGCATGTGTATCCAACCGGCGGACATGGATATGGCCTGCGTCCATCTGCGCATCCAGTCTGTCGGTGGCCGGAGCTGGCTGCTGTGTGGATGCGCGCGCTCGGGGTGCTGTGATGTGCGCGCCGTGTATCGGAGGTGATGTCCGGAGCGGGTACCGGGCGTTGTGCGGCGCAACTGGCAGGGGAGAGTAATCTCAGGTATACTGTGAGTGACCTGTGCGGTTGTGCAGCTCGTAACAGGTCAATGACTGATGAGGAGGAGATCCGTTGCTCGAGGAATTGCAGCGCGAGGCGCGCGACCTGCGCGTCCGGCTTGTCGAGCTGGGAGGGCATCTTTGACATCGCCCGACGCCAGCAAGAGATCGAAGAGTTAGAGCAGAAGACGGCAGACCCGGATCTGTGGGCGGACACGCAGGCGGCGCAGGCGTTGATGCAACGTCTGAGTCAATTGCGGGAGGTGGTGGCGCCCTACCGGGAGCTGGAACGCCGACTGGACGACGCTCTGGCACTGTGTGAGCTTCTGGCGGAGGAGCCGGGTGCGCACGCGGATGAGGAGCGTGAGTTGCAGGCAGAGTTGCGGCACATCGCCACGGAGCTGGATCGGCGGGAGCTGGAAACGTTGCTTTCTGGCGAGCACGATGCGGCGGATGCGATCGTGGAGATCAAGGCGGGTGCCGGAGGCACGGATGCCTGTGACTGGGTGACCATGTTGCAACGTATGTATCTGCGTTGGGCGGAGAGCCATGGCTATCAGGTGGACGTGCTGGATGAGAGCGAGGCGGATGTGGCTGGCCTGCGCAGCACGACCTTTCTGATCCGTGGGCGCAACGCTTACGGGTACATGCGTTCCGAGCGCGGGGTGCACCGGCTGGTGCGGATTTCGCCCTTCGATGCCAACAAGCGCCGGCAGACCTCTTTCGCCTCGGTGGATGTCCTGCCCGATCTGGGTGAGGAGATCTCCGTGGAGATCAAAGAGGAAGATCTGCGGATCGACTACTACCGTTCGAGCGGCGCTGGAGGGCAGCATGTGAACAAGACCGACTCGGCGGTGCGTATCACGCATATCCCGACGGGTATCGTGGTCACCTGTCAGAACGAGCGCTCGCAGCACAAGAACCGGGCCATGGCAATGCACGTGTTGCAGGCGCGCTTGCTGGAGCGTGAGCGGCGTGAGAACGAAGAGCGGATGGCGGCGCTACGGGGTGAAGCCAAGGCGAATGAGTGGGGCAATCAGGACCGTTCGTACATCTTTCAGCCGTACACGCTGGTCAAAGATCACCGTACCAACTATGAGACCGGCGACGTGATTGGCGTGATGAACGGCAACCTGGACCCGTTCATGCAGGCTTATCTGCAGTGGCAACAGAGTCGGAACAGGGAGGAGGCAGCGTAGCAACTCCAGAGTGGGCCGTGCCGCCGGCGCGCAGCATGCTGTCGATGGTTATGCGCCGGTGGCGCGGTGCCCGGGAGGTGACACAGGATGCAATGCGGTAAGTCGGTTCGTGCTGTGCTTGTGGCTCTGTGGGGTGTCGGGGCAATCGCCTGCGGGGTTTCGCTCCGGGCACAGACAGAGTTTCGCTCCGAAGTCGAGCTGACGACCAGAGAGATTGACTCCAGGGAGAACGCACTGGGGGGGCTTGTGGCGGACGCCATACGGGAGGTGGCTCAGGCGGATGCGGCGTTCATTGCGGCCTCTTCTTTCACGGAGATCTCCCCGCTGCCCCGGGGAAACGTGAGTATCGAGAGTGTGCTGAAGGCGCTGGACTTCCGCTCCGACAATGTGCTGGTTGTCAAGTTGACCGGGCAGCAGATCGTTCGGGCGCTGGAGCATGGCCTGTATCTCTACCCCAAGCCCAACAGCGGGTTTCTGCAGTTTTCCGGTCTGACGGTGACAATCCATCCGGAGGCAGAAAAAGAGGGGCGTGTGGTTTCTGTGAAGGTGGGTGGCAGCCCGCTGGAGCCTGGCCGGACGTACCGTGTGGCGATGCCGGCGCCTCTGGCGAACGGGGCACTGGCCTACTTCAAGATCTGGAAGAAGAGTGATATCGAGACGGACACGAAGATCACCCTGGAGGAGGCCGTAACGCGCCATCTCCGCATGCGGAAGACCGTTACCAGAGGGGATGAACGGCTTATCGTTCTCAAGAACAAGTAGGGGGCTTTTGCCTCTGGTCCTGATCCTGTTTCTGGCAGGAGGGTTGTGGGCCGGGTGTCAGTCGGGGCGCGCTCCGGCATCGGCAGAGGAGGCTCGCAACCCTCCTGCTGTGTCAGCGGAAGTGACACAGGTTCGTAGGCCTCAGGGGGAGCTTGCACGCGAGTCCCGACCCCGCTTCGACGGCGAGCGTGCCTTTGTGCACCTGAAGAAGCAGTGCGCATTTGGCCCGCGTTATCTGGGATCCCGGGGACATGCAGAGTGCCGGGACTACCTGGTAACGGAGATGAAGAAATATGCGGACGAGGTTGTCACGCAGGACTTCTCGTACCGCGGGATGCCTCTGTCCAATATCGCTGGTGTCTTCTACCCGGCTGGTTCGGAAAAGCCTGCTGCCAGTCCGGTGTTGCTGCTGGCACACTGGGATACGCGCCCGATTGCCGATGGGCCGAATGCGCCCGAGAACCGTCGTGGAACGCCCTATCGCTACGGTCCAAGGGGATGGAACCGGCTGGACCCGATCCCGGGCGCAAGTGACGGCGCGTCCGGCGTGGCGGTGCTGCTGGAGCTGGCGCGTCTGTTTCACAGCAAGAAGCCGTCTGTGGGAGTGGTCATTTTGCTGGTAGATGGAGAGGACTACGGCGACTTTCAAGCCAATAATCGAAAAGGGGAGGGGGTGTTCCTCGGGTCGCGCTACTTTGCGCAACACTATCGCAGGAACCCGGTCTTTGGCAACCCGATGTACGGCATTCTGCTGGATATGGTTGGCGGGAAAAATCTGCTGATCCCCCGGGAAGAGTTTTCGCAACAGTACGCGCCGGGGACCAACGAGCGCGTGTTTCGCATCGCGCAGGCGCTGGGCTACGGACGGATCTTCCGGTGGGATCGATCCCACATGGTGGAGGACGATCACGTCCCGCTCAACGAGGCCGGCATTCCGACCATCGATCTGCTGCATCCGCTGCCGTTCGGGGAGTACGCGACCACAGGGTACGTGCACTGGCACACGTTGCAGGATGTGCCGGAGAACTGCAGTGCGCAGTCGTTACAGGCTGTCGGGGATGTGGTCGCGGAGGCCATCTACTCGGAGCGATAAAATCCGTCGCAGAGCGGAGAGGAAATCGGGCAACCTTTCGAGGAAGTGTCGCGTTAATGGAAGTAGAGGCCCCGGGTGAGGCGCGGCTGTTGCGATTGCAGATACCGGGCAGGTAGGACCGGGGAAAGGCCAGCAAGGGGGCGGCAAGTATGCCCAGAGAAACAGAGCGACAGGGACAGAAAAGTGAGATCGCAGTTTCTGTGTCCGAGTTGAAAATCTGCGATCTGTGCGGGTGGCTGAATCTGGTGTCGAACAAAGAGTGCTTTGTGTGTGGCTGGCACGGGCACTTTGAGCACGATCCAGATGTGGTCCGTGCGGCCGTGGAGCTGGCTGTCCGGCGGCATGGCCGACTGGAGTTGCAACATCTGACGGATCTGCGCACCTATCGCAGCACACCGCCAACGATGCGCATGCGCCTGCTGGGGTTCTGGAGGCGTGTGCGCGTGTGGTGGAGCACCTTCCCGTGGCGCCGCCGTTGATCGCGGCTGCAATCCTCTGATCTGATAGATCTGAGCGGCCCGCGCCCACGGCAGCGGGGCGCTTTTTGCTGTTTTCTACCCCCGAACCTTGCCCATCTGAATGCGCGTATTCCATAATGAACTCCTGATCAGGCACAGTACAGGAGTGGCCCGGCGGGCTCTGAGCGGGTGCCGGGAGCTGGGGAGACGATAATGCCAACAGAACTGCCGACGGGAACGCCCCCATCGGGGCAGTCTTCGGAGCCACGCACGGAGCGCAGGCGGCTCACCGCGCCGAACACTCCGGAGGATAACGGCGCGTTCCGGATCGCGACGGTGGCGGGTATTCCGATCCGGTTGCACTGGACCTTTCTGGTGTTGCTGGTAGCTCTGGGGTTCATGGGGTTACGGGGTACCGGCAGTGAGGGGGTAAGCCTGCTCTTTGTGCTCGCGTTGTTCTGCTGCGTGGTGCTGCATGAACTGGGGCATGCGCTGACCGCCCTGCGCTACGGCATCAAGACGCGGGACATAGTGCTGTATCCGATCGGCGGGGTCGCCAGCCTGGAGTCGCTGCCCGGACCACGACAGGAGCTCTGGATCGCTCTGGCTGGCCCGGCTGTGAACGTGGCGATTGCCGGAGCGCTCTACCTGTTTCTGAACCTGACCGGGCAGTCGCTGACGTTCCAGCTGGAAGGGCCGCGCCCTCAGTTTCTGGCGAATCTGTTCTGGATCAATGTGATGCTGGCCGTGTTCAACATGCTGCCGGCCTTCCCGATGGACGGGGGACGGGTGCTGCGCTCGCTGCTCTCCTATGTTACATCGGAGGACAACGCCACGATGATCGCGGCGCGGATCGGCCAGTTCATCGCGGTGCTGATGGGGCTGTTCGGACTGGCCACCGGCCGGTTGGGGTTGATTTTCATCGCGATTTTCGTTTTCATCGGAGCCGGTCAGGAGGCGGCCGCGTACCGGACGAAGGCGCTGGTCTCGGGCCGACAGGTGCGCGAGGCGATGGTGCGCGAGTTCCGCACGCTACCGGTTGGCGCTACGTTGCGCGAGGCAGCGGACGCGTTGCTGGCGGGCACGCAGCAGGATTTCCCCATTGTGCACGGGGGAGAGGTGGTGGGACTGCTGTCCCGCTCGGCGTTGTTGCAGGGCATGGCGCGTGAGGGACCGCACGGGTATGTGGCCGGCTCCATGTTGCGGGACTTCCCGGTGGTGCACCCGGACGATGATCTGGAGGCGGTGTTGATGGACCTGCGGGGCATGATGGGTGGCTCCATTCTGGTGATGGCGGATGACACCCTGCGGGAGGAAGCGCTGGTAGGAATGCTGACACAGGAGAACCTGCTGGAGTTTTTGATGCTGTCGCAACTGCAGAAGCATCAGGCGCACGCGCAACTGTAGCGACAGCAGGCTACGCGCAGGGAAGTACAGGGTACGTATGCAGGGTGGACGCTACGATGTGGTGGTGGTTGGCGCGGGGCACGCCGGTTGTGAGGCTGCTCTGGCGGCAGCACGTATGGGCTGTCGCACCGCTGTGATCACGCTGGATCTGGAGCGGATCGGGCATCTGCCGTGCAACTGCTCGATCGGTGGGCCGGCCAAAGGACATCTTGCCCGCGAGGTGGACGCGCTCGGGGGTGAGATGGGGCTCAACACGGACCGGACGTTGACGCACATCCGGTACGTGGGCACGGGAAAAGGGCCTGCGGTGCAGACCCTGCGCGCGCATGCGGACAAGGAACTCTACCCGCGGACGATGCGCGCTGTGCTGGAATCAACGCCCAACCTGACCCTGTTGCAGGGCTCTGTGGAGGACCTTCTGGTTACTGGCGGATCCGGCGGGGCGGGGGAAGCACCGCACTCTGTAGAGGGCGTGCTGCTCGGCAATGGCACCGCGGTGGAGAGCCGGGCGGTCGTGGTCACCACCGGTACGTTCCTGAATGGCCTGATGCACTGCGGGGAGACGCAGACGCGAGGCGGGCGGCACGGCGAGGCGCCCAGCATCGGGCTCTCCGGGGCGTTGCGACGGCTGGGCCTGCGCACCGGGCGTTTCAAGACCGGTACGACGCCCCGGGTGGACCGGCGTACAGTGGATCTGGAAGCTACAACGGTTGTGCCGTCTGAAGAGTGCCCCCCCTTTTCTTTCCTGAACGACGTGCTCACGCCTCCACGTACGCTGCTGCCATGCTGGCAGACGCATACCAATCCGCGTACACACGCCATCATCCGGGCCAATCTGGAGCGGTCGGCCATGTACAGCGGGCGCATCACAGGGATCGGCCCGCGCTACTGCCCGAGCATAGAGGACAAGGTGGTGCGCTTCGCAGACAAGGAAGCACACCCGGTATTTCTAGAGCAGGAGACATGGGACGGCGTCTCGCTCTACGTGCAGGGCATGTCAACCAGCCTGCCTCCGGAAGTGCAGCTGGCGTTTCTGCGCACATTACCCGGGCTGGAGCGCGTGGAGATGCTGCGCCCCGGTTACGCTGTGGAGTACGATGTGGTATTCCCGGATCAGCTGGAGCTGACACTGCAGGTGCGTGGCGTGCGTGGCCTGTTTCTGGCCGGACAGATCAACGGTACCAGCGGCTACGAGGAAGCGGCGGCACAGGGCATTGTGGCCGGTATCAATGCTGCCCTGCAGGTGCAGGGGCGCGCCCCGCTGGTTCTGGAACGGCAGGGCAGTTACATCGGCGTGTTGATCGATGATCTGGTCACCCGGGGTGTCAGTGACCCGTACCGCATGCTCACCTCCCGGGCCGAGTACCGGCTTCTGCTGCGTCACGACAACGCGGACCTGCGCCTCACCCCGATCGGGCGTGCGGTGGGACTGGTGTCGGATGCCCGGTGGGAGCGGTTTGTGGCCAAGCGCGACGCGATTGAGCGAGAGAAGACGCGTCTGAGCAGCACCTGCATTCACTCCCGGGACAATCCACGATTGATCGCTGCTGGCACGGCGCCCATTCCGGACGGGAAGACCTCGTTGCTGGCCCTGTTGCGCCGGCCGGAGATGACGTATGACCGTTTGATGGAACTGGCCTGTGCGATCGACCCGGCCTGTGCGCCTCCGGAGCCTGTGGCCCGCGCCGTGCGCGAGCAGGTGGAGATCCAGGTGAAGTTTGAGGGCTACATCCAGCGGCAGAACGAGCAGGTGCAACAGGCGGCGCGCATGGAGGCCGTACAGATCCCGGATGACATCGACTATGCGGCGGTGCGCTCTCTTTCCCATGAAGGCAGAGAGAAGCTCGCACGCGTTCGTCCCCGCTCGCTCGGGCAGGCGGCGCGGATCCCCGGTCTCCGGCCGAGCGACATTCAGGTGCTCTACATCTATCTGCAGCAGCGTGATCGCACTGTGAAGGCTGCTGCAGCTACGGCTTGATCTGGCAAATCCCGTACTGTGTGCGGGTTGCTCCCCCGATATGTGTGACCGATAATCCCCTGTCACCGGAGTACCATGGAGGGGTAGCAAAGCGATGCAGATGGTCGCAGCCAGTGCAGTGCGGGAAGGGATGTATGTTGCGGCGGACGTGCGAGATGATCAGGGACGCACGTTGATTGCGCGCGGGCAGCGGATCGGCCAGCATCATATCGTGCGCCTGCGCAAGTTCCGCATTGAGGCCATCTTCATCGACCCCGATCATGGCGTACAGGCCGATCAACCGGCGCGGAGTACGATCCGGGAGCGCTGTGAGCGGGTGCTGGAACAGTGCATCACCGGCACCATGCAGGAGTTCTCGCAGAAGCGTCTGGTGATCGACGCGGCAGCCGTGCGCGAGGCTGTTGACTGCCTTGTGGCTGCTCTGGTTCGCTCCAGAAACGCCCTGATCACTCTGTCGGATGTCGCAGCCGGGACCGATCGGTTCCTGCAGCACGCTGTCAACACGGCGGTTCTGGCCACCATACTGGGTGTGGACCTGCGTGTGCCGGAGGCAATGCTGAAGGATCTGGCCGCAGGGATGCTGTTCCACGACATCGGGAAGCTCTTTCTGCCAGAGCAGGTAACAGCACTTCAGGGATTGCCATCGGCCGAGGACGTCGCTGTGCTACAGCAGCACCCGCAGGTGGGATGTGAGCATCTGCTGCGCTCCGGGGCGGTTAGTTCCGCCGCTGCGGCGATCGTCTTGCGACACCATGAATTGCTGGACGGGAGCGGTTTCCCGCATGGTGTATCCGGCGACAGGTTGAGCACGCTGATGCAGATCGCCAGTGTAGCAGAGGTGTACGACACGTTGACGTCGTCCCAGTTTGGTTTGCCCCCTG
This sequence comes from Chthonomonadaceae bacterium, assembly GCA_025054835.1. Taxonomy (GTDB): domain Bacteria; phylum Armatimonadota; class Chthonomonadetes; order Chthonomonadales; family Chthonomonadaceae; genus JANWZQ01. The sequence goes on from JANWZQ010000006.1 coordinate 8,928, forward strand.
CGATGCCAGACGTGGCGGTCTCCTATCTGATTGCCAATGCGGGCACACTGTTTGCGCGTGAAGTGGTTGCCGCGCTCTGCCGTCGCGTGGCGCTCTACCCGAAAGGGTGTGCCGTGTTATTGAACAGTGGTGAGATCGGTGTGGTGGCGGGCACCCTGCCGAACGCGCCAACGCGCCCGGTGGTTCTGGTACACTTTGACCGCAGTCTGAACCGCCTGCAGGAGCCCATGATCGTGGATCTCGCGCAGGACGCGGGGCGCTGCGTGAACCGTTCAGCAAGCACCATGGAAGAACTGATGCGCCTGCGTGATCACCCGGCGACCGTGCCACCTATCAATCCATTGCTGGCACATCTGGGATAACTGCTATCTGCCTGCAGGGGCGTGAGCGCCAATCGTGGGGTATAGTTAGGATTACCATGGGGCTGCAGGATGTACGCGCGCTCACTTTTGACTGCTACGGTACCCTGATCGACTGGGAGAGTGGCATCTGCCGGGCTCTGCGTCCGATCCTGGATCGACACGGGATCACGGTGTCGAACGCGGAGGTACTGGAGTGGTACGGCCGGTTTGAAGCGGAGGCGCAGTCGGGAGCGTATCAGCCGTACCGCATGGTGCTGGCGCACGTGATGCAACGCTTCGCCGGCCATTTCGGTTTGGAGCTTGCAACAGCGGAAATGCAAATGCTGACCGACACGCTCCCCCACTGGCTCCCCTTCCCGGATACAGTGTCTGCCCTGCTGCGCCTGCGACCTCATTTTTCCCTGGGGATCCTGTCGAACATTGACGACGATCTGTTTGCGGCGACGGCACGGCACCTTCCTGTTCGATTCGACGTGGTGGTGACCGCGGAGCAGGTGCATCAGTACAAGCCAGCACGGGCCCACTTTGATGTCGGGTTGCAGCGACTGGGGCTTTCGGCCGGGCAGGTGTTGCATGTGGCGCAGAGCCTGTATCACGACGTACCGGTCGCCAGATCCCTCGGGATGGTGACTGCGTGGGTTCGCCGTCCGGGCAGCGTGATTGGCGCAACGGGAAGTGCGCCGGCAGATCTGGAGGTGCCGGACCTGCTGGCTCTGGCGGACCGACTGGAGGAGGCAGGGCTGTGCAACCGTTAGTGGGGATCATCATGGGGTCGCGTTCGGACTGGGAGACCCTGCGGCATGCAGCGGAGACTCTGGAGGATCTGGGGGTGCCGTATGAGGTGCGCGTGGTGTCGGCACACCGGACGCCGGATCTGCTCTTTGAGTACGCTGCAACAGCGGAGGCACGGGGTCTGGAGGTGATCATCGCGGGTGCAGGCGGGGCGGCGCATCTGCCCGGAATGACGGCGGCCAAGACCGTGCTGCCGGTGCTGGGTGTTCCTGTGGAGTCGCAGGCGTTGCGTGGTCTGGACTCATTACTGTCGATTGTGCAGATGCCGGCGGGTGTTCCGGTGGGCACGCTGGCCATTGGGCGCGCCGGGGCGATCAATGCGGCTCTTCTGGCAACAGCTCTTCTGGGCAACAGGTATCCGGAGTTTCGCGAGGCGCTGCGGGCATTTCGCGAGCGGCAGACGCAGAGCGTGCTGGAGCGCCCGGATCCGAGGGAGTCGGCATGAGGATCGGTGTTCTGGGTGGGGGGCAACTGGGACGGATGCTGGCGCTGGCGGGGTATCCCCTGGGGCTGCGCTTCCGGTTTTTTGATCCGCATCCCGAAAGCCCGGCAGGGCACCTGGCGGAACTGGTCACCGGGGCCTACGACGATGTGGATGCGCTGGCCTATTTCGGCGCCGGGTGTGATCTGATCACCTACGAGTTCGAGAACGTGCCGTTCGACGCTGTACAGTACCTGACCCGCTATGCGCCCGTGTACCCCCCGCCAGAGGCTCTGGCAGTGGCGCAGGACCGTCTGCGGGAGAAGGAGACGTTCACCCGCCTGGGAATTCCCACGCCAGTCTTCGACCCGGTGGACTCTCGTGTGGAGCTGAATCATGCCGTGGAGCGGTTTGGTCTGCCCGCTGTGCTCAAGACCCGCCGCTTCGGCTACGACGGCAAAGGGCAGCAGGTATTGCGCACCCGGGCGGATGTTGCGGCCGCGTGGGAGGCACTGCAGGGCAGTCCGCTGCTTTTCGAAGGGTTTATCCCGTTCGAACGGGAGCTCTCGCTGGTTGCAGTGCGGGGGCGTGAGGGGCAGACTGCGTTCTACCCGCTGGTTGAGAACTGGCATGAGCAGGGCATTCTGCGGCGTACACTGGCCCCCGCGCCGCAGGTAGCGCCGGAGCTGCAGCAGGAAGCCGAACGGCATCTGACCCTGCTGATGGAAACGCTGAACTACGTGGGGGTGCTCACCGTGGAGTTCTTCCAGCATGAGGGGAGGCTCATTGCGAACGAGATGGCACCCCGTGTACATAACTCCGGTCACTGGACAATCGAGGGGGCGGTGACCAGCCAGTTCGAGAATCATCTGCGCGCCATCTGCGGGTTGCCTCTCGGGGTGACGGCAACGCGTGGATCTGCGGGCATGATCAATCTGATTGGCACGACTCCTGCCCCGGAGAAGGTGCTGGAGGTGCCTGGTGCGCACCTGCATCTCTATGGGAAACAACCCCGGGCCGGTCGCAAGCTGGGGCACATCACGGTTGTGGCGTCCGACCCGCGCACGCTGGAGGAGCGTCTGCAGGCCATACAGGCCTGCCTGTAGCGCCCATGTTGTGATAATACTGTCCCGGCAGGGGCACATGACGTTTCAGGATGCTGCCATGAGTACAGACTCCTCTCCCCTGAAAGATCTGGACGTGCTGGATGCTGAGCGTCAGGAGCGCTACGCGTTGAGCGACCGCGAGGCCATTACGACCGATAAGCCGCGGGAGGCGTTTCGCAGCTATTCGCGCGCCGAGGATGACCCGGTGCGCGCTTTTTATCGCCTGCACCATCGCTACCAGACTTTGGACTTTGTGAAGGCGAAAAAGCGTGAGTACCTCACGCGGGACCGGCGTCGGATGGGCATCTGGGAGGCGATGGAGTTCCTGAACACGCTGGTGGACGAGAGTGACCCGGATACCGGCCTCTCGCAGATCGAGCATCTGTTGCAAACGGCAGAGGCCATTCGCAAAGACGGGCATCCCCGATGGTTCATTCTGACCGGCCTGCTACACGATCTGGGCAAGATCCTCTGTCTGTTCGGAGAGCCGCAGTGGGCGGTGGTGGGAGATACGTTCGTCACGGGATGCGCTTACCCGGACTCCATTGTGTACGCCGAGTTCCTCCGTGAGAATCCGGACAGCAACGTGCCGGCGTATCAAACGCTCTGCGGGATCTACGAGCCGCACTGCGGGCTCGACAACGTACATCTGACCTGGGGGCACGATGAGTACCTGTATCATGTGGTGCGGGACTACCTGCCGGAGCCCGCGCTGGCCATGATCCGGTATCACTCATTCTACCCGTGGCATCGCGAGGGAGCCTACACGCACCTGATGGACGCACAGGATGCGGAGCGATTGCGCTGGGTACAGGCGTTCAACCCCTATGATCTCTACTCCAAGAGCGCAGTCCGCCCGGATGTTGCGCAGCTGCGCCCTTACTACGAGGATCTCATTGCGGAGTACTTCCCGCCGGTTCTGCGCTGGTAGCATCGGTTATGCCTGCCTACACTGCGGACGCCATTGTGTTGCGCCGGATCGATCTGGGTGAGGCCGATCGGATTGTGACTCTGTTCACGCGTGAGTACGGTAAAGTTGCGGCGATTGCCAAAGGCGCGCGACGTCCGCGGAGTCGCTTCAGCGGCGGCACGGAGCTGTTCATGGTGGCCCGTTTCCTGCTGGCTACCGGAAGAAATCTGGACGTGGTGACGCAGTGTGAGATCACGCGTTCTTTCGCAGGATTGCGCACGGATCTCAACCGGCTTGCCCGGGCTACCTACCTGTGTGAGCTGCTGGACCGGTTAACGCCGGAGCGTGACGCTGTAACCGCTCCGGAACTGTTCGATCTCACTATGGAAGGGCTGGAATGGTTGGATCGGGCGCAGGAGGCTTTCGATGTGCCGGTGCACGCGTATGAGTTGCGTTTGATGGAGGTGCTGGGCTACGCACCATCGCTGGACGCGTGCGTGCTGTGCGGGGAGCCGTTGCAACGCTTCCCGGTGGGCTTCAGCCCGGCGCAGGGGGGAGCCGTCTGCACAGCGGACCGGCACCGTGTGGAGGATGCTTTCGCTCTGAGCCGGGAGGCGTTGCACCTGTTGCGCGTTCTGGCGCAATCGTGTTCGGAAGAGATACTGGATCTACGTCCCGATCTGAAGACGGCCGCAGAGGTTGCGCGGGCCATGCGCCGATACATTCGCTTCCGGACCGAGCGTGATCTACAGAGTGCGGCCTTTCTCGAAGAGGTTCGCGCCGCGCAGCGTGTGCAGATACGTTCGAGGCAGTAGCTACTGTGCCCGGTGACAGGCGGCACGGTGCTCGGGGCCGAACGTGCGGATCGGGGGAGGAGTGGCGCAGATCGCATCGGCCATCGGGCACCGCGGGCGGAAGCGGCACCCGGATGGGATCGCGGTGGGGCCGGGCACATCGCCTTCCAGCACCCGGAGCTCTTTGCGTCTGGCAGGGTCCGGTACAGGAGCCGCGGCAATCAGGGCCTGCGTGTACGGGTGTTTTGGCCCAGAGAAGACCTGTCCGGTAGGACCCTCTTCCACAATCGCTCCGAGGTACATCACGTAGACGCGGTCGCAGAACCGCCGCACTACCGAGAGATCGTGTGCGATGAACAGGTAGCTCAGTCCGCGCTGTTCCTGCAGGTCGAGCAGGAGATTGAGGATCTGCGCCCGGACGGAGATGTCCAGCGCGGAGATCGGTTCATCCAGCACGATCAGGCGCGGGTCGGTAGCAATGGCGCGGGCGATGCCAATTCGTTGTCTCTGCCCGCCTGAGAACTCATGGGGATAGCGAGACACAAAATCTGCGCGCAAACCAACCGTCTCCAGTAGTTCCCGGGCGCGCTGTTGCTTTTCGGCCCGGGACATCCCGGGGAAATGCGCATCGAGCGGCTCGGCCACGATCTGCCCGACGGACATGCGGGGGTTCAGGGCGGCATAGGGATCCTGAAAGACGACGCCCATGTGCCGTCGCTGGTGGCGCAGGGCTTCTCCCGTGAGTGCGAGCAGGTCGTTTCCTGCGAAGAGGATGCGTCCTGCAGTGGGCTCCAGCAAGCGCAGGATCACGCGCGCGGCGGTGGTCTTTCCGCATCCGCTCTCCCCGACGAGCCCGACTGTCTCACCGGGCATCAGGGTGAGATCAATACCGTCTACAGCGCGCACGGTGTGACGCACGGCACGCCACCCCTCACGGCGGACGACCGGGAAGTGTTTCTGCAGGTTATGGACTTCCAGCAGCGGTGTGCTCATAACCTGAAAGATACCTCAAAAGTCCGGTTGCTGCACTTTTCCTTTCCATGAAACATACGGTACGGCGCTTCGCCGGAGACCTTCAGCGCGTCTCTCTCTTTTCCTGCCAATTCTGCCGAAAATCCGAATAACACACAAAGACCTGCAGAAGGACCAGCCTCTCATGCTCACTGTGTCGACCGGGCGCCAGACAGTGGATCTGGCGATTCTGGACGGGAATGACGTGTCGCCGCGTACCGTGCAGGCCACTCTGGATCATCTGGATGGCGAGACGGGCGTCCTGCGCCTGCATCTGGACACCGATGCATTACCGACCCGGGGGGCCCGGGTGCAGTTCCACATCGGGGATGGCTACCATCGTTATCAGGTGCGTGGCATGGTGGTGGAGCGGCGTCCACAGAATCCCGATGCCAGTGTGGAGGGTGCGCCGGCGATCCTCGTGCAATTGTGGGAGTGTGTGCCTGCGGTGGAACGCCGTCGCAGCCCACGGTGCCAGACGCGCTTTCTGGTGCGCTATCTGCCCCTGTCCGCTGAGGGCACGCCGGTGAGTGCAGGCAGTGAGTGGTTGCGCGCGTGGTGCGTGGATCTGGGTGTGGGCGGGATGCGCCTGCGTCTGGCCCGTCCCCTCTGTGTACCGGATCGTCTGATCCTGCGGTTCTCATTGCCGGGTTCCGGGGCCAGCGCACCCCGCAAGTTGCGCAGAACGTTTCAGTTGAAAGGGCGGGTATTGCGTTGTACGGCCTGTGGTCCTCGGGGCAGTCATGTGGAGATGGCCATATCGTTTCAGGGGATATCGGTGCAGGATGGGCTGGCGCTGTCCGCCTATGTGGGAGCGTAGCCGGTTTCCGGGGCGGGCCCGTTGCGCACCTGCGGGGCAATAGGAACAAACCGGTAGAGAAGACGGGAGCGTGCCGCAGTAAAACTGGCACAATGGATACAGGACCTGTCTGAGGCAAGGAGATCGTCATGCTTGCGATACATTCCCTCCCAGCACTGCTCTCTCTCTGCTCCGCGTTTGCCGGGGGCGCCATTGTCTACTACTATCAGCGTAAGCGATCCACTCGTTTTGCCCGGGAGGCGCAGCAACGTCTGGAAGCGGAGCGCGCTTCCGGGTTGCATCTGATGCTTTCCACAGCGGAGGCACTGGCCTATGCCATCGAGGCCCGTGACCCGTACAATGTCGGATATCTGGACAGCGTACAGCGATGCGTGCATGCCCTGTGTCGTACGCTTGATCTGCCCGAGGAGGAGGCTGCCCCGTTGCGGGTGGCAGCGCTGCTGCACAACATTGGCCGGCTCGGTGTGCCGGAACATATTCTGCTCAAGCCCGAGGGGTTGACAGCAGAGGAGCGGGAGAAGCTGCAGACCCATCCTGTACTGGGCGCACGGATCCTGGCCTCCATCCCCTTCCCCTGGCCCGTGGTGCCGATCGTGCGACATCATGCCGAGCACTGGGATGGGAGTGGCTACCCGGACGGTCTGCGGGGAAGCGAGATTCCGTTCGGCGCACGGATCCTGGCGGTTGCCAGCGCCTACAGCGCGTTGACGCGCCCCAGGCCATACCGTCCGGCATACGCGCCGCTGGACGCGCTGGCGCAGATCGAGGCCCGCGCCGGCACGCAGTTTGATCCGGCAGTGGTGGCTGCGTTCCGCACGGTAGCCAGTGCGCTACGTGCTGAGATAGAGGATCCCGATGCCGGGCACACCCGGACGTTGCTCTCCCGGGCAGTTGTCTCGATTGCGCAACGGGATGCCCGGACCGCACTCGCCGATATCGCAATGGCTCAGCGTGAGACGCACAGCCTGCTGCGGTTGAGTCAGGCGGTGAACGCTTCGCTGCATCTGGAGGCGGTGTGCGACACGCTGCTCGAGTGCACCATGGAGCTGGTGCCCTGCACGACCTGTGTGCTGTTCCTGATCGAGGACAATGGCGAGTTCCTGAGCGCGCGCGCTGCGCGGGGGGCCAATGCGCGGCATCTACTGGGCAGTGTGGCGCGTGCAGGGACTTACCTGACCGGACGGGCCTATTCCCGCGGTGAGGTCGTTCAGGCCTCTTTTGTTGTCGAGGACCTGCAACTGCGCGAGGTCAGTGACCCGTGGACCCCCCTGCGCTCGACGTTGATTGTGCCCCTGCAGGTGAACGGAGAGACTATCGGGACCATTAACCTGTATTCTGAAGAGCCCGAGGCCTTCGACTACGAGGCACTTCGCCTGATGCGTCTGGTTAGCACGCAGGCTGCCCGGGCTCTGGATAATGCGCGCCGCTTCTCCGATGTGCAGGAGACCGCGTACACCGATGCCATGACCGGTCTGCGCAACGCACGGTACCTGCGGGAGCATCTGGAGCGTGAGATCAACCGGGCACAGCGTGAAGGTGTGTCACTGGCCGTGCTGAACATTGATGTGGACAACTTCAAGCTGGTCAATGATCGCCTGGGCCATGCACGAGGGGATCAGGTGTTGCGCGATGTAGCCGCGATACTGAGCGCACATGTCCGCAACTACGATCTGGTGGCGCGCTACGCTGGCGATGAGTTCGTGGTGGTGCTGGCGCACGCCGATCGTATTGCCGCGGAGGTGGTGGCGACCAAACTCAAGGTCGCTGTGGCGCAGCACATCCAGCGGGTCCGTCTGCAAGAGCCCGATTTCCCGCACGTCGGGATCAGTGCAGGCATCGCACTCTACCCGGAGGATGGTACAGACCTGCAGGGGTTGCTCTGCCGTTCCGATGCTGCCATGTACCGCGACAAACAGAGCCGGCGACGGGCCCCGGTCACCTCGAAGGAGGAGCGGCAGGTGGCCTGACGCCGGCAACGGTGCGGCTTGTCGAGCGCGCGTCCCCCGATGTCGTGCCTCCAGAGCCGGCAACGCTAACCCCGCGAGAGCGCTCTTCTCTGACAGCAACCGTTCATGCGGCCTGTGGCAACGTGTCCGGCAACTGCTCCGCAGGCAGCGGGAAGTACGCGCTCTGCCGGAGGTACTGCGTGAACTGCTCGGCGGAGAGCGGGGCCGCGAACAGATAGCCCTGAGCCGCATCGCAGCTGAGCCGCTGCAACTCCAGACACTGATCGGGAGTCTCCACACCCTCTGCGGTGACCGCAACCTCCATGGCATGCGCGAGCATGATGATCGCGTCTACAGTCGTCATGGCGTCTTCTGCCTGCCCCAGACGCCGGATGAAGGAGCGATCGATCTTCAGATGATGTACCGGTAATTGATTCAGGCGCCCGATGGACGAGTAGCCTGTGCCGAAGTCATCAATGGCGAGGTGCACGCCCAGATCGCGAATCTGCTGCAGACGCGCGACAGCACGCTCCGGGTCCAGCTGCAGTTCGTCTTCGGTAATTTCCAGACAGAGACGTTCAGCCGGCATACCGGTTCGCCGCAGGATCTCCGTGACCTGTTCTACCAGCCGTGGGTCCTGCAACTGCTTGCCACACAGGTTGACGCTGAGTTCCAGATGGGCGAGCACAGGGTGTTCGTGGTACCACTGCTGCCACTGGCGACAGGCCTGCTCCAGCACCCGATAACTGATGGCGGCGATCAGGCCGGTCTCCTCCGCAACGGGCAGAAATTCCCCGGGAGAGATCAGTCCTCTCTCCGGATGCTGCCAGCGCACCAGCGCCTCGGCTCCCCGCAGTTGTCCGGTGCGCAGGTCGTGGATCGGCTGGTACACAACGCGCAACTCATCGCGTTCCAGTGCCTGACGCAGGCCCATTTCCAGCTCCATGCGAGCAATGGCACGGGCGTTCATGGACGGCTCAAACAGAGTGTACCCGGAGCGCCCGCGGGCCTTCGCCTGATACATCGCGGTGTCGGCATTGCGCAACAGAGTCTCGGGCGTGGTCGTGGCATCATCCGAGTAGGCAACGCCGATGCTGGCTGTGACGTAGACCTCATGCTCGCCAACGTGGACAGGCCCGGAAAGCGCGGTAATGATGCGTTCCGCAATGCCGCAGGCCTGCGATACGTGGGTCAGGTCCTCCAGGAGTAGCACGAACTCGTCGCCGCCCAGCCGCGCCAGGGTATCGGTCTCTCGCACGCAGAACTGCAATCGGTCGGTTACAGCGACCAGAAGCGCATCCCCGGCTTCATGCCCCATGCTGTCGTTGACCACCTTGAAGTTGTCCAGATCGATGAACAGTACCGCGACGGCGTGCTGACTGCGTCGCATGCGCTGGATCGCGTGCTGCATCCGGTCCATTAGCAGGCGGCGATTTGGCAGCCCTGTCAACGCATCATGCAAGGCCTGATGCGCGATCTGGCTCTCCAGGCGCTTGCGCTCTGTAATGTCCTTGAGGAACTGGTAGTGGCCTGCGTATTGCCCGAGTCGATCACGCACGGCGACCAGCATCAGTTGAGCATGGAACCTTTGATAACTGCGCCGGTACCCTCTTATCTCGACTTCCGCCTTGCCCTCCTGCAACATACGCTGGTAGGCGTGGTGCAGCGCTTCCTGGTCTTGTTCCAGATCTTTCGGGTACAGGTATTGGCACCAGGCTGTGCCGATCATCTCTTCCGAGCGGTAGCCGAAAACGGCTGCAAAGGCTGTGTTCACGCAGGTATAGTGTCCCTGAGCATCCACCCGCGCGATACCTTCTAGGGCGTGTTCCAGAGCGGCATTGCGTTCCGATATGGCGGCGAGCATGCCATTAATCGAATGGGCCAACCCTGCCAGCTCGTCGGAACCGGGCAACTCGATGCGTTGCTGCGCGGTTCCCTCCTGGCTGATCTGATCCGTCTGCGCACTCAGGCTGGTTAGACGGCGCAGGATCAGCCGCTCCAGACCCCACAGGATAACCGCGCAGAACGTAACGCAGGCCAGCAGGAGAAATCCCATCAGGGTCCGAATGCTTCGCTGTCCCTGCCAGTAGATCTCGCGGGGCTCCACCGTCTTGAGTACCAGCGCTGGTTGACCGAACAGGTCTTCGCATCGGACGTATCCGTGTATGGTCTGGTGCCCGGCCGCCCGAAGCGGGTAGGGATTTTCTGACGTGATCCGCACAATGGCCTGCGTATCTTCGGGCGAAATGGGCGGATCACCATCCATGTGGAGCGCATGAATGTCCAGACAGGTGCGTTCCGAGAGGGCCGCCAGCGCGCCGTGGTCGAAATACTTTCCAAAGATGATCCAGCCGCGGTGTGGTCGTACGTCCTTCGTGGGTAGTACAGGGCGCATCGAGATCATCATGGGGTTCCCCTGCAACATCACAAATCCCTGAAAGCCACTCTGACGCCCCGGGTTAAGCACCCGGTGCCGCAGGGGAGCTACCAGAGCGCGTAAAATCTCCGGGTCTGGAGCCGGGAAATCAGGCAGACGTTTCACTCTGGCATGATAGAATTGCTGGCCGCTCGTGTTGAGGAACAGAATAATGTCCACTTTCATATCACGCAGGACCTGCTCGGCCAGGTTGGCCTGAACATACGCCTCATTGCGGTCTGCGAGGAACCGATAGGTGTCGTCCCAGAGCGCCCAGTCCACGGCTTTCTGGTGCAGATCCCCGATCATCTGCTGGAAGCCCCTGTAGGCCCGGGCCACGTTCCGCTCGGTGCGAACGCGCTCCAGTTGAGCGAAACTACGCGACAGCAGGGCACTGGAGACCTGATAGATGCCCACCATGAGCAGGACCATGGTTGCTGCGAGGGCAATGCACACACGAGTTCGCAGGTTCATGGACTGTCCGTACTCCGTCTCTCATCCGTGATGCACGCTTGATGCCTGCCCGGTGCTCAAGCGTGTTGTGCCAGGCACAGAGTAACGTCCCGGTTCCTGCGTTATGGCCACATACACTTCAGGGTGTGACTGGTTATTCCACACATCCGTTGCGATCTCGTAATAGAACTTATGCAGGTACAGGGCGATTCGTGTTCACGTGGCCAGTATCAAGGAACGATGGCACTCACAGTCCCTGTAGAACAGATCCAGGCCCGACCGCCTTCCAGTAGCCCGGCGCAGAGAGAAGTGTTCTCTCTGCCTGTAGAGCTGTTGCGTCCGGTGATACGCATCGCGCACCGGCAGAGCGGGCTCCGGGTGCCGGAGAGGATCATTTTTGATTATGAGCTGGTCTGGGTGCTGCACGGTGCCGGACAATTTGTGATAGACGGTCGGGCCTGCGCGTTCCATTCCAATGACCTGTTGCTGGTCCCTCCTTTTGTGCCACACCGTTTCGAGTGTCCGGAGGAGGCCGGCAGCGGCGAGCACATCGCGGTCCACTTCGATTTTGCGCCGGATGTGCCCCCCTACCGGGAGCGCCCGGCCTCGCGCAGGCCCTATGAGGTTCGGCTCACGTACGGTTACCAACTGCCCCGGTTGCTCTCGCTGGATGCGAGGCCGCAGATCGCTCGTGCGCTACAGGATGTGGTACATGCGCACCATCAGATGGACCCGCTCGCGCCCGTACTGGCCTCTGCCCGTCTGCTGGAGGCGCTGGTCTGCCTGTTACGGCTATCAGAGCAGCGCGCCGGCACGGAACCGTTCTGCGCGAGAGCAGCGCGCCATCGCGTGCGGATCGATGGGGCTCTGGCTTACATGAAGGCACACTTGGCGGAGCCGATCACGGTAGCAACCCTGGCGGAGCACACTCACCTGAGCTCCAGTCGTCTGACGGCCCTGTTCCGTCAGGTGACCGGGTACCCGCCGATGGAATATCTGCGGCGCCTGCGGGTACAGGAGGCACGACGCCTGCTGGCCCGACCGGAGCTCTCCGTCAAGCAGGTAGCGGCACTGGTGGGCTTCCCGGACAGCCTGCACTTCAGCCGGGTCTTTCGCCGGCTGGATGGTCTCTCGCCGACGCAGTATCGCGACGCTCTTCTGGGCGTTGCAGACAGCGGACACACAGAAACAGGCGTGACGTCCATCAGACAGTCGTTATGACCATGGCGTTCCCCGTGGATTTCCTGTAAACTATCCGCACATTTCCCGGAGTGGAGACAGAGAGGATGCTAACAGAACAACAGGTGGCGCAGTTTCATCGGGATGGTTTTCTTAAAGGCAGCAAGGTGCTGGATGATGCCACCGTCGCGACATTGCAGGAGGAGGTGCTGCGCGTGATCGCAGAGCGGGACCGCGGGGGGAGGCAGCCGGTGCTCTGCCACAATTTCTCGCGTGATGAGGCACATCCAGTCTGGCAGATTGTCAACATCTGGCAGGCCAGCGAGGCGTTTCACCGGATTATTGCGCTACCGACCGTGGTGGAGGAGGTGGTGCAGCTGACCGGTGCGACCACGCTCCGACTCTGGCATGATCAGATCCAGTACAAGCTGGCCGGAGGGGGTGGGGTGAATATGTGGCATCAGGACTCGCCCTACTGGCCTATTCTCACGCCCAAAACCGCGCAGGTAACGGCCTGGATCGCCCTGGATGATGTGGACGAGGAGAACGGGTGTATGTTCATGGTGCCCGGGTCTCATCACTGGGGCGATCAGATCGCATTCCTGCACACCCTGACCGCGTTCGATGCCATGCCCGAAACGTTCCAGGGACATCGAGTGGAGGTGCGTGCCTGTCCGGTGCGCAAAGGGGAGGTGCACTACCATCACGCGCTCACCTGGCACGGCTCCCCGGAGAACCGCAGCCAGCGCCCGCGGCGCGCCATCGCACTGCACTACATGACGCAGGAGACGCGCTACGTGGCCAGCGGTGAGCACGTGATGAAGTCGTTTGTTACCGTGGCGGACGGCGCAGTGCTGGAGGGTGCGGCATTCCCGGTGGTTTACTGCGATGAACGGGTCATCACTCCCACACCGGAGCCAGATGGGGCTTCCCTCTCAACGCAGGTCGGAACCGCTTAGCCCATCGGGAGTGAGCAGGAAATCCGGGCAGTCATCCGCCGAGGGGCGCAGGCGCGTGGCCTGCAGAAATCTGACGTGCCCGTCGGCAAATCCGTACACCCGCCCTCCGGTCCAGCGATCCGGACCGGGGGTGCGGGGGCCCTGCAATGTCCCCCAGTAGCCCACCGGGCGGCCAACATACTCATGGCTGTTGAACCACTCCGCGGTAAGAATTTTCTGTGCCGGGAAGGCCACTGCAGCCTCCGTCTGCGTGATGCACTGTGCACCCGGGCCGGGATCGTTCAACGCGATGCGCAGGTTGCCGAGGCGCATCGCGTTGATCTGCTCCGGTGTGTGGTAGAAGCAGGCGGAGTAGGCGTAGGATGTGGCGTTGAACCCGATGCCGGAGATCGTATCAGAAGGGCAGATCAGAATGGCCGGGTTCCCCGACTGACTGGTGAAACCACCCTCTGCCTGCCGCTGACCGATCCCCAGATAAGGCATCAGGGGCCAGCGCCAGCGTTGCCCGACCCACAGGTAAGGGTCGCCGGTGTTGGCATAGGCTTCGTCATAGTCCTGGGTGTAGAGCCGGTGCGCCAGGGCCATCTGACGCAGGTTGGACTGACAGACAGCCTTGCGGCCCTGTTCCCGGGCTCGAGCCAGAACCGGGAAGAGGATCGCAGCCAGAATAGCGATGACCGCGATCACCACGAGCAGTTCAATCAGAGTGAAAGCAGCCCGACGCATCATGCCGCACTCCTTCCGGGACGCAGGCGTTGCGCGGCGATCAACGCGATCAACGCCTTGACAGCGTCCCAGAACAGGAACCACCCTGCGCCGTGCAGGAGCGCCTGCACCGGGGTGAAACGCAGCTGAAGGCCGAGCCACAGACAGCCGATGCTGTACACCACGACCAGCCCGGCAGCACAGGCCATCAGTCCGGCGCGCACGCTCCGTCCGCCCCGGTCGTACAGCAAGCCGGTCAACCCGGCGGCAAAAGGCAGAGCCAGCAGATAGCCACCGGTGCCGGATGGATTGAACAGATAGGCAGCACCACCATTCCCGAACGCAAAGACCGGCGCGCCCGCCAGCCCCAGAAAGAGATAGGCGATCTGTGAGATCCATCCGGCGCGCGCGCCCAGATAGAGGCCTGCAAAGAGGGCTGCCGCAACCTGCCAGGTTGCCGGCACCGGCGTGAAGGGCAGGCGCACGGCCCAGTGCGCACCCACGATGCTCAGTGTCATGCAGAGCAGAATACGGGCTGCCAGAGAAAGTCCGGTCCGCGCTTCCACGCGGGCCTGTACAGGGGTCCGGGACATGTTTCAGGCTCCTTCTTTATCGATGTTGTTGTGTCCTCGTTACGTGAGTCTACTCCGGGATCAGCGCAGGGGCTGGAAGCGTGTACTTCCGGCGTGACACAGGATGCCCCTCCAGAAAGTACACCATATCCTCAACGGCTTCCTCGCAGGTGAGCAGGTCGTTGTGTGCTGCGTTATTGATCACAGAGAGCGTGGCGTTCGGCAGGGTAGCCAGGCTCTCCTGCGCGTTCTCCGTTGGCGTGAAGCCGTCCAGACTGCCGGTCAGGATGAAGAGCGAGTGCTCGGTCTGCAGGGGGGCACGGAACGCATCACCCAGATCTTGCTGCCCCCACGCCTCCCGGATCTGCGGGAACGGGAAATTGCATCGGTCTGCCAGCAGGCAGGTCGATCGCTCCTGCGCAATGCGCTCCATCCGTGCGGTCGTTGCACCGCTGGCGGCGTCCTTCAGGTAGAAAACGGCTGGCCTCTGAACCAGCATTTTCGCAAAACCCTGCACGGCGCGCTCCAACGGACGGGAGTCCCCGCGATCCAGAGCCGCATAGAGCGCGGGCAGACGCGTGAAGCGATTGGAGACACCCACCCAGGTGCTCATGATCCACTGCAGGCCGAACAACCCGACCTCGGCAGGGCGACCCTCCTGCTGCACCGTAACGGACTCGGTCGCGAGCCGCCGATGTACCCGATCCATCACGTCCATCAGGTCTGGCAGGACGTTCTGGCTTCGGGCCAGATGATCCAGACGTTCTATCTGCTGCTGGATGCGGGAGGGGAGCTTGTAAGTCTGGTCCGGCCCTTCGAAGCCGCAGAGGATCACCCGGTCGATGCGTTCCGGCAATTGTTTCAACGCGGCCTGCGTCAGGTGGGTGCCGTAGCTGTAGCCCCACAGATGCACCTGATCCACACCGAGCGCGTCGGCCAGGAACGTCAGATCACGCGCGCTCTGCGCGGGAGTGTACCACTCCGGTCGGATGGGGCGGGACTGCAGGGTGCGTGCCGCCTGATCGGCAAGCATCGCCAGGGCAGTGGTCTCGTCGCGGAGCCACCCGTCGCGAAAATCGGGGGGAGCGCACCGCATGTCCTGATCTGAGTATCCGCATCCGCGCTGATCCAGAAGGATCACATCGCGTGACTGTGCCATGCGTTCGAACGCCTTCCGGAACGGCCCGTGACGCAGGGATGCGATGCCTGGATCCCCCGGCCCTCCACACAGGAACACGACCGGCGTCCTCCGCGGGAACGGCGAGCATATACGGTGGTACGCCAGCCGGAGTGTCCCGTCGCCCGGTGCGTCGTGATTGGCGGGCACCGTAAAAGTGAAGATAGCCAGCCGTCGCGTCTCCGCGTTATCCAGAGTGATCTCTACTGCACCGTTCATTCCTGTCGGGTATGCAGGGCCTTCCACGCGACGGCGAGCACATTCTCGGCGGCACGCCGCGGCGTGAGCACTCCTGCCCGCACCTGCGCTTCCATCTCCCGACGGCGTACCTGCACGTCCGGGACCTCCAGAAGTCCTTCCAGCAGGGCGCGCTGGATCAGGTCCTGCATCCATGCGGCCGCCTGATCGGCTCGCCGGCGGGCAAAAGCGCCGCTTTCTCGCGCGCGTCGGATAAAGGCCTGCACGTCTTCCCAGAGTTCGGCGACGCCCGTGTTCATGAGAGCAGAACAGAGGCGCACGTCCGGGCGCCACCCGTCCTCGCGAGGCATGAGCAGGCGCAGGGCGTTGAGCACCTGCTGCCGGGCCACCCTGGCTCGTGTCAGGTTCTCACCGTCGGCCTTGGTGATCGCCAGAACGTCAGCCATCTCCATAACGCCTCGCTTGATGCCCTGCAGCTCGTCGCCCGCGCCAGCCAGCATCAGCAACAGGAAACAGTCTACCATACCGTGCACGGCTACTTCGGACTGCCCGACGCCGACTGTTTCCACAAAGATCACATCGAAGCCAGCCACCTCGCACAGCTGGATGGTCTCCCGGGTCTGATGGGCCACACCCCCCAGAGAGCCGCCGGTAGGTGAGGGGCGAATGTAGGCATGTGGATGCGTGGCCAGAAGGTTCATGCGGCTTTTGTCGCCCAGAATGCTCCCGCGCGTGGTCGTGCTGGTCGGATCGATCGCCAGTACTGCCAGACGGTGCCCGTGCGTCTCGACCAGTAATCGCCCCAGAGCTTCGATGAGCGTGCTCTTGCCGACACCGGGCACTCCGGTAATGCCGATCCGGATCGCGTTGCCGCTGAGGGGCAGGGCCTGTTCCAGCAGTTCACCGGCAATCTGCCGGTGCGCGGGGAGCGCGCTCTCTACCAGCGTGATCGCCCGGCTCAGCGCGGCACGATCTCCCTGCCGGATCTGTGTCAGGAGTGTGGCTGCGTCCGGCAAGGGTTTGCGCCGTGCCAGAGTGAGATGCGGGTTAATGGAGGGTGGGGGCACCACGCCCTCCATGACGGATAGCGCGCTGTCGTGTGGCGGGTGGTGCATGATGCCCTCACTGCGCCCCGGTAGTCTGCTGGAGCAGGATCTGGAGCACCTGTCTGGCCGCCACGGGGAGCACGGTCCCCGGTCCGAAGATCCCGGCCACGCCCTGCTGGTAGAGGAATTCATAGTCCTGCGGCGGGATCACGCCGCCGACCACCACCAGGATGTCGTCGCGCCCCTGTGCGCGCAGTTGCGCTATCAACTGAGGGACCAGAGTGTTGTGCCCTGCAGCCAGTGAGCTGACGCCGACCACGTGCACGTCGTTCTCAATGGCCTGCCGGGCGACCTCTGCCGGGGTCTGGAACAGCGGCCCCACGTCCACGTCCCATCCCAGATCGGCAAAGGCAGTGGCCACGGCCTTCTCGCCCCGATCGTGGCCGTCCTGTCCCATTTTGGCCACCAGGATGCGCGGGCGGCGCCCTTCCTGCGCCGCGAACTGATCGGCCAGACGGCGGGCCTCCCGGATGTCCTCGTTTTCACCCGCTTCTGCGATGTAGACTCCGGTGGACGCCGTCGGGGTAGCCTGATACCGGCCCCAGACCTTTTCCAGAGCGTAGCTGATCTCTCCCAGCGTGGCACGGGCGCGTGCCGCTTCGATACTCAACGCGAGCAGGTTCCCCTCACCGGTCTCGGCACAGCGGGTCAGAGCGTCCAGCGCGCGTTGAACTGCCTCTGGATCTCGCTTCGCTTTCACGGCGCGGATCCGGGCGATCTGCTTCTCACGCACCACCGTGTTATCGATGTTGAGAATATCAATCGGTTGTTCCCGGTCCAGGCGATAGCGGTTGACACCCACGATGATGTCCTTGCCGCTATCGATCCGAGCCTGTTTGCGGGCCGCCGCTTCCTCGATGCGTTGCTTGGGGATACCAGTCTCGATCGCCCGGGCCATGCCGCCGAGCTCTTCGACTTCCTGGATCAGGGCCCACGCACGGTGCGCGATCTCATGCGTGAGTCGCTCCAGATAGAAGCTACCCCCGTAGGGGTCCACAAAGCGGGTGATCCCCGTCTCTTCCTGCAACACCAGCTGGGTGTTGCGCGCGATCCGGGCCGAGAACTCGGTCGGCAGGGCGATCGCTTCATCCAGTGCATTGGTGTGCAGGCTCTGCGTGTGACCCAGTGCGGCGGTCAACGCCTCGATGCAGGTGCGCATCACGTTGTTGAACGGGTCCTGTTCTGTCAGGGACCACCCGGAGGTCTGGCTATGGGTGCGCAGGGCCATGGACTTCGGATTTCTGGGCTCGAATTGTCGCACGATCTTGGCCCAGAGCATGCGCCCTGCACGCATCTTGGCGACCTCCATGAAATGGTTCATGCCGATGTCCCAGAAGAAGGAGATGCGGGGCGCGAAATCGTCCACGTTCAGGCCGGCCCGGATGCCCGTGCGCAGGTACTCCAGACCGTCGGCCAGTGTGTAAGCCAGCTCGATGTCGCTGGTGGCCCCTGCCTCCTGCATGTGATAACCGGAGACCGAGATGCAGTTGAACTTCGGCATATGCCGGGCGGTGTAGGCGAAGATGTCGCCGATGATGCGCATGGAGGGTTGTGGCGGATAGATGTAGGTGTTGCGCACCATGAATTCTTTGAGGATGTCGTTCTGGATGGTGCCGCTCAATTGTTCCTGAGACACCCCCTGCTCTTCTGCCGCCACGATGTAGAACGCCATGATCGGTAGCACTGCGCCGTTCATGGTCATGGATACGCTCATCTGATCGAGCGGGATCTGATCAAAGAGGATTTTCATATCCTCCACGGTGTCGATCGCCACACCGGCTTTGCCCACATCACCGACCACACGCTCATGGTCGCTGTCGTAGCCCCGATGTGTGGGCAGGTCGAACGCCACGCTCAATCCTTTCTGCCCCATGGCCAGATTGGCCCGGTAGAACGCGTTGGACTCCTCTGCGGTGCTGAACCCGGCGTACTGCCGGATAGTCCAGGGTTGCAACGCGTACATGGTGGAGTAGGGACCGCGCAGATAAGGAGGGATCCCTGCGGCGTAATCCAGATGCTCCAGTCCTTCCAGGTCTTCGGCCGTGTAGTACGTCTTGACCGGGATGTGCTCCGGGGTGTTCCAGATGGGGCCGGGTTCGCCGGCGATCTCGCCGACGTTATAGGTGAGCGTTTCCGGGAACAGCGGTCGGTTGCTCATGGTGTTGCATCCTCGGCGATGTGTTGCGCGGAGTTCGGGTTGATCGGTTCGTCGAGCGGCATCGGAGGAATCCCGAACAGCGTGTGGTAGCGCTCCAGAGTCTCCAGAAGGTCCTGACGGATGTGCACGAAGTGCTGCACGCCATTGGCCTGAAGCTCTTCGATCGACTCCTGCGGGTAGCCGGCAACGATCAACGGGATGTTCGTCTGGAGACCCCGGGTGAGCGCAGGGTACTCTGGATCGCTGCTGCAGAGCACCAGTGCGTCTGCGTTGATCTCTTCAGCGCGTTGCACTGCTTCCTGTGGCGTGGCGAACGTCTCCTCGCGCACGTCGTACCCACCGGCACCGAAAAAGCCCAGACAGAAGCCAGAGCGTGCCCGGCGCATGACCGGGTCTCCTAGCTGTGCCAGCAGCACGATCGGGCGTTTGCCTCCAAGCGCCACATGTCGCTCCACGCGCAGGCGCAGGTTCTCGAAAGGCCAGCTGGGGCGGAAGGGGTCGAACTGCGTGCTGGGCACCCTCTGGTCGGAGATCTGTGCGTTCAGGTCGGCTCCCTGCGCGAACTCCGCTGCCAGCGCCATCACGTCGGCTGTGACAGAGCGCACCTGTCGGATCGGAGGGGCGGGCTGGATGTCGCCCAGACGCTGTTCCTTCAGGTTCGGATAGACCGTGGTGCCGACAATGGTGCGGCGACGGGAGCTGACCAGCCGGGCGCGTTTGGCGCGCACGACCTCCAGTTCCGAGGAGATCGTGCCATTTTTCCATGCGGCCACAAATCCTCCGGCGGCCTCCAGACAGCGGAACAGGCCCCAGGCCCTGTGCGCGTAGGCGTGCGTCAGAGCCTCCAGCGTGTAGCTCCCGCCCAGCGGGTCTACCACGCGGGTCAGGTGAGCCTCCTCCTTGAGCAGGGTTTCGGTGTTGCGCGAGAGATGCTCGCTGAACTCATCCGGGGTGTGATAGCCCTGGTCGTAGGCCGCGACCGTGAGCGAGTCCACCCCGGCGATCACGGCGGCCATCGCTTCCACGGTGGCCCGCAGGAGGTTGTTGTAGGGGTCGTACAGGGTTTTGTTGCTGCTGGTGGTGATGACGTGGATCTTCGGTCGGGCGGTCTGGATGCCGAATGCCAGCAACACGTTGCGCACCAGCACGCGCGCCGCGCGAAGCTTGGCGATCTCCAGGAAGTAATTGGTTCCCACTCCGAAGCGGAGTTCGCAACGGGAGACGATCGCGGCCAGAGCCGCCTGCGGGTCTGTTATGTTCGGGACTCTCAGCGCGCCGGTAGTGAGTGCATCGCGGTAGGCAGTCAGGTACTCGGTGAACAGTGCCAGGGTGAAGGCCAGTTCCTGCGCCAGACTGGCCCCGGCCTTCTCGATGAAAGCGCCGCGCACCGTCACCAGCCCCACATGCGGCAGATGTTGCAGAATGAAGGCAGAGACGGTCAGCAGGGTGTCGCGCCAGTCCTCAAGGGGTGCCTGTATCCAGCCGACGCATCGGTCGAGAACAGGGTCCAGATCAACAGTGCCCTGGATGGCCTCCGGGGAGAGTCCGCGCCGTTCGATCTCGTTCCACCACATTGCGAGCATGTGTGGCGAGAGCGGGCCGGAGATCCAGTGGATGGGCACCGCATCGATGTAGATGCCGTCCAGAAGAGCCTGCATGTCGGATTGCTGGCGCGGGCAGGGGCCGATGGGGTAGGTGTAGATCGCCAGCTCCTGCGCGCCTCTCTCCAGTGCGCGCAGAGCATGCGCGTTAGCCGCCGCGATGTCCGGCTCACGGATCTCCTCACGCAGGTTCCAGTCGTTGCTGTCCTTGCGATAGCCGCGCAGCTCTCCATCGATCGGCCCGGGCAGGTCCTCCCTGCGATAGAAGGGACGCAGGGTGATGCCATCCAGGGTGGTTGATACCAGTTTTTTCTCGAAGTCTGCGCCCTTGAGGTCTTTCTGAATGGCCGCCATCCACTCGTCAGTGGTGACCGGCGGGAAATCCTCGAACAGTCGGATGCTCATGGTATCCTTCTCGCAGCAGAAGCGTGCCTAGGGATGTGCGCCTTCCTGGACGAACTCGTACAGCACGCCGAGAGCGCCGTCGGTGGTGTGGCTCTTCGGGTGCAGGAAGAACACAGTGGTGCCCCGGGAGCCGGGCCGTGGCGCGGCGTCGATCAGGTTGAAGCCGGCCTCCTTGA
Source organism: Chthonomonadaceae bacterium (assembly GCA_025054835.1). Lineage (GTDB taxonomy): Bacteria > Armatimonadota > Chthonomonadetes > Chthonomonadales > Chthonomonadaceae > JANWZQ01. Next base: position 30,195 of record JANWZQ010000006.1, read on the forward strand.
GTTGCTGGAACGCGGCCTGCGCATCGGTCACGCGGAACGCCACATGCGCCAGTCCGCCCCGGCCTCCCTGCTTTTCTATCTGCCTTGCGACCGGCGAGTCGTCAGTCAGAGGCTCCAGCAACTGGATCAGGTTGCCACTCTCGCCCACGCGCAGGAGCACTTCGCGCACCTGATCGGTGCCGTGGACGTCTTCCCTGTGGACCACCGTGAAGCCCATGCGCTCGTACAGGGCGATCTGTGCGTCCAGCTGTCCCCGCGGCACGGCGATGGCCACATGGTCGATGCTTTCTACGGCGATGTTCATGGTTCTTCTCCTTGCAGAGGCCTACTCGATTTCGACCAGCAACTGCCCCTGTTTGACAGCGTCGCGCACGTCCACATGGATCGCTTTAACCTTACCTGCCACGGGGGAAGTGATGGTAGTGAACATCTTCATCGCTTCCAGCACCAGAAGCGGCTGGTTGACCTCGACCTGTTGCCCGACCTCCACGTTGATTTCTGTGACAACACCGGCGAGCGGGCTCCGACAGACTTTGCTCTCGTCCACGGGCATTTGCGCTTCCGGAGAGGGAGCGGGTGGTGCGGTCTGCCGCGGAATTGCAAACGCGTTGCTGGAACTGGGCGGCGTGAAGAACCGCGCTGCTGGTGGCTCTGGCTCTGCCACCTCGACTTCGACTTCGTAGGTCTTGCCGTCCAGAGTGATATTCAACCTCACTGCCACCTCCTCAGAGTGGTATCAAGCCATGTTTCTTGGCGGGGCGCAGTTCACGCTTGGTGTGCAAGCTTTCCAGAGCGCGTGCTACGGCGATACGCGTCTGGCTGGGCTCGATGATATCGTCCACGATGCGATGTTCACCGGCCACATAGGGCGTGCCAAAAGTGTTACGGTATTCCTCGGTGAAACGTGCGCGTGCGGCTTCTTTGTCTTCCGCTTGTTCGATCTCACGTTTGAACACGATCTCTGCCGCGCCCTCCGCGCCCATGACGGCTACTTCGGCAGTGGGCCAGGCGAAAACCCGGTCCGCGCCCAGATCCCGTCCGCACATGGCCACGTAGGCGCCTCCGTACGCTTTGCGCAGGATCACGCTGACCTTGGGCACTGTGGCAGCCGAGTAGGCGAACAGCAGTTTTGCCCCGTGGCGGATGATCCCTCCGTACTCCTGATCGACACCGGGCAGGAAACCGGGCGTATCCACCAGCGTGACCAGCGGGATGTTGAAGGCGTTGCAGAAACGGATGAACCGGGATGCCTTGTCGCTGGAGTTGATGTCGAGCACGCCAGCGAACACCCGGGGCTGGTTGGCAATGATGCCGACGGTACGCCCGGCAATGCGTCCGAAGCCGACGACGATGTTCTCGGCAAAAGTCGATTGCACTTCCATGAAATCGCCGTAGTCCACGATGCCATGCACGACCTCGCGCACATCGTAGGGCTGCTTCGGATCGTCCGGGATCACCTCATCCAGTGTGAAGACCGGCTCCAGACTGTACTCTCCGGGAACGACCGGCGGATCTTCGATGTTGTTGGCGGGCAGGAAGCTGAGCAAGCGTTTGCAGATGTCCAGCGCGTGCTGATCGTTTTCCGCCACAAAGTGCACCACACCGGAGTAGTGCATCTGGGCCTCGGCCCCTCCCAGTTCCTCTGCGGTGACCTCCTCACCGGTGACCTGTTTGATGACCTGCGGGCCGGTAATGAACATCTGCGCCTGTCTGGTTTGGATGATGAAGTCGGTGAGAGCAGGCGAGTAGGCGGCGCCGCCGGCGCAGGGGCCGCAGATGAGCGAGATCTGGGGCACCACGCCGCTGAGCTCCACATTGGCGTAGAACACCCGCGCGTATCCCGCCAGCGCCTCAATGCCTTCCTGAATGCGGGCGCCCCCCGAGTCGTTGATGAAGATGAACGGGGTGCCTGTCCGGAGCGAGGCCTTCATCGCGTCCACGATTTTCAGGCAGTGCACTTCGCCAGCAGACCCACCGAAGACGGTGAAGTCCTGACTGGCCACGTGTACGTAGCGACCGTCGATCGTGCCAACTCCGGTGACCACGCCATCGGAGGGCGCTTCTTTGTTTGCCATGCCGAAGTAGGTGCAGCGATGTCGGGCGAAGACAGAGAACTCCTGGAAGGAGTTACGGTCGAGCAGATAATCGAGCCGCTCCCGTGCGGTCATTTTGCCGCTGGCGTGCTGCTTATCAATCCGTTCCTGTCCGCCGCCAAGCATCAGCTGGCGCTTTTTCATGCGCAGCGTGTGAATCCGTTCCTGTTGCTTACTCGAAAGGGGCATGAGAGACCTCGCTTTCTGTCGCCGACACAGTTGTGCCTGAGAGATGTGCGGGTTCAGCACCCGCGATGCCAGCGTTCGTGCGCAGCGCGTTCCAGCTCCTCCCGGTGGTCCGGATGCGCAATATTGATCAACGCCTGTGCGCGCTGGCGCAGGTTCTTCCCGTACAGGTCCGCGACGCCGTACTCGGTCACAACGTAGTGCACGTGGGCGCGTGTGGTAACCACGCCGGCGCCGGGCTTGAGCAGGGGTACGATCCGGGAGAGGCCCTTGCTGGTCACACTGGGCAGGGCGAAGATCGGCTTGCCCCCCTCGCTCAGGCTCGCGCCGCGCACAAAATCCATCTGCCCGCCCACGCCGCTGAAGAGCCGGCACCCGATGGAGTCGGCGCACACCTGACCGGTCAGATCGATCTCAATGGCACTGTTGATCGCCGTCATGCGTGGTAGCTTGCGGATGACAGAGGTGTCGTTGACGAAGGCGATGTCCAGCAGCTGCACGAACGGGTTATCATCAACGAAATCGTAGAGCCGGCGCGACCCGCTCACGAAACCGGCTACGATCTGCCCCCGATAGACGGTTTTCTCCTCGTTGGTGATGACCCCGGACTCCACCAGTGGAATGACACCATCACTGAACATCTCGGTGTGGATCCCAAGCCGTCGGTGATTGGTTAGAGAGGCGAGCACCGCATTGGGGATGGCTCCGATACCCATCTGCAGGGTGGCGCCATCCTCGATCAGTTCCGCAACACGCTGTCCAATCCGGCGTTCCACCTCACCAACCGGTTCCGGTGCATGTTCCGGCAGAGGGTCATCTACCCAGACCAGCCTGGCGAATCGGCTCACATGAATGTGCCCCTCTCCCTGTGTGCGCGGCATGTTGGGGTTCACCTGCGCGATCACCGTTCTGGCCGTTTCCGCTGCGGACAGAGCGACATCTACGGACACGCCCAGCGAGCAGAAGCCATGCCGGTCCGGTGGGGAGACCGTGAGCATGGCCACGTCGATCGGCAGAACGCCCTTGCGAAACAGGGCGGGAATTTCGCTCAGGAAGACAGGGATGTAGTCGGCGCGGCCTTCTGCCACGGCATCGCGCATGTTGCTGCCGATGAAGAGATTGTTAGTGAAGAAGCGGTCCTGCAGTTCTCTGGCGGCATGAGAGGGATGGCCTTCGGTATGCAGGTGTACGAATTCCACATCGTGCAGGTGCGACGCGTTCGCGGCCAGTGCGTCCACAAGGCGCTGCGGGAAGGCCGCCATGCCATGCAGGAAGACCCGGTCGCCGGACTGCACCACGCTCACCGCCTCCTCCGGGCTCACAAAGGAGTACTTCTGGGAGTAATGTTGCAGGGTAGAAGGTGTTCTCGTCACTTGTGTCATGGCTTCAGCTCATCATTCTACGTGCTGCCCTGTGCCGGGCCCGAAGCGAGCGCGTATCACCACCCGCGGGTGCGTGGCATCTGGTGCGAGGCCCCGATGGTGACGCGTCCCTGCATGCGCCAGGCGGCACTTTCGTCAACAGCGCGCCGGACAAACTTGACAGTCGCGCGTTTGCCCAGATAGGCCGCTACCGCCGCAGCGATGATGCAGAGCGTCTCTTCGGGGATCTCATCTGTTTGTTTTTCTGCCTGTTGCCCGGGGACTTCCGGACGGGCAGGAGTGAGCGCGGCAGTGAGTTGCGCGACCTGTTCCTGCAGGCGGACAATCTGTTCCTTCAGCGCTTCGAACTCCGCACGGGTGATTGTGTCGCTCATGCCGGGGCCACCGTCACTTTCGTCTTCTTACCGTTCAGGGTCACTTCGTACTCGATCGGCGCGCTCAGGTAACCCGGGTGGGAGGGATCGACCGGGACTTTTGGCGCGACGGGATCTTTGCCCAGGTTCTTCGGCCCCTGTGGGCGTTCTTTGAAGAATTTGGGCGCGATCTGCGGGAACATGGCGTAGGTGAGGACATCCTCGTCAGTGCCGTTGTTGCCTTCCAGAGCGAGAGCCGCTTTGCGCAGCTCGTCCCACTCTGGCTTGAGCAGATCCGCAGGCCGGCAGGTGATCGGGTCTTTCTTGGCAAACTCCCGGGCAAGGGCCACGATCTCCGGGTCTTTCTCGCCGTCGGTTTGCCCGTAGTAGCCAAGCATGAGATCGCAGAACTCCCCGGTCATCACCTTGTACGGCCCCATCATCACGTTGAACACCGCCTGCGTTCCCACGATCTGGCTGGAGGGGGTGACCAGCGGAGGATACCCTGCCGCTTTGCGTACACGGGGCACCTCTTCCAGCACTTCCCGGATGCGTTCTCCCTGACCCTGCTGCTTGAGCTGGCTTTCCATATTGGAGAGCATGCCACCGGGGATCTGGCTCTTGAAGATCTCGGTTTCCACCCCGGTGAACTCTGTGAGGAACTCCCGGTAGCGCGGGCGGATTGCGGCAAAGTGGTCGCGCGCTTTGTAGATCTGTTCCAGGTCCAGCCGGGTCTCATAGCCAGTGCCTTCCAGCATTTCCACCAGACTTTCTGTGGGATTGTGGCCCGGCCCCAGACTGAGGGAGCTGATGGAGGTATCCACGATATCTGCCCCGGCCTCAATCGCTTTCATGAGGCTGACCATGGTGACTCCGGTGGTGGCATGAACGTGCACGTGTACCAGCACGTCCTTTCCGCACTTCTCTTTGATGCCCTTGACCAGGTCGTAGGCAGGTTGTGGCTTGAGCAGTGCGGCCATGTCTTTGATGCAGATGGAGTCCACACCCATTTCCACCAGTTTCTGCGCCATCTCCACGAACCTGTCGATAGTGTGTACGGGAGAGATGGTGTAGCAGATGGTTCCCTGCGCATGCTTCCCGGTGCGCTTGACGGCCTTGAGCGCCGTTTCGAGGTTGCGCACGTCGTTCAGTGCATCGAACACGCGGAAGACATCCATGCCATTTTCTGCTGCCTTCTCGACGAATCGGGAGACGACTGTATCCTCGTAGTGCCGGTAGCCGAGCAGGTTCTGGCCACGCAGAAGCATCTGGGTGCGGGTGTTGGGCAGGAGTTTCTTGAAGGTACGCAGGCGCTCCCAGGGATCCTCGTTCAGAAATCGGATACAGGCGTCGAACGTTGCGCCGCCCCAGCATTCCAGAGACCAGTAGCCCGCCCTGTCCAGGTACTCGCAGGCGGGGATCATGTCTTCCAGTGCCATGCGTGTGGCCATCAGGCTCTGATGGGCATCGCGCAGGATCACGTCGGTCACTTCGATCACTCTTCCCATGATGCGCTCCCAATGGATAGGCCCCGGCGCTTGCCGGGCGACTCCAGAATGTTGCAGGCTCTCTGCAGGGTGCGATTTCGTCCCTCGAACAACTACCTCCTGCGCGCCTGTCTGACAGGTGTTCCGCGGATGCAGCAGGCAGTGCTCTCGTACTACCTTCCTCGGGGATCGTTCCGGGGAGGATTATGTAACCGGTCCGGTCACGCTGTCGTCCGCCAAATGGCGGATTCAATACGTGCCCCGGATTGTCCTGCCCGGGCGGCACCCTGTAGCAGGACTTCTGGTGGCCAGAGAAGGGAGGGATTGCAGGAACATTCGCAGTACGGCCGGTGACTGACACCGATTTTTGCGTCGAAAATCTCACCGTATCGCGAAAAAAAATGGTGAGGGTTGAATTCCTTGCATGGATCCTGTATAATATTCGGTGACGTCCTTCGGTGCTGGATCTCATGGCCTCTGTGCTGTGAGAGAAAGCCTGCGAACGCTGCAACGTCTCCTCTGGCTCTGCGGCTGGCCTGTCCCCGGGATCGATTGTTCCAGACAAGCTGCCGAAACACAACTCCTACGCATCGAGGTCTAAGGGTGACTCAAGAATTGCAGCATCGACTTCCACCCAGCCACGTGAAATATGCCGATATGACCGACCGCGAGGTGGTTCATCGGGCTCAACGCGGCGATGAAGCTGCCTCTGAGTACTTGCTGTACAAGTACCGGAATCTGGTTCGTACGAAAGTAAAATCCTACTTCCTCGTTGGCGCCGAGAAAGAGGACCTGCTGCAGGTAGGCATGATCGGGCTGTGGCAGGCGATTGTGGACTTCCGTTGTGATAAGGCCATTTCGTTCCCTGCATTCGCCAAGGTCTGTATTCAACGACACATCATCACTGCCATCAAGACCGCAACGCGCCAGAAACAGATGCCCCTCAACACATCGCTCTCCCTCGAAAGCCCTGCGGAGGACTCTGGCCCGGACTGGAGCCTCTCGGACATCATTCCCTCAAGCGAGACTGAAAACCCGGAGGACCTGGTCATCGAACATGAGGATACCAAGGTGCTCCACGAAATGTTGCAACAGGTGCTTTCAGAGTTCGAGTGGAATGTGCTGGCGGGATATCAGGTAGGCAAGTCGTATCGCGAGATCGCGCATGAGCTCCACTGCAAGACCAAATCGGTCGATAACGCTCTGGCGCGCATCAAGCGTAAGGTTTCCTCTGTGCCACTGGGGATGGCCAACCTGAGCGAACTTCTGGTCAACTCGCCGGTAGCCCGATAGGTGCTCCGGATCTTCTGGAAATTCTGGGCGCCGATGTCGCTCTGCGACGTCGGCGCATTGTATGTGCGCACAGGATCCGGGAAGTGACGCGCCCGGACTGCTGAAGCGTGAGAGGGACAACTTGGAACACAGACTGAAGCTCGGTATTCCGAAAGGAAGCCTTCAGGAGGCGACGTTCGCGCTGTTCAAAAAAGCTGGCTATGATTTCCGCATGAGTAGCGGACGATCGTATCATCCCGTTGTGGACGATCCAGAGCTGGATCCGTTGCTGATCCGCCCGCAGGAGATCCCGCGCTACGTGGAGCAGGGCATTCTGGACGCCGGATTGACCGGGAAAGACTGGATCGAGGACAACGGCTCGGATGTGCTGGAGGTGGCCGAGTTCACCTACTCGAAAGCAACCCTGAACCCGATCCGGATCGTGCTGGCCGCTCCGAACGACTCTCCCATCGTTTCGGTGAAGGACCTGCAACACAGGCGGATTGCCACCGAGTACGTCCGCTTGACCGAGCGCTACCTGGCGCAGCATGGGGTGCAGGCGCACGTGGAGTTCTCCTGGGGGGCCTGCGAGGTAAAAGTGCCGGACCTGGCCGATGCGATCGTGGTGAATACGGAGACGGGCAGCAGCCTGCGGGCACACAACCTGCGCGTGGTGGATACCCTGCTGGTGTCCACCACGCGTCTGATAGTCAATCATGGGGCGTGGCAGAACGCATGGAAGCGCAACAAAATCGAGAACATCACCATGCTACTGCGAGGCGCTCTCAATGCGGAACAGATGGTCGGCCTGAAAATGAACGTGGCCCGGGACCACCTGCAAGCCGTGATGGCGTTGTTACCGGCACTGAAGAATCCGACCATCGCCCCGCTCTCCTCGCCGGACTGGGTGGCTCTCGAAATCATTGTCTCGGAGAAGGCAGTGCGGGACCTGTTGCCGCAGTTGAAACGGGCCGGAGCCGAGGGGATCGTGGAGTACCCGTTGAACAAGGTGGTCTACTGACAGGGGAGCAATCCCCGGGAGAGCTCTGTCGGGCCCGCATGTCTCCTTCAGAGCGGCATCGGAAGCACCGGCACCGGCGCAGCCCGCGGTGTGTCACGGGCGTGTTACGCTACTGTTCGGATTATTCAGAGACATACCGCCACGAGGGGGCGGTGCACTCTGCCGGGCGCATCGTGGTACCGATGACAGTGAAATACGGGTAGGAGAGAACCCTGCTCACGGTGTGCCTTCCAGCTGTTTCAGTTTCTCCCGGGCGTCCGGGTCCTCAGGATGGAGCTTCAGGGCCTCCCGGTAGTGGCCGGCGGCCTCGTTCTTCTTTCCCTGTCGGGCATAGATGTCTCCCAGGCGCACGCGAATGCTGGCGCGCACCGCTGGGGGGTAGGCGGTCTGGTTCATAAGCCGGACGTAGAGCGGGATGGCCTCCTGTTCCCGGTTGGCTGCTGTGAGCAGGCTGGCGAGTGCGGATGCGGCCGTGAAGTCGTCCGGGGCGATGCGGATGACCTCCTGGTACTGTTGTATGGCGTCTTCCGTCCGGTTCTGGCGCACGTAGCGCTCAGCCAGTTGCGTGCGGATCAGGCGCAACTGATCCGGCGGGAGATCGGTGCGCGCAACGAGGCTCTCGAACAGGCGAGTGGCTTCATCGGGCTGCTGGTTCAGATCCAGCGCCTGAGCCAGCTGGGTGAAGGCGGTCAGGTCAGAAGGGTTGGCCTCTGCGATGCGCCGGTAGACGGCGACCGCCTCTGCATAGCGCTTGCGCTGGAGCAGGAGTGAGGCATAGTTCTCCTGAATGGCGCGCTCAGCAGGGTGTTTGCTCACCACGCCACGCAGGTAAGCCAGACCCTGCTCTTCCTGTTGCTGCCGGAGGTAGTACTCCAGGATTACTGCCATGAGCGTGCGCCGGTGCGGGGCTTTTTCGAAGCGCGACTGCAGATAGGCCAGGTAGGCCTCCGGGCGCCCTTCTTCCATGTAGATGCGCGCCAGGTCGGCGTAGGAGGCGTAGTCGTCGGGATTGCGTTCGAGAGCCGTTTCGTAGATGCGCCGGGCTTCTGCGTAGCGCTTCATACGGGTGAGAACGAACGCCTTACGGGACTCGGCCCATCGGGCAGCCGGATCAGCCTTCAACAGAGCGTTGTACGCGTCGAGGGCTTTCGCGTCGTTGCCTGCCTGCTCGTAGGTCTGCGCGAGCGGAGAGAGGACACGGGGGTCGCCGGGCTTCAGCTTTGCCAGCGCCTCGTATTCGGCCAGCGCTTTATCCAGCAAACCCTTCCGGCGATACAGTTCCGCGGCTTCCGATCGATACCCGACCGGGTCTTTGCTGCGCTCTGCTCCTTTACGATAAGCGCCCACTGCCTGCTCGATCCGGTCCAACGACGCGTACAGGCGGGCCAGATCGGCATAGGGACCGGGATCATCCGGGTAGGCCTCGGCCAGCGCGAGGTACTCTTTCTCCGCCAGATCAGGCTTGCCTGCCTTCTCATAGGCGAGTGCCAGTGCCCGGTAGGCCGCAGCGCTGGCAGGCTTACCGCGGCGCGCGGCAATGGTGGCCTCCAGCGTTCTGGCCTGCGTCCACCAGAGAATGGCCTCATCCCATTTGCCCTCGCTCTGCTTCAGCTGGGCGAGGCCTCGCAGGGCCTCCAATCGGTTGTTCTCCGCTGTGGCAACGGCTGCTGCTTTCTCATCCGGGTTCTTGATGCTGCGCCCGGTGATGTCCAGATCCAGGACGGCTTTGAATTGTGCCTCGGCCTCTGCGTTGTTCTTCATGAGCGCCAGGTTCTGCGCGATGGCGAGCATTGCAGTACCGTCACCGGGATGGCGCTTCAACCATTCTCGCCACTCCGCGTTGGCCTCCTCATATCGCGCCTGCGACTGCAGGATGTCGGCCACCTGAATGTAGGACTCCATGTCGTCTGGCTTCCGCTTGCGGTACTCTTTCCAGACGGTCACCACGGCATCCGGCTTGCGTTGCATCACGTGGAAGCGAGCCAGCTGTCGGTAGGCCGTGATGTCGTCCGGGTTAGCGGCAACGCGCTTGCGGAAGAGCGCAACGCCCTCTTCAAACCGGCCCATGCGCTCGTACAGGACCGCGATGCTCTCCTGGATGGTCCGATCTCCCGGGGCCATTTGCATGGCCTGCTGGAAATGTTTCTCGGCCTGCGCGTAGGCGGCTTTCTGTTGCTGTGGATCACGGAGAGTGGCGGCCTCGAGCGTTTCGTTCAGGGCAAGGCTCGCCAGTACCCGTGCATCCTTTGGCAGGAGCCTGGCTGCGGCGGCGTAATGCAGTTTTGCTGCTGTATGGTTGTTGATGGTCGTGTAGAGCCTGCCCAGGCTCACGCGGGCTGTAGGCTCATCGGGCCGGATCTGTACGAAGGTGAGCCACGTCGAGATCGCGTCCTGCGTGTGGCCCAGCTGTTCCTCCAGACGGGCGCGCTGGTACAGGGCGTTGAGGTTCCGCGGTTCCAGGCGCAGGGCTGCCCGATAGGCTTCCAGAGCACCCGGGTAGTCCTTGATCTCCTGACGGGCTGCGGCGATGAACAGATAAGCCACGACCATGCGAGGGTTGAGCTGTCGGGCCTTCTGCGCGGCCTCGATCGCCTGATCCCACTTCTTCTGGCGCCCCAGCGCGAGGGCGAGATTGAAATGTGCCTGCGCGTTGTCCGGTGCGAGACGGGCCGCCTGTGCGAACGCCTTCGCAGCGCCGGCCGGATCTCCCGTGTGCAGGGCAATGGTGCCGAGCGCGAAATGAGCGGGTGCAGCGACAATCGGAGGGGGATTGTTCCGGAGTGCGCGTTGCGCCCACTGTCGGGATTCTGCGTAGCGACGTCTGTCGGCGAGGAGCAGCGCCAGCTGTGCCATACCAAAAGCGTTGGAGGAGTCGAGTTGCACGCTCTGACGCAATGCACGCTCCTGCGCCGTCACATCCCCCTTGAACTGGTAGAGTTGCGCCAGGTTCTGGTAGGCGAACGCGCGCGTGGGTGGCGCAATGCCCGCCGGCTCTGCCAGTTTCAGAAACTCCCGATAGGCAGCGATCGCCGCATCGACTTTTTTCTCCCGGTGCAATTTCACGGCGCGTTGATACTGCGCCACTGCCTTCTGCATGGCAGGGGACAGGACCGTTCGGGGGGGAGTGTTCCCGGAGGGGGGCGATGATGCGGATTGGGCCTGCAGACCCGTCGGCGCTCCTACCAGCGCCCAGAGTGCGAGAAGGCCTGCGGCGGGGCGCGCCCACGCTTCTTGCATCGGAACCTCTTTTCTCATGGACACCAGATCCTGCTTCCCGAGAACTGTTGTTCGATTACGGGTCCGGAGAGCGCAGTCGCTCCATTGTATCGAAAGACGTTATAGAAAGTCAAGTTGTACCCGGGAGTGGGGAGCAGTGCCAGACGTCCCGGGAGCGGGTATAACATCACCCTGAGAACTGGCCGAGGGGGGCGACACAGGGGATGTCCGGAACATGCCGAAGATTAAGTAAAAGAAGAGGATCAGGAAACCGGGATATGTGACGGCAGTTCCCGGGGAGTAGGGGAGCGAGAAGTATGCGGCTGGTCGTGATCACCGGGCTTTCTGGAGCTGGCAAGACCTTCGCCCTGCACAGTTTCGAGGACGCCGGCTACTACGCGGTGGACAACCTGCCCCCACGCCTGCTGCCGTCGCTGGCGGAGTACTGTCGGGAAGCCGGCCATGGGAAAGCTGCTGTGGTGGTTGATGCGCGTGCCGGGGTGGCGTTCCGGCAGTTGCCTGTCGTGTTGCAGGAGATGCAACGTTCCGGTGACACAACAGAGCTGCTGTTTCTCGACGCCACAGATGAGATCCTGATCCGACGATACAAGGAGACGCGCAGGCCACACCCGTTGCTGACAGAGCAGACGGAGGGCGGGATACAGGGCGCCATTCATGCTGAGCGCACGATCATGCAGATCGCACGTGCACTGGCCGATCGTGTGCTGGATACCTCCACGTTGACGGTATCGCAACTACGGGAGGTAATCCATGTCGCCTACGCGGGAGAGCCCCGGCCCGGGATGCTGATCACGATCACCTCGTTCGGTTTCAAGCACGGGGTTCCGGGGGATGCCGATCTGGTGTTCGATGTGCGCTTTCTGGTCAATCCCCACTACGTGCCGGAGCTCCGGTCCCGTGATGGGCGCGATCCGGAGGTCGCGACCTACGTGCACGCAGACCCGCGAACCCGCGCATTTCAGGACCGGATGACCGACCTGATACGATTTGCGCTCCCGCAGTACCAGCAGGAGGGAAAGGCGTATGTGAACATCGCCATCGGCTGTACCGGTGGCAAACACCGCTCGGTTGTGCTGGCGGAGGATCTAGCCACCCTGTTGCGTCAGGAGCGCTACCGGGTGGTCGTGCTGCACCGCGATGTGGAGCGTGAGCGTGCGCAGGCCGATGCCGAACTGGGCCGGGAAGCCGAAGAGGATACACTGGCGTTGCGCGCTGGATCGGAGTGGGCGCCCGATGCAATGGAGGCATCATGAGACACGCGTACGTCAAATGGCTCTACCCGGGCATGCGCGTTAAGCGCTGGATTGCGCTGGGCGCTCTGGGACTGGGGCTGCTGTTGCTGGGCGTCGGGATCCGCAGTCAAACATACCTGCCCGGGGAAGAGCCCCCTCTGATCCGGGCAGCCCGGTGGACTACCGCCAATGTGTACCTGGGAATGCCTCCTTTCACTATGGGACTGGCGTTCTCCATCGGGGGAGCGTTACTGGGGACGTTCGCCTTCATACGATTGCTGCACTCACTGGTCAGCGCATTGCGCCCGGATATGTCTGCAGAAGAGCTGGCGGACGAGATCTATGCGCGCCGGCGTCTGGCACAGGGGCGCAGGATCGTGGTGATCGGCGGGGGCACAGGCCTCTCCACATTGCTGCGGGGCCTGAAGCAGTACTCCAGTAACCTGACCGCAGTCGTGACCGTAGCGGACGATGGCGGGTCTTCCGGCAAGCTCAAAAGGCAGCTGAACATCCTGCCGCCGGGCGATATCCGCAACTGTCTGGTAGCGCTGGCAGACGCGGAACCACAGATGACCGAGCTCTTCCAGTACCGTTTTCGTAACGCGGTAGGTCCGCGCAACGGCGCAGTCGCAACTGTACCGACCCCGGTTGCTGTGGGCGCTAGCGGAGGAGCGGCTGGCGTACCGGAGCGCGTGGACGTGATGGAAAGCTACGGGGAGGGATTGCGTGATCACGCCTTCGGCAATCTGCTGATCGCTGCCATGTGCGCCATCAATGGCGGCGACTTTGAGCGCGCTGTGCTGGAGACCAGCCGCGTACTGAACGTGCGTGGGCGGGTACTGCCATCGACAGTGGCGCATGTACGGCTGAAGGCCGAGATGGAAGACGGTTCCATTCTGGAGGGCGAGACGACCATTGCCGAATCGCCATTGAAGATCCGACGGGTGATGCTCGATCCGCCCGATGCGCCTCCAGTGGAGGACGTGCTGGAGGCGATTGCGCAGGCGGATATCATTGTTCTGGGCCCCGGCAGTGTGTTCACCAGCATCCTCCCCAATCTGCTGGTGCAGGGCATCGTGGACGCTATCCATCGTTCCCGGGCCCGGAAAGTGTACGTGTGCAACGTAATGACCCAGCCGGGAGAAACCGATGGCTTCACTGCCTGCGACCACGTCGCTGCGATCGAACGTCACGTGGACCGGCGCATCTTCGAGTACGTGCTGGTCAACACCGGGCAACCGGGCCCGGAACTGCTGGAGAAGTACCGGAAGTCCGGTTCCGTTCTGGTCGAACCAGATACCGACCGGATCAAGCGCGCAGGCTATCGGCCGATCACCGGGAACTTCATCAACGAAACCGACGTGGTGCGCCACAACGCGCACCGGCTTGCAGAGGCCATTATCAGACTGCTGGACTGACGCTACCGGCGCAGATGAGCCACGATCTCGCCAAAGATTGCGGCTACCTGCGCGCATTCGGCCCCGGTCGTTCCCCGACCGAGCGTGAAGCGCACGCCGCTTGCGGCCAGATCGTCGGGCAGACCAATGGCCCTGAGGACGTGTGAGGGCTCAATAGAGCCTGAAGAACAGGCCGACCCTGATGAGGCAGCCACGCCACGCAGGTCGAGGTTCATCAACAGGGTGGGGCCTTCCACGCCCTCCACGGACACGTTGACGTTGTTGGGCAACCGGAGCCGGGGATGCCCGTTCAGGTGTACACCGGGGGCTGCATCACGGAGAGCGGCGATGAACCTGTCGCGCAGTGCCTCCATGCGGGTTGCGTCTGCCGCCCGGCGTTCCCGCGCCAGCTCTGCGGCTCTACCAAAGCCGACCAGAGCGGGTAGATTCTCAGTGCCGGCACGCTTCTCTCGCTCCTGCGTGCCCCCATGCAGGATCGGGGCAACCTTCAGTCCCTGCCGGATGAACAACGCCCCGGCGCCCTTGGGACCGTACATCTTGTGCGCGCAGAGCGACAGCAGATCGCATTCCAGCGCGCGCACGTCCACCGGTAACATGCCGGCGGTCTGCACAGCGTCCGTGTGGAAAAGAGCGCCGCGCTCGTGCGCGATCCGGGCGATTTCGCGGATGGGCTGGATCGTACCGATCTCATTGCTGGCATGCATCACCGAGACCAGCGCGGTGCGATCGGTGATGGCGCGGGCCACGTCGTCCGGCGATACCAGTCCCTGAGAGTCCACCGGCACGATCGTTACCGTGTAGCCCTGCGTCTGCAGGAAGCGCGCGCAGTGCAGCACGGCGTGATGCTCGATCGCTGTGGTGACGAAATGGTTGCGCTCCGGGGGAGCAGCCCGGAGGGTGCCAAGGATCGCGAGGTTGTCCGCCTCGGTGCCACTTCCCGTGAAGTAAACCTCGGAGAACTCGGCGTTCAGGAGCGCAGCGACCTTCTCTCGCGCAGCATCCAGCGCGGCGCGCGCCTCGCGACCGAACCGATGAATGCTGGAGGGGTTCCCGAAGGAAGCCTCACCGTTCAGATAGGGAAGCATGGCGGCCACGACCTCCGGGTCCACAGGAGTCGTGGCAGCATGATCCATGTAAATCCATTGCGTACTCATACGTCTGTTATACGTGCAAGCGTGCCGAACATGCGGCCGTTGTCCGCATAAAGGCCTGCCGGCAGACAGTGCGCTCGAACAGCAGGGGGATCAGGAACAGGAATGCCGATAGTACAAGCAGGAAATGTAACCATCGGGGCTCCGGAACATCCGCTGGTGCTGATTGCCGGGCCCTGTGTGATCGAGAGCCCGGATCTCTGTCGAGAAGTGGCAGCGACCGTCCTGAGTGTGACGCGTGCGCTGGGCCTGCCCTACATCTTCAAAGCGAGCTTCGATAAAGCGAACCGCACATCGATCCGCGCGTTTCGTGGGCATGGCCTGGAGCGCGGGCTGGATGTGCTGGCATCGATCCGGCAGGAATTCCATGTGCCGGTACTGACCGACGTGCATGAGACGTGGCAATGCATGGCCGTGGCAGAAGTCTGCGATATATTGCAGATCCCTGCGTTCCTCTGCCGGCAGACCGATCTGCTGATGGCCGCCGCGCAGACAGGGCGCGCGATCAATGTGAAAAAGGGACAGTTCCTCGCGCCGTGGGACGTGCGGAACGTGATCGATAAAGTAGAGGCGACAGGCAACCGCAACCTGCTGCTGACAGAACGGGGCGTCTCGTTCGGCTACAACACACTGGTGGTGGACATGACCGCGCTGCCACAGATGCGGGCATTCGGATACCCGGTAGTGTTCGACGGCACGCACAGCGTGCAACGCCCCGGGGGAGCCGGCACGGCCTCCGGAGGGATGCGCGCGTTCATCCCGCACCTGACACGTGCCGCGGCGGCAGTCGGGGTGGATGCGCTGTTTCTGGAGGTACACCCGGAGCCTGAGAAAGGACTCTCGGACGCCGCAACCATGCTCCCGCTATCCGATCTGCCCGATCTGTTACGTCAGGTGCTGGCCATCGATGCCGTTGTAAGGGGGACGATGCCCCCTCTATCGCAGGGAACGGATTCAGAAAGATGAAAACCGCGTTAATCACCGGGGTGACCGGACAGGACGGGTCGTACCTGGCCGAGTTGCTGCTGGAGAAGGGATATCGCGTGGTGGGCGTGGTGCGCCGCTCCAGCACAGAGAACTTCGAGCGCATCGCGCACATCAAAGAGCGGTTGGAGCTGGCGCAGGCAGACCTGCTGGACCAGTACTCGCTGATCGACGTTGTCAGAGTATACCAGCCGGATGAGATCTACAATCTGGCGGCGCAGTCGTTCGTCCCGACCAGCTGGAACCAGCCGGTGCTGACAGGCGAGTTCACCGCACTCGGCGTGACCCGCATGCTGGAAGCGATCCGCCTGGTCAAACCCGATGCGCGCTTCTATCAGGCGTCATCCTCCGAGATGTTCGGCAAAGTGCGGGAGACGCCGCAGACAGAGCAGACTCCGTTCTACCCGCGCAGCCCCTACGGCGTGGCCAAGGTCTACGGGCACTACATCACGGTCAACTATCGGGAGAGTTATGGCCTGTTCGCCGTGTCGGGGATCCTGTTCAATCATGAGAGCCCCCGGCGCGGCTATGAGTTCGTCACGCGCAAGGTATCCAACGGAGTGGCCCGGATCAAGCTGGGACTGGACCGGGAATTGCGGCTGGGGAACCTGGAGGCGCGCCGTGACTGGGGCTTCGCGGGCGACTATGTGCGCGCCATGTGGTTGATGCTGCAGCAGGAACACCCGGCCGACTACGTGGTGGCTACCGGAGAAACCCATTCCGTGCGTGAGCTGGTAGAGATCGCCTTCCAGCATGTGGGGCTGGACTGGCGGGAGTATGTGGTGCAGGATCCAGCATTCTACCGCCCGGCCGAGGTGGACCTGCTGGTAGGGGATGCCTCCAGAGCGCGTCGTGAACTGGGGTGGCAACCAACGGTCAACTTTCGCCAGCTGATTGAGATGATGGTCGACGCCGATCTGGCCCGATGGGAGCGGGAGTTGCGGTATGCCTCCGTGCGATGAGGAACATGCATGAGCGAACAGAACAGTCGCGATGCAGCAGTAACACGTGTTCTCATCACAGGCGCCGGGGGCTTCGTGGGCCGGCACCTGCTGCGGCATCTCCTGGCACTGCAGGAGCCTGTTGAGATCACAGCAACCGTAGCGCCCGGGGGAGCCACAGACCTCGATCTCTCTGCGTTCCTGCCCGCAGATCGAACACGCCCCGCCCCCATAGCAGTACGGGAGCTCGACATCCGGGATGCCCCCGCCGTCGCGCAGGTCCTGATCGATGCACAACCGGATCAGATCTATCATCTGGCGGCGCGCGCGTCCGGGGCCGAAACAGATCGGGAGACGATATTTGCGGTGAACGTGGAGGGCACACGCAACGTGCTGGAGGCCGCGGCCCGGCTCTCTCCGTTTCCCCGGGTTCTGGTTGTCAGCACCGGCTACGTTTACGGGGAGACCGACCCGCAACGCCCGGCACGAGAGACCGATCCCATCGGCCCGTTGTGGAAGTACGGCCCCTACACAGACAGCAAGATTGAAATGGAGTCGGTGGCGCGCTCCTACAGAGGGTTCGTGCTGATCGCGCGCCCCTTCGCGCACACCGGGCCAGAGCAACAACCGCGTTTCGCCGTTCCCTCGTTCGCACGACAGCTGGCGCGGATCGAACGCGGATTGGATCCCCCGGAGATCCCTGTAGGCAATCTGGATGTGCAACGCGATCTGCTGGACGTGCGCGATGTGGTGCGCGCCTACCAGCTGATGATGCGGCACGGCAGCCCCGGTGAGATCTACAATGTGGCGCTGGGAAGTCCCATCCGTATGGCAGACGCGCTGGACTACCTGCGCGCGCTCTGCAATACGTCAACCCGGGTACGGGTGGACACAGAGCGCCTGCGCCCCACCGATATCCTCTGCTCGACGGGCGACCCGTTCGCCCTGCGCGCACGGACCGGATGGCAACCGCACTACACTCTGCAGGACACCCTGCGCGACACGCTCAACTACTGGCGTCAGATCGTTGCGCTGTGCTGACAGGGTGGCTGTGACCGGTTTCCTCCACGGTGAGCAGGTGCGAGACGTCGGCGCTCTCTTCCAGAGCGACCGATCCGGAGACGGGCGTTCGGGCCAGCAGCGACTTGAGCAATGGCGGGGCGATGACCGACGTCAGCAGGGACATGGCGATGATAATCGAGTAGGTGGTTGCCGGGAAGATACCGGCCTGCTTGCCCAGACTGGCCACAATGATCCCCACTTCGCCCCGGGGCACCATCCCGATCCCCACGATCAACGCGGGTTTCATCCCCAGTGACAGAGCGCCAAGGCCGCAACCGATCAGCTTGCTGATGACTGCCAGCAGAGTCACGATCGCAACCGTACCCAGAGCCGCCCAGCTACCCAGCGCGCTCAGGTTCACCTGGGCCCCGGTTGTTACAAAGAAGAAGGGCACCAGAAAGGCCATCAGGGGTTGCACCTGTCTCTCCAGAGCATTCCGGTGACGCGCTTCTGCCAGCACCATACCGGCCAGAAACGCACCGATGATTGCGGCCAGACCGATCCGCGAGGCCGAGGCCGCCAGCCCGAGACAGAGAGCCAGCGACAGAGTGAGCGGGGAGAGCGGATTGATCGGCAGATCGAGCAGTGCGGAGCGCGTGCGCATGATCCGCGTGCCCACCAGCGTGATAACGACCACGAACCCGATGGCCTGCAACAGCACAAGAACCAGTCGCGTCACATCCACACCGCCCCCGGCCTGCAACGCGGTGACCACGCCCAGCAGCAACATCGCCAGAATATCGTCGATCACTGCGGCGCCCAGGATCACCCGGCTCTCGATCCGGCCCAGCGCGCCCAGATCGTGCAGGACCCGTGCGGTAATGCCAGCCGAGGTGGCCACAAAGGCTGCGGCCACGAACATAGCCTTCGACATCGGGAAGCCGGACTGAGCTGCCCAGAGCGCGCCCAGCACAAAGGGCACCACCACACCGATCACTCCCACCAGAGTGGCCGACTTGCCGACGCGCCGCAGATCGCCGGCTCGCGTCTCCAGACCCACGGAGAACAACAGCAGAACCGCACCGATCTCCGCCAGTACTTCCAGAGGCTCGTTGATCTGGACCCACCCGAGCACCGAAGGGCCAACCAGACATCCTGCTGTGATTTCACCCACCACTGCAGGCAGTTTCAGGCGTTGCGCGACCTCGGCGCCAGCCTGTGCCGCTACGAATACCACAAAGAGCATCAGCAAAATGTCGCTGGTATGATGCATCCACTCACTCCCTCTGCCACGATTTCCACGGGTGGATCCGGGTTCCCTCTGCCCGGTGTTCGCCTCTGAGTTCTCGTCGTCCTGTTGCCTATAATTCTGATTGAACACCTCGAAAAGGTTCCAAACCATGACGGCACAACAATCCCCTACCGTCATCCCCGGCACCGGGTCGCGCGGGCAGGCCGCGGAATGTACCGGGAGCACGCTATCGCAGTGGCCTCTCTGCACACTGGCGGACCCACGCACGGAGGAAGACCCGGAGTGGCGCGCACTGGCCTGTGCCATCTACCGGGGTGTTGCGGACCCGGATCCTGAGACGTATCGCTCTCTCTTCGCGCCGGACAGTACGGTCAACCGCAAAAAAGTCTGGGAGACAACGCACGTCACGTACGGGTTGCGCGCCCTCGGCCTTCTGGACGGGACACGGGTTGGCTTTGGCGTCGGTTGCGGCAGGGAACCGTTGCTCTACTACCTCACGCACCATACAGCCCGGTTGTACGCCTCCGACGTTTACGGGTTCGGATGGGCGTCCGCGCCACTCGAAATGTTACATGATCCGGCACCGTTCGCCCCCTATGCTTACGTTCCAGAGCGCCTCACGGTACTGCAGATGGACGCGACCCGTCTGGTGATGCCCGACGCTTCCGTCGATTTTGTCTACTCCATCTCCGCGATCGAGCATTTCGGCGGGCTCCGGCACGCGCTGGCCCACGTGCGGGAGGCCGCGCGCATCCTGCGGCCCGGAGGCGTCCTGGCCTTCTCCACAGAGTTCGTCCTGCGTACAGGGGCTGCAGGACCTGCCCCCGGCACCGGAGACCTCTTTCATCGCACCACACTGGAATGGCTGATCCTGAACAGTGGCCTGCAGCGCGTGCAACCGCACTGTCTGACCCCGCACCCGGAATTGCTGGAGAGGCCGGCAGTAATCCACCTGCCCGAGTGGCAGATCGCACCGGAGCATTTCGACCGCCTGAGCAGTCAGGTGCAGGACACGTTGTTCACCGACGTAACGGTGCTGCTGCGCAAGCCAGTCTCATGCCTCTAGGTTGTGGCAGGAAAATCTGACCGCTGTGCGGAAACCCCGGTCGGGAATGTTGCGCACGATACGCGCGAAAGGAGAGACCGATGGCCGGGGTGACATTGACAGTGAACGGCAAAAAGGTAACGGTGGATGTTGACCCGGATACCCCGCTGCTCTGGGTATTGCGCGATCATCTGGGACTGACAGCGACCAAGTACGGGTGCGGCATCGCGCAGTGCGGGGCCTGCACGGTGCTGCAGGATGGGGTGGCCATCAAGTCCTGCGTGACGCCCACAGTAGCGGTGAGTGGCAAGAAGATCCTCACTCTGGAAGGACTGCCGGCCGCGCAGAAGAAAGCGCTGCAATCGGCATGGGTAGCGGAAGAAGTGCCTCAGTGCGGCTACTGTCAGATCGGCATGATCATGGCCACCGCAGGCCTGCTGAACACGAAGCCCCTCCCGACCGACGCCGACATTGACAACGAACTCTCGCACAACATCTGCCGTTGCGGAACCTACCTGCGCATCCGTCGCGCGATCCATCGGGCGGCCAGAACGCTCGCCGCAAGCCGGCCGCAGACCCGACCGAAGTCAGAGTAACAGGGGCGCTCACATGTCCCCCGACCCGTGCCGTAGACTGCGCAGGGCCTCCTCGATCGCATCCAGCGCCTGACGCGGACGACTCCATCGCCGCCCCTCGGAGGATTGTGCCACAACGCGCAGGCGGCAGATCGGCACAGAGCGCACGCGTCCTCCCTCTTCCAGCGGAAAGCGCCCCGCGCGCACGCATTCCTCGGGAAAAAAGCGGGTGATCTGCGCGTCAAACCCGGCAATCAGCGCGCGACAGAGCGCGCGCATGTGCGCAGGAGCTGTCAGGAGCACGAAATCATCCATCCCCGGATGGGCGACAAATCCACTGGCGCCATCGTACTGCTGTGACAGGCGCAGGATCATGTCACCGGTCGCCCGGAGCATCTCATCGCCGGCGGCTACCCCAAAGCGGCGAACGAACGCTTCCAGCCGGGTAATATCGGCGCGCACGATAGCGCAGGGTTGCTGCGCCGTAAGTCGTTCCTGCAATTCCTGCTCCAGGGCCACATAATCTGCCAGTCCGGTGAGCGGGTTAACGTGCCGGTTCCGGCCATCCTGCAGGGCGGTCACTGCCTCGAACAACAGACGTGTGGGCACCACACCAACATATTCATTGTTGTCACGGACGACAATGATGTCGGACTGGAGGCTGATGTCGGGGCGCGCGATCGCCTGACGCGCAGCATCTTCGATGGGCGTTGCGGCATCCACGAAGAGCGCATCGGTATGCATCCATTGCACAATAGGTTGCGCAGGCATGATGCTGGCCATCTGCGCCGCGCTCGCCATGTCCAGCGCGTTCTGCAGGCGATCGCGCATGAGCAGACCCAGAGCACACCCGTTATCCACCACCACCACACTGCTCAGGCTGGCGTCCCGGGCAAACCGTCTGGCGGCCTCCGCCAGAGGCAGATCAGGAGCACAGGCCGGGTGGGGACGGGCCATCGCGCCCATGGAGCGTGTCCTGCCTGCCTCGGTGCGCGCCCGCTGGCCAGCGCGCTGCTGAATGAACTCACGCACCTCGCGCGGAACGCCCTGAAAATCCTCCGCGGGCTTGCCCAGATAGTACCCCTGTCCGTAGGGCACGCCCAGATCGATCAGCGTGGCCACCTCCTCCCGGGTCTCCATGCCCTCTGCCAGCAATGCGGTGCCGATATGCCGGGCGTACTGCGTGAGTGCCTCCAGCAGGGCGCGGTGCGATCCGATACTGTCCATGCCCCGGATCAACGTGTGATCAATTTTCACAAAATCCGGCCGCAGCTGTGCGATGGTGCTCAGGCTGCTGTAGCCAGCGCCCGCATCATCCACGGCGATCCGGAACCCCTCTTCGCGCAGATGGGCAACAAACTGTAGCAGGCGCGGAAAGTCGCTCAGGGTCTGCCGTTCCGTGATCTCGATCACAACACTGGTCGGGTTGATCCCGTATTCCCGGGCGCGCATCGAGAGCGAGCGGTCATGCAGATGCAGGTATGCCAGCCCGCCCGCATCAATGTTGACAAAGAGCAATTTGGGCTTGCCCCGCTGGATCCCCATGCGAGCCGCCTGCGCGAAACACTGATCCATGCAGGCGATATCGAACCAGGCCACCATTTCCGCCTTGCTGGCAGCGGCAAACATCTGCCCCGGCCTGCGTAGAGTGGCCCCCCGGGGGCCACGCACCAGAGCTTCGTAACCGAGCGTCTGGCCGGTACGCAGGTTGACGATTGGCTGGAACAGTGTGCTGAGCCGCTTGTAAAGGATGATCTCCAGCAGAGCGTTCAGCTCGGCAATGTTGCCCTGCAGCGCCTCGCCGATCTGGAAAAGGGATACCGGTACCACAGAGAACGCCAGTGGCTCCTGCGACGATGCCGCATCCTCCGGCGAGAGCGTGTCGGGCGCCGGCAGGGCGATGGCCGGTGGACGCATTCCAGCCTCTGTGCGCCAGGTCATATCCAGATGCTGCGCGAGCGTGTGACACAACACGTGAATGGAGGTCGCGCTCAGTTCCCAGTCGGCGCCTTCTGGCGTGTGCAGGGCAATGGCCCACGTGTCGGCCAGCAGCGGCCAGACTTCCGTGCGTGCTGGCTCCATCAACGTGGCGCTCAGATGGCGCTCGATGTGGTGCAGGCCGAGCCACGCTGCGGCTCCGGGGTGGGAAGCCCGGAGCAGGAGGGTGACACAACCGGGCATGAAGCGTGCCAGCAGGCGTTCCAGGGGTTCTGCATGAGCCGCCGGGATCGGCACTTCTCTGGACGGTGTGAGCGATATCAGAGATGCCAGCCGTTGAGGCTGCATGCACGTGCTGTCCTTTCGCGCGATTTCTGTTTCCACTTGTTCATTCCACAGTTGGCGCGCAAAAGCATAGCGAATTTCACACAGCGGGGGCCGGATGACGCGGTGGCAGGCGATAGTGAGCCTGCAGAGAAATGCCAGCCACAAGAATACCGATCCAGAAAGGCAGCTGATGATTGGCCGTCGTCTGCCAGAGGTATGCCCCGAGAAACGGAACGGTCACTGCAGCGATGTGATTCATGGTAACTCCCATGGAGACGCACGGTGTCAGCTCGTTGGGGCGGGCAATGCGGTGCAGGTAGGTCGTGTAGCCCACGCTGAAATTGAACAGAACACGGTCGATGACAAACAACGCGTACAGAAACTCGCGATGGCGCATGGTAGCATAGCCAGCGAAAATGGCGATCAACGTCGCGCTGTAAAAGATCAGAGGACGCCGTTCCCCGACACGATCGATCAGACGACCGATTGCCGGCGCGGTCATTGCCGCAAGCAGCGCGCTAAAAAACTGCAGGAGCAGCATAGCGGACAACGGGGCCCGGTACACTGCGATCAGTGTGAACGAGGCAAAAATGCTGAAAATCTGACGACGACAACCGTCCAGAAAGGTGAGCAAATAATACAGGCCATAGTCCCGGCGAAAGATCAGGCGAGCACGCGGGGCTCCTGCAGCATGATGTGAAAGCACCATGCACAGGAGTGCGGCAAGACCGATACAGAGCCCGCCTGCGTAGAAGTAGTGCCGGTAAGAGAGTCCGGGAGCGAGGCGCGCGGTCAGCGAGGAAACACCCAGCGCAACCAGCGTGGCCAGCGCGCCCACCGCCGACATACGCCCCAGATGGCGCCCCCCTTCGACCCCTTTCGCCAGAGCCAGCGTGATGGCGGGTGAGACCGCGGCCCACAGGTGAAAACCCACGGACCAGAGCACAGTGATCCCGACCAGAGGGAAGTAGCCGGGCATGTCCCCGGTCAGGGCGATACCGACTCCGGTCAGCAGCAGGCCCAGCGCAGCGACCCGCGACTCGGCCAGTGCGGCCAGCGTGCCGGCCGTGAGTGCGGCCAGCAGACCCGGCACCTCTCGCAGAGACTCCAGCTGGCCCAGTTGCAACGGGGCCGGACCGTAGCGGTCGCGCAAAAAGTTCTGGAAAACCCCGGAGTAGATCGCAAATCCGAACGCGAACAGGAAGTTCAGAGCGGTAAAGAGGGCCCAGTCACGTTGCAACGTGCCCGGCTCTTCGCGGTACGGGGAAGCAGGGATCACTCCCGGATCGGTTTGCGCCATCGTCTAACCGAGGTTCTCGTCGTAGGCGTGGCGCGGCACAATGGCGAAAGTGCGCTCTCCGTACACCGGGGCGATGTGTGCCTGGTTCATCCGGTAGTCTTCATCAATGATGAAGGTAAAGGCGTCGGTCAGGCGGCAGAACTTCTTGAGTTCCGCGACTTCTTCCGGTGTTTCGGGAACGAGCCGCAGCACAAGAGCGATGCGTCTGCCCTCGTCGTCCTGAATGCACGGTTCCCCCGGCTTCATGCCCTCTATCTGTGCTTTCATTCCGAATGGGATATCCTCTGGTTTTTTGAACTCCGGTCTGATATACGCTCAGCGTTTACGCCCTATACGCTCCAGTTGCTCGCGCGCTACATACGCTACGTCCGGATCCGGGCTTTTCTGCAAGGCTTCCAGGATGGGGCGGGCCTCAGCAACTCCCAGATCGCCCAGCGTTACAGCGGCCCAGCGCTGGCTGATCGGGCTGGTATCGGCCGCGGCACGTTGCAGCGCAGGAAGCACCTGCGCCCCACGGCGCGCCAGCGCCTGCGAGGCGTACAGTGCGACCGGCCCCCCCCGTTTCAACGCGGCCAGCAGGGCGTCGGTAGCTGGCGTGCCAATCTCGCTGAGCGCATCGCGTGCGGCTGCAATGACCTGATCCGATGCGTCGTCCAGAGCCCGGATCAGCGGGGCGACCGCGGGTGCGTTGCCCGGGAAACCAAGCGCCCGGGCGGCCGCTGCCCGCACGGCTTCGGGCTGGGAGCGGTCACGAAGCAGCACGATCAGTGATGCGTTGGTCTCCGGAGTAGCCACCAGCTGCAGAGCCTGTGCTGCGCCAAGGCGTACCGACTCCTCGGGAGCACGCAGCGCAGCGTCCAGAAGGGCCACAACCATCCGGTTGACGGGCGCGTCCGGCGTAGGGCGTCCGGCACGGGCCAGCGCAGCAACCGCCGCCGAGCGCAACTTCAGGTCGTCGTCGGACAGCGCCCTGAGGAGGGTAGCAATCGCACGACGGGTGGCAATTTTGCCCAGTCCCGCTGCGGCCTGGGCTCGCGCCTCGTTGTCATCGTTGGGGTTACGGATCGCCTCTTCGAGCGCGTCTTCACCGGAGGGATGCGCGATGAGCGCGATCGCACCGATCGTGATACGGCGCACCTGCGCGGTATCCTGATGCATCCGCTCCTTCAGGGGAGGAATGGCTGCAGGATCACCGATCTTGCCCAGCGCCTCGGCAGCCCCGGAACGGACGCCCTCGTCCGGATCCTGGAGCTGCGCGATGAGCAGAGGCACGCTCACACGATTGGCTCCCTGACGCGTGAAGGTGGGGTGACCCAGCACATCACCTCCGGGCCCGCGTGCTCCCCCACTGGCCTTCATCTGCTCAACGATCGCCTCGACCACACCGGGTTTCGGTCCGATCCCCTTCTCCGGATCGGTGAACGCACGAATAACAGCCTTGCGGGCGTTCACGTCGCCATTCCCGAGGCCGGCAGCCAGCGCTTTGATGTGATCCGGACTTTTACCACCGATCGCCTGCAGGGCAACGACGGCCGCATCGCGTACCTCTTTCTCCTGATCTTTGGCCATGTTGATCGCCTGCGTCACAGCCTCCGGCGTGCCGAGCGCGACAAGAGCACCGGCGATTTTCGCGCGCGTCTCCGCCTCTTCGCCGGTGATGGAGTCCATGAACTGTTCGGCCTTGATCAGCTCGGCCGCCGCCGCCGCGCGTTGTTGTGGCGTGCCGGAGGCCATATCGTGGATCAGACGGCGCATGCGATTGCTATGGTTGACCGCGAGGCCCACCACGAGCAGCACAATCAGACCGAAGACAATGTAGTTGAGGTACTTGCGCACAGGTTACATTCTCCTCACAGGGCCGGGCCGGCCTGCAGATCCGGATCACGCGCAGGGGCGTTGCCCCGTACAGGGAAGGCATGGCCTTTCGCAGGCCCGCCCCACCTCGGGACGATGCACAACCCGGGAAAGAAAGTCCGCGCAGTCGGGCCCGAAAGAGAGAAGGGTTCCATTGCATACCCTGTTAGGGGTAGTATAACGGAGTTGGAGAACCGTGTCAATACTGCGGGAAGCCACCCTGCAACGCTCCTGTGGAACCTCAAGTGCCCGGCCGCAAGTGCAATTTGTCACGCATGGTAAGCGTAACAGACTGTAGTGCAGAAGAAATGCGAAGTGGTTGACGGGCTTGTGTCATCTGTGATAAAGTTCACAGGGTGTGGCCAGGCGCCCGGACACATCGCCTGCGTACAGACCTTCCCGGTAGCAGGGGGCATGCACGAGCCGGGCACGGAAGAAGGAGGCAGCATCGATGTCTGGCAATCACGGCGACATTCTCGCCTATGTTCCCTTGCTGGTGCTGATCGGCGTTTCCACCGCGATCGCGCTGGCGATGGTCGTTGGTTCGTTTCTGCTGGGCCCGAAGAAGCCCACCGCGTACAAGGCGACCGCGTACGAGTGCGGCATGACCCCCATTGGATCGGCGCGAGAGCGCTTTCCCGTCAAGTTCTACCTGATCGCGATGCTCTTCATCGTGTTCGACATCGAAACCATCTTCCTGTACCCCTGGGCGGTCACCTACCGGGCGCAGGGATATGACCTCAAGATCTTCTATTTCGCAGAGATGCTCGTCTTCGTGGCGATCCTCTTCGTCGGGTACTTCTACATTCTGGGGCGCAGAGCACTGGATTGGGACGAAAGCGAGCGTGCCGTCGCCCGGGATCCGATCAGTCCGGAGATCCTGGCGCCGCGACCGCCGATCCGCTTCGGCAACGAGAAATCGGGGCCCGTGCGCCGTCTGCCAGAACCGGCGCATGTTCCCGCGTACGGCGCTGTCTCGCAGGAAGAGAGGATCGCCGCTCTGACGAGCAGAAGGGAGTAGTGTGTCATGGCCGAACAGGTCTCTCGTCCGGACGTCGGTGCGCCCGCAGAGCGTCTGGAAGTGATCAAGATCCGCGAGAAATTTCCAGATGCCATCCTCGGGGTGAACACATTCCGGGGTGACACCCGCATCATGGTGAAGCGAGAGTACATCGTGGAAATCTGTCGCCTGCTGCGCGATGACCCGGACCTGCAATACAACTTCTTCTCGGAATGTCTCGGGGTGGACTATCTGGACTACCGGGAGGGGTATCGCTTCGAGGTCGTGTACAACCTGTACTCCGTGCAGTACCAGAAGGACGGGATCGAGTACGGCAAGAACCATCGGATCTTCCTGAAGGTACCCGTTCCCGAGGAAGATCCTGTGGTGCCCTCGGTAACCGGCGTCTACCCCGGTGCCAACTTCCCGGAACGGGAGATCTACGACATGTTCGGCGTGCGGTTCAGCGGGCATCCCGATCTGCGCCGCCTGCTGATGTCCGACGACTGGGTGGGGCATCCCCAGCGCAAGGACTACCCGCTGGGCGGTGAGCGGGTGCAGTTCCCGGGAGGGAAGTTCGGGCCCTCCGTGGCAGAAGTGCCCATTCAGCATCCCGGCGAGTCGTTCATCGGGCGAACGGGCGATGTGCAGGAGGAATTCCGACGCTCCGGGTAGATCACCCGTGCCGGGCGTTTCCGCAAGTGTTTCCGCAGAAGAGAGGCAACCATGGCAATTGACAGCACGCGCATACGGGAACTGAATCCGGCGTCGGTGCAGGCGCAGGGAGTTTCTATCGATCCTCTGGACGACACCACCATGGTGGTGAATATGGGGCCACAACACCCCAGCACGCACGGCGTGTTGCGGATCGTTCTGGAGCTGGATGGCGAGACCATTGTCCGAGCGACCCCGCACATCGGGTACGTGCACACCGGGATCGAAAAAGAGCTGGAATACCAGACCTACATGAAGGGAGTCACCCTGACAGATCGGATCGACTACGTGGCATCCCTTCTGGAGAACGCAGCGTTCTCGCTCTCTGTGGAGAAACTGCTGGGCGTGGAACCGCCCCCGCGAGGCAAAGCGTTGCGCGTCATGCTGATGGAGCTGGAGCGCATCGCCAGCCATATGGTCTGGCTGGGCACACACCTGCTCGATCTGGGCGCCATGACCGTCTTCTTCTACGCCTTCCAGCAACGTGAGAAAGTGCTGGACCTCAAGGAGATGATGTCCGGGGTACGCATGATGACCTCCTGGATCGTGCCCGGCGGCCTGCGAGGCGATGCCCCGGAGGGGTGGTTCGAACGGGCGAAAGCGTTCTGCGATGACTTCCCGCGCGCCATGGAGGAGATCGAGGACCTGCTGAACGCCAACCCGATCTTCCGCGAACGCACGCAGGGAGTGGGATACATCTCGGCGGAAGACTGTCTGGCGCTCGGAGTCTCCGGACCAACGCTGCGTGCTGCCGGCATTCCCTATGACGTGCGCAAGGCCACGCCCTACAGCGGTTACGAGAACTACCAGTTCTACGTGCCGGTCGGGCAGTACAGCGACGTGTACGATCGCTACCGGGTACGCATGGCGGAGCTCTACCAGAGCCGCGAGATCATCAAGCAGTGTATTGAGAACATGCCTGACGGCCCGATCAATGTGGATGACCGCAAAATCGTGCCGCCCCCGCGGCAGGAACTGGACAGCAGCATGGAGGCCGTCATCCATCACTTCAAGTTGTGGACAGAGGGTTTCCATCCCCCGGTAGGAGAGGCCTACGTGCCCATCGAGTCGGGCAAAGGAGAGATGGGGTTCTACATCGTGAGCGATGGGACCAACCGACCATGGCGGGCGCACCAGCGCCCAGCCTGCCTGATGAACCTGCAAGCGCTCTCCAAATTGTGCGAGGGACGATTGATCGCCGACGTCGTTGCCATCATCGGGAGCATCGACATCGTGCTGGGTGAGATTGATCGCTGACGCGACAGGAGGTTGAAACCGCAACAGATGGCTACCACGGAGAACGGCCCCGGCGCGCTGGAGCCCCGCCCCGCGCCCCCGAAAGAGCAACGCTTCTCGTTGAACGCTATCCAGGAACTGGAAGAGATCGCCTCGCACTACCCGGAGCGAAAAGCGGCCTGTCTGCCCGCCCTGTGGATCGCGCAACGGGAGTATGGCGGCTACCTGACACCCGCTGCCATCCAGGAAGTCGCCGATCGCCTCGGCATGTCCTACGCAGAGGTAGAAGGGGTGGCAACCTTCTACACCATGTACAACCTGCGACCCCGCGGACGGCACCACCTGGAGGTGTGTACCTGCCTGACCTGCGCGGTGATGGGGGCGTACGATGTGGTGCATGAGCTGGAGCGTGCACTGGGAATCGAGGTTGGTGGCACCACACGCGACGGGGAGTTCACGCTCTCCGAGGTCGAGTGCCTGGACTACTGCGGGGCGGCCACTGTGGTGCAGGTCGGCGATCGATACTTCACGCACGTCACAGCCGACAACGTGCTGAACCTGATCGAAGAACTGCGTCAGAGCGAGGAGTACACGCCTGTGAAACTCGCCGACGCCATTGTCAAACTGCATCTTCCGGGATCCTCGCAAACGGGCGGCGGAAGCCGCACGGGCGAGCAGATTCGCAACAACGAGCTCTACTGAGGTCTCCGCATGGGTATTCGCAATCTGCTGTTCGAACATCGGGATGTCGAGAACATTCAGGATATCGCCGTCTACGAGAAACATGGCGGGTATCGCGGCTTGAAGAAGGCCGTGAAGATGGAACGGTCCGCCGTGATTGAGGAGATCAAGACCTCCGGCCTGCGAGGACGTGGAGGGGCTGGCTTCCCCACCGGGATCAAATGGAGCGGCATTCCGCAGAACGACGACAAACCGCACTACATCATCTGCAACGCCGACGAGGGGGAGCCGGGAACGTACAAAGACCGTGAACTGATGCTCAAACTACCCCATCTGCTGGTGGAGGGCATGATCATTGCCGGATATGCACTCCGCGGGACCGCCGGCTACATCTACATCCGTGGCGAATACGTGGAACCCGCGTGGCAGGTGCGCAAGGCCATCGATCAGGCCTACAGAGCAGGGTACCTCGGGAAAAACATTCTGGGCGTGAAGGGATTTAACTTCGACCTGTACATCCACATGGGGGCAGGCAGCTACGAGTGCGGCGAAGAGTCGGCTCTCATGTCCAGCCTGATGGGGGAGCGCGGGCAACCACGCCTGAAGTTCCCGCACGCTCCCTATCCAACGGTGGAGGGCGTCTGGAAGTCACCGACCCTGATCAACAACGTGGAAACCTTCTGCGCAGCGGCAAAGATCCTGGACATGGGGGGCGCGGAGTACGCCAGACTGGGCACCGAGCGCAGCAAGGGGACCAAGATCTTCTCGGTGAGCGGACACGTCGCACGGCCAGCCAACTATGAGGTGGAGATGGGCACGCCTCTCATGGAGCTGATTGAGGCCGCAGGCGGTGTGGTAGGAGGGGCCCTGAAAGCGGTTATCCCCGGCGGGTCCTCGGTGCAGATCGTTCGCGCAGAGGACTGCCCGCGGGTGAATCTGGACTACGAGAGCTGCCAGCAGAACGGCACTCTGCTCGGCTCCGGAGGCTTCATGGTGTTCAATGACAGAACCGACATCGTCCTGCTGATGAAGCGCACGGCCGAGTTCTACATGCATGAATCCTGTGGCAAGTGCACACCCTGCCGGGAAGGGACCCGATGGATCTACAAGATCCTGGACCGGATCACTTCCGGTGGCGGGCAGCCGGGCGATGTGGAGCTCCTGCTGGACATCTGCAGTCAGATTGATGGGCGCTCCTACTGCGGCCTCGGGGATGCGGCAGCATGGCCTATTGTGGGCGCAATCAAAGCGTTCCGTGAGGAGTTCGATTACTGGATCGCGCACAAACGATCTCCGGTGGGGCCCGGTCACGTGCCGCCCACGCCGGAGGTCGTCAATCCGTTGCTGACCCTGGTGCCAGCCTGATCCTGCCACGACATCAGAACAGCAGTGCAGGTTTTCAGTAGAAATACGGTAAACTGTTAGGCGGCCGACGCAAGCGTCGTGTCTGCTGGTTGGAAGTCCAGAGGAAGACACATATGTCTCAGTTCCGATTGACGCAGACGCCCCCCTCCCTGAACCCCCCGTCCGACCGGATGGTCCGGGTGAAGATCAACGGGATCGAAGTCGAAGTGCCGAACGGTGAGAACATCATCGAGTCGGCCAAACGCGTGGGTGTTGACATACCCTACTTCTGCTATCATCCGCGCCTTTCCAGAGGCGAGGCAGCCAACTGCCGGATGTGTCTGGTGGACGTCTACATGCCGCGTAAAAACCCTGACGGCACGGAGACACTGGCGAAAATGCCCAAGCCACAGACCGCCTGCACATTACCGGCCGCGCAGGGCATGGTGATCGAGACCGAGTCGGAACAGGTGGTGCGCGACCGCAAGGGCATCCTGGAATTCCTTCTGATCAACCATCCTCTGGACTGCCCGATCTGTGATCGAGGGGGCGAGTGCCCTCTGCAGAACAACACCATCTTCTACGGTCCGCCGACCAGCCGGTACATCGAGGAGAAGCGACACTTCCCGAAGGCTTACCCGCTCTCCGAGTATGTGGTCTTCGATCGGGAGCGTTGCATTCACTGTGCCCGATGCACGCGCTTCGCAGACGACATCAGCGGGGATGCGCAACTGGCGTTTCTCAAGCGGGGCGCGGACATGGAGGTCGGCACCTTCGCGCAAACCGCGTACCGGAGCAAATTCAGCGGCAACGTCATTGAGCTCTGCCCGGTAGGCGCGCTGCTCTCCCGGACCTACCGCTTCAAAGCGCGGCCATGGGACCTGCACACACAGAAGTCGATCTGCTCGCGCTGTTCCAACGGATGCAACGTCAAGTTCGACTATCGTTTGGAGCAGTTACTGCGCGTCAACGCGCGGGTCAACGAAGAAGTCAACGAAGAGTGGACCTGCGACAGGGGCAAGTTCGGGCACGATTACGTCTCAGCACCGGATCGACTGAAAACGCCCCTGCTCAAGCGCGATGGAGAGTTCGTGCCCATCAGCTGGACCGAGGCACTGGATCGGATTGTCGAGCAGTTGCGACAGGCGGGCAGCAACGTGGGAGGTATCGGCGGCCAGCGATGCACGAACGAAGACAACTTCGTCTTCCAGAAGCTCTTCCGGGAAGTTCTCGGGAGCAATCACATCGACTCCCGCCTGGGCCGCTACCAGGGTCCGGTCAACCGGCCGCTGTTCGAGCGCTTCGGGTATCACGGCATGGGCAACCGGATCGCCGATCTGGAGAACATGAAGACACTCTTCGTGTTCGGCTCGGAGCTGGTGGACGAACAACCCATCATCTTCCTGAGAGTGCGGAAAGCGTGGCGCTTCAAGGGCGCAAGCGTGGTCAACGCTGTAACCCGGGTTGAGGAGGAAACCACCAAAGTCGCTGACTTCGCAGAGGTTAACCTCATCTACAGGCCCGGCACAGAGATGGCTCTGCTGCTGGCACTGGCCCATGTGATCCTGCACGAGAAACTCTTGCCGAAGAACGCCAGTACCTCGGCACTGGCGCAACGCGTTGGCGACTGGACTCCCGCCAGGGCCGCTGCCGAGACCGGAGTGGCCGCCGAGGACATCGTCCGGGCCGCACACCTGCTCGTCAACGGGCCCATGGCGATCCTGGTGGGGCGGGCCATTACCGAGCATCCGGAATTTGAGGCGCTGGTCGAGGTCCTGGGAGATCTGGTCGTGGCAACCGGCAATCAGGGCAACCTGAACATTCCCGGCACCGAGTGCAACACACAGGGCGCCATGGATATGGGCGTGCTGCCAGATGTCGGACCGGGCTACCGGCCGATTGACCCGCCGGGCATGAACACTCATCGGATGCTGGAGGCAGCAGCCAGCGGTCAGCTGCCGGTCCTCTGGATTGTGGGCGCAAAACTCGTGGAGAACTACCATGATGCGGATCTGGCCCGACGCGCGCTGGAGAACTGTCCGTTCGTGATCGTCAACGAGTTGCGGCTGACCGAAACGGCGCGCATGGCGGATCTGGTGCTCCCCGCCGCCAGCGTGGCGGAGAAGGACGGCACCTACACCAGCTGTGAGCGCCGGGTACAGCGGATCCACAAAGCGTTTGATATCTCACCGGACATCAAGCCCGACTGGCTGATTTTCACGGAAGTTGCGGCCATGCTCGGGGGCACACCCTACTTCTCGCCCAGAGACATCCTGCGAGACATCGCTGCCACCGTGCCCATGTACGCGGGCATCTCGTTCAGGTCACTGGGCGACGCGGGTATTCGCTGGGAGTATCCCGCGGGCGACGCGTAGTGCCTTGCTTCGGGATGACGGATCCCGCGCACGCCGTCATCCCGCAAAAAATCTCGCGATGACCCCGAAGTTCTACGGGGAAATGCTGGAGCCCTCATGATCGGACAACTTGCCATCGCCTTTCCCGCCAACCTGGGTCCGATTTATCTGCCTGCGCTGGTTCCCTACATCGCTCTGGTGATCTGGCTGGGATTCGTGTTGACCATCCTGCCAGGGCTGATCTGGATCGAGCGCGTGGTCATTGCCCTGATGCAGGACCGTTCAGGGCCGAACCGGGTGGGACCCCGCGGGCTGTTGCAACCCACGGCCGACGTCATCAAGCTGTTCTTCAAGGAGGATGTGCTTCCTGAGAACGTCGACGTGCGGATCTACTACATCGCGCCCGTTATCGCCGTGATCCTGGCGTTCGCGGCCTGTGGCACACTGGTGCTGGATGCGATCCCGTTTGTGGACGCAGAGGGACGTCAGTTCACAGTGCCACTCACCGTGGGGGATGTGAACATCGGCCTGCTGTACATTCTGGCGATGGCCTCCCTGCAGGTGTACGGCATTGTGCTGGCAGGATGGGCCTCCAATAACAAGTACTCTCTGCTGGGCGGCTTGCGGGCCTCGGCACAGGTGATCAGCTACGAACTGGCGATGG
Organism: Chthonomonadaceae bacterium; assembly: GCA_025054835.1. Classification (GTDB taxonomy): domain Bacteria; phylum Armatimonadota; class Chthonomonadetes; order Chthonomonadales; family Chthonomonadaceae; genus JANWZQ01. The sequence goes on from JANWZQ010000006.1 coordinate 64,238, forward strand.
GACTGGCACTGCTCTGTGCGATCCTGATGGCCGGTTCGCTCCGGCTGGGCGACATTGTGGAGGCGCAGGCAACGCGTCTGCCATTCCCCGGCGCGCCCGAGTTCCTGCGAGGCAGCATCCTCGCATGGTTCTGGCTGGGCACCGGCCTGATCCCGGTGGTGCTCTACACGATCGCCATGGTTGCAGAGACCAACCGCGCGCCCTTCGACCTGCCAGAGGCAGAGTCGGAGTTGATCGCCGGGTTCCACACCGAGTACTCCTCCATGAAATTCGCCATGTTCTTCACCAGCGAGTACGTGGCGATGCTGACCGTGAGCGGCCTGAACGCAGCGGTCTTCTGGGGAGGATGGTTGCCACCTCTGAATGTGGCGCCATTCACGCTGATCCCCGGCGTGCTCTGGTTTATCATCAAGGTGATGATGGGGATTTTCCTGTACACCTGGTTGCGCGCAACGCTGCCCCGCCTGCGCTACGACGCGTTGATGGCTCTCGGGTGGAAGCGCATGCTGCCGCTGGCGCTCGTCTGGTTGTTCGTTCTGGCCGGGGCGAACCTGGCGCTGGAGCGCCGGGCGAGCTCGGCGCCTCTGCCGACCCCGGAAGCGGGCGCGATTGTGCCGCGCATGCGCTCCACCGGTGGACCTGCCAGCATCACCGGTCAACCGCCTGCCAGCGCGGAACCGGGGCCGCAAACGCCGGTACCCGGGAGCATGGAGGCCCCGGCCAGCAACGGCGCGCCATAACTGAATTGAGGCCATCACGCCGTCGATAGGGCGTCTCTCCAGAGTGCCCCCGACCTGTTTGCCATACAGCAAGTAACACCGTCTACGGGAAGGATCACGCAAACGCAATGCTCATCCTGTTCTGGATACTGGCCCTGACCTGTGTGGGGGCATCCATTGCGATGGTGGTCACGCAGAACCCGGTGCGGAGCGCGTTGTACCTCGTAATCACGTTCCTCTGCGTGGCCGTATTCTACGTGATGCTCTCGGCACAGTTCCTCGCCGCAGTGCAGATCATCGTGTACGCCGGGGCGATCATGGTGCTGTTCCTGTTTGTCATCATGCTGCTGAACCTCGGCGCGCCACAGGCCCTGCGCGAGCGCGGGACCCTGCAACCCTTCTTCGCCGCGGTGCTCGGCACCGCCTTCGTGGTGATGTTGCTGCTCTCGAACTCGCTGGTGGCTCTGTCGAAAGTACGTCCTGCCGCTCCTCCAGAAGTATATGTGCCACTCGGGACCGTGGAAGGGATCGGGAAGAACCTGTTCGACCCGAAACAACCGTGGATCCTACCTTTTGAGATCACTTCGATCCTGCTGCTGGTTGCCATCGTTGGTGCCGTCATCATGGCCAAGCGCAGGATCCAGGACCATACCCCATGATCACTACCGAACACTACCTGGTGCTTTCTGCCATCCTGTTCACGGTCGGGACCATCGGCGTTCTGGTCAAGCGTAATCCGATCGTGATCTTCATGTGTATTGAACTGATGCTCAATGCCGCGAACCTGACGCTGGTCGCGCTCGGTCGGCACTTCGGGCAGGTGAACGGGCAGATGTACGTGATCTTCGCGCTGGCGGTCGCTGCTGCGGAGGTCTCGGTTGGGCTGGGGATCATCGTCGCGATCTTCCGTACCAAAGAGACGATCAACATCGACGAAGTGAATCTGATGAAGTTCTAGATGACCCCGATGAAACTCCTCCGGATCCACCCGGATGGTTAGCACCGTGCGCGCGTTGCGCGCGTGCGTCGGAAATAAGATGATCCGGAGGTAGGGGAAGCAGGAGCGTACTGGATGCTACAGAATGCCTGGTTGATAGTCTGGTTGCCTCTTCTGGGGTTCTTCTTCCACGCCATTTCCGGCCTGATCTTCAAAGACCGCGCCGCTCAGAAGCGGGTTGTCGCCTACATCGCGCCGGGTGTAGTTCTGGCGGCATTTCTGGTGACCTGCGCTGTGCTGCCGGAAGTCATGGCACTTCCAGCGCATCGAGCCACAGTTCCCCTGATCCCCGGGCTGGGGACGGATGCGCCCTGGATCAAAATGGGGGGATTTCAGGTCAATTTTGCCCTGCTTCTGGATCCGCTGTCGCTGTTGATGGCGTTGATCGTGACCGGGGTAGGCGGCCTGATCCACGTGTACGCGACCGGCTACATGGCGGAGGACCCGGAGCAACCGCGTTTCTTCACCTATTTTAACCTGTTCATCTTCATGATGCTCCTGCTGGTCATGGCCGAGAACTTCCTGCTCATGTTTGTCGGTTGGGAAGGCGTCGGCACCTGTTCGTACCTGCTCATCAGTTTCTGGTACACGCAGGTGGAGAACGCAAAAGCAGGCAACAAGGCCTTTATCGTCAACCGCGTGGGCGATCTCGGCTTCGCGCTGGGCATGATGGCGGTCTGGAGCGTGTTCGGCACTCTCTCCTTCTTCACAACGGATGGCCGGGGGGTTCTGGACCTTGCGGCTGTGGAAGGAGGCGCGCGCGACGTACTGGGCAATCCAGTGTCGGCCGGCACGCTCACTCTGATCTGTATGCTGCTGTTTGTGGGAGCCATGGGAAAGTCCGCGCAGATCCCTCTCTGGGTCTGGTTGCCGGACGCGATGGCAGGCCCGACGCCCGTCTCCGCGCTCATTCATGCCGCTACCATGGTCACAGCCGGCGTGGTCATGGTGACCCGGTGTTCGTGGCTCTTTGTGCAGGCTCCAGATGCCATGCAGCTGGTAGGGTGGATCGGTATCGCCACGGCGTTCATGGGCGCGACCATCGGTCTGGTGCAGAACGATATCAAACGCGTGCTGGCGTTCTCGACGGTGTCACAACTGGGATACATGTTCCTCGCCTGCGGTGTGGGCAACTTCACTGCCGGAATGTTCCACGTGACCACCCATGCCTTCTTCAAAGCGCTGCTCTTCCTCGGGTCCGGCGCTGTGATCCATTCAATGCTGGGTGAGCAGGACATGCGCCGGATGGGGGGACTGCGAAAGCTGATCCCGCGCACCTGGTTGATGATGTTCATCGGCACCTATGCGATTGCCGGTTTCCCCCTCCTCTCCGGTTTCTGGTCGAAAGACGAGATCCTGGAGGCCGCACTGGAGTCCCCCTGGGGGAGTGGCCCGTTGCTCTACGGGATTGGCCTGCTGACCGCCTTCATGACCGCCTTCTACATGAACCGGCTGATGTGGAAGACCTTCTACACGGAGCCCCGGTTCGTGGATGGGCAACTGGTGCCACACCACCACAGCAACTTCGACGCGCACGACGGACATGAGGAGCATGCGCATGCTGGTGGGGATGAGCACGGGCACGCGCATGGCTCCGGCAAAGTGCACGAGTCTCCACCCTCCATGATGGTACCCCTCTACGTTCTGGCGGTTCTGTCGGTGGGGTTCGGAATAGTGATGGCGCATTTCACCGGCGGGCGTTTCGAACACTTCCTGGAGCCCTCTGTGGCGCCGAAGTCGTTGTACGTCAGCGCGTTACGACACGAGGAGGGGCATGCCCCGCTCATACCGCCTGTGGTCGGTTTCGTTATCTCCTCGGTAGTCGGGATTGCCGGCCTGAGCCTGGCGGCGCTGCTGTATCGGCAGAAGATGCAGACCGGCGCGCTGTTGCCGGAGGCAGAAAAAGCGCGCAACCCGGTGTATCAGTTCCTCTACAACAAGTGGTGGTGGGACGCGCTCTACGAACGCATCTTCCTGCAGACCGGCGGATGGCTGGCCGACCGGGTGCTCTGGCGGCTGGTGGATGCCGGGATTGTGGACGGGATCGTGAACGGCGTTGCAGGTGCCGTCGGGTTAATGGCGCGGATTTTCCGGCGCGTTCAGACCGGCTACGTACGCAATTACGCGCTCGTCATGTTGCTGGGAGTGGTGATCCTGGTGGGCGGTCTGCTCTACCAGTGGAGCAAGGAACCGCCACTCCCGGTGCGAGAACGACCTTCGGCGGCGGGCGTTCAATAAGCAAGGATACTCAGAGATGCCTCAGTCTCCGATACCGAACATTCTCTCTCTGCTCACGTTCCTGCCTCTGGTCGGTGCGATCGTGCTCCTGTTCCTGAAGCGCCCACAGGACCTGCCAGAGTATCATGGCGGTCACGCGGAGCATGACGCGCCGCATGCACCGGAGAAACACCCGGCAGACCCGGCCCGAACAACGGTCAATCTGGTGGCCGCGTTCTTCGCCGGTATGACGTTTCTGCTCTCGCTGGTCCTATTCGGCGCGTTTCGCAGCGACTATGTAGAGTCGCTGACGCGCAACATGCAGTTCCTCGAGACCGCGAACTGGATCCAGGTCGGCAACATCACAATTCAGTACCAGATGGGCGTGGACGGGGTGAGCGTGCTCCTGATCGTCCTGACAACGTTCCTGTCGTTGCTATGTGTGCTCTATTCCTTCCACACGCGGCAACGGCTCAAGGAATTCATGGTCTTCCTGCTGCTGCTGGAGACGGGAATGATCGGCGTGTTCTGCGCGCTCGATCTGGTGCTCTTCTACGTGTTCTGGGAGGCCATGCTGATCCCGATGTATTTCCTGATCGGGATCTTCGGGCACGAGCGCCGGATCTACGCCGCGGTCAAGTTCTTCCTGTACACCTTTGCGGGCAGCATCCTGATGCTCGTGGCGATCGTCTGGATCTATCAGGTGGCAGGCACCTTCGACGTGCTCTCCCTGTCCAACCCGCAGACGCCCGAGGGGAAGAAGCTTGCCGAGTACGGATTACGCCACCCGCAGGCCATGCTCTGGCTGTTCGCCGCGTTCTCGCTGGCATTCATGATCAAGGTGCCCATGTTCCCGTTCCACACATGGCTACCGGATGCGCACGTGGAAGCGCCCACCGCAGGAAGTGTGATCCTTGCCGGCGTTCTGCTCAAAATGGGCACCTACGGTTTCGTGCGCTTCTGCCTGCCCATGTTCCCGAAGCAGGCCGAAGAGACAGCCTGGATCTTCATCACACTGGCCATCATCGGGATCGTGTACGGCTCCATTGTGGCCGCGGTACAACCGGACGCCAAGAAGCTGGTCGCCTACTCCTCGGTAGCCCATCTGGGATTCGTGGTTCTGGGCATCTTCAGCTTCACACAGGTGGGCCTGATGGGCGCGCTCATCCAGAACATCAACCACGGGATCTCCACGCCGATGCTGTTCTTCATCGTTGGCATGCTCTACGAGCGCCGGCACACACGTATGATCTCGGAATTCGGCGGCCTGAAACTGGTAGTTCCGATGATGAGTACCATGTTGCTTATCGCCGTGCTGTCGAGTATCGCCGTGCCCTTCTTCAACGGATTCGTCGGAGAGTTCCCGATCCTGGTGGGCAGCTGGATCTCACGCAAAACCTACGATATCGGCGGGTATGGCACTACTGCGCTGGCAGCGACCGGAATGATCCTGTCGGCTGTCTACATGCTCTGGTGGTTCCAGCGCCTGATGCTTGGCCCGATCTCCAGACCCGAGAACCGTCACCTGCCGGATCTGTCACGGATCGAGTGGACTGTGCTGGCGCCGCTGGCTGGCCTGGTCTTCTGGATCGGGCTGGGCAGTCACTTCTGGACGCAGCGCATGGACGTGGCCGTTGAGATGATCCTGCCCCAGCACATGGAGGCCGTGAACCCGGACCTCCCGATCCAGCAGGTGCTGGACCAGCAGCGGATCGAGACCCTGAAGCGTCGTGGTGTTGTGCCCATGGAGCTGGGAACAGAGAGCACTCGGAGGGTACCACCTGTGCAGGCTCCGGGAGCCAGTACACCGGTCGTACCGCCCGGTCCCATGGGAGGCAGTGTACCGCCATCACCTCCGTTCCCGGGAGTGCCGCCGCCTGCCGGGGCCGGACAGGCAACCCCGCCTGCCCCTGGCGTTCCCGGGGGGGCGGAGCCCGACAACGGTGCTCCTCCTGCGGGGCCACCATCAGAGCTGCCACCCGGATCGTTCCGTGGAGCGCCGGGCAGTGGCGCAGCGCCCTCCGGGCCCGATACCCCGGTAAGCGGTCCATCTTCGGGTAACACTGCAGAGGAGAACCGGTAATCATGAACTATGCGGCCAATCTCATGTCCATCATGCCGGTGCTGATCGTTCTGGCGACCGGAATGATCGTTCTGCTGGGAGACGCCTGTTCGGCGCAGTGGCGAGCCCGCAGGTGGTACACATGGGGGTTCAGCCTGTTCGGCGTTCTGATGGCGCTGGTGCAGGCAGGCAACCAGTTGCAGACGCAGATGGCAACCACGTTCAGCGAAACCGCCTTTGCCGGTTCCATCGTGACAGACTCGTTCACGCTCACCTGCTACGTGATCCTGCTGATCACGGCGCTCCTGGCAATCCTGCTGGCGATGACCTATCTGGAGAACCGGAACCTGAACCTGGGGGAGTATTACGCGCTGGTACTCTTCTCCACAGCGGGTGGCATGCTGATGGCCTGCTCCAATGATCTGATCGTGCTGTTCGTCTCTGTGGAGATCCTGTCGGTTGCGCTGTACGTGCTGTCCGGGTTCGCGCGCACCGAAGAGAAGAGCGAGGAAGCTGCGCTCAAGTACTTCCTGCTCGGTGCGTTTGCCTCCGGGTTTCTGCTCTACGGCATCGCGCTGGTCTATGGTGGCTCGGCAACAGCCAATCACGCCGGCACAACCAATCTGGCGGACCTGAACCTGTACCTGATCAACGACGGCCGTCCGTCGGTCCTGCTGATGTGCGGGATTGCGCTGCTCTTCGTGGGACTGGCGTTCAAGGCCGCACTGGTTCCGTTCCACATGTGGACTCCCGACGTGTACGAAGGTGCGCCCACTTCGGTAACCGCCTATATGGCGGCAGGCGCAAAGATCGGGGCGTTTGCGGCGTTGATGCGTGTATGTAGCGCGCTGGCGCCCATCGGGGAGTACTGGCTGCCTGCTGTGCAGACACTGGCCGTGCTCACCATGTTTGGCGGCAATATCCTGGCGGTCGTTCAGGACAACGTCAAGCGCATGCTGGCCTACTCATCCATCGCACATGCCGGATACCTGCTGGTCGCGGTCTCCGCAGCCAGCGTGCGCAACGAGCAGGCGCACAACGCCGCCATGGGCGCAATGGCGTTCTACCTGATGGCCTACGCTGTGATGACCATGGGCGCGTTCGGCGTGCTGATCTACCTGTCCCGGAAGGGGCGTGACCTGCAAACGATCGAGGACCTGCGCGGACTGGCGCGCACCGATACGTTTGCCGCCTACGCCATGCTCGTGTTCATGCTCTCGCTGGGAGGCATCCCGCCGACCATGGGCTTCATGGGCAAGTGGTTCATCTTCAGCGCGACCCTGCAGGCCGGTCAGGTCTGGCTGGCGATCGTCATGGCTCTGGCCAGCATCATCTCCATCTACTACTATCTCAAAATCGTCTGGATGATGTGCTTCCAGGAGCCGGAGAGGCCCGAAGTGGTCGAACATGCAGTCGCCTCGGGTGGAGTACGCGCTACGATTGTGCTGAGCCTCGCAACCATGCTCGTGTTCGGGATCCTTCCGGGCGCGCTGGGGATCCTGCTCAACGCCGCAGAGACGACCGTGTTCCGCCCCTGAGCGCGGGCGATGATCCGTACATGTCCCTGTCCCTGTCTCCTGCGAGACAGGGAAAATTTTATTCGCGGATGAAAAGAGACGTGCTGGTATGGCAGAAATGCGTGACATATCCGGTGACCCATCGGGAAAGGGAGCTCAGGCGTTGAGGGACGATCCGCTGGATGAGCGCCTGCCGGAGAGAGCAGAGAGCGAGGCCGCACCGTTCGAAAAATCCAGTGCCCGGGGCGATTGGGGAGGACGGATTATCGGAATGCTGGTGTTTCTACTCGGTATCGGTCTGCTGATCGTTGTCTTCCAGCAAGCAAATGCGTTGTTCTCACGCTCGCCAGACGCGGCACTCGGCCTGAAATTCACCGGCAATCCGAAGACGGATCCGACGCTGGCCCAGGTGGCCACGCGATTCGGCTACCTGCTGCTACAAACAGGCTATCTGGTCATCATGAGCGTGGCCGGAGCAGTGGTCGCTCAGAAGGGAATCAATCTCTACTTCAGTGCATGGCGCGGGGCCTCCGGGCGGCAAAGGTAGCCGCCCGGGTTAGCTCCTGTCTCGCATGAGAGGCGTAAAGGTTGGGACAGGCAGAGGAGCGCTCTGTGGCTATCATGCTCCCGGGAGCGCTTCTGCCGCGTGATCATCGCTGAGCCGTGGTTTCCGAGAGGAAAACAACCTGCCGTATCTGCAGGCTGCGACTGATGATCCGGCCATTCTCAGCCACAACGACCCGTCGTGCCGCAGGAACCCAGTGACTGCCCTGACGCACATAACGGTCTGAGTAGCTCTCCGTTTTCTGCAACGCGCCGGTGCGTGCGTGGAAGTAGTGAACCACAAAGTGGCGGGGCAGATAGCGCCCATCCTCGGTGTCGTCTGTCTCCAGTACCGTGATGGTGAAGCGCGTATCCCCCATGGTGCGGGTGACCTCGACGACCGTGCGGTTCTGCACGCGGTACATCGAGTGCATTGGATCGTTCAGGCGCACCTGTCTTCCCAGAGGGTTGTCAGCGGGGTCAGCAGTGAAAGTGATTGGAAAGCTACCGTCTCCTCTGGCAAAGTCGCCACCACGTCGGTGCCCCAGCACATTGTTCAGCTGTCCCAGAGCCCAGCTCCACGAACGCAACGCCTCTTCCGGCACGTCTAGGCGCACTCCCTGTCCCGGCGTGTAAGTAAACGTGGCCGTGCTCTCGCGCCCCTGATCGTTGTACACCACTTCGCCCCGCAGCCCCGGGAAGTCCTGCGGGAACGTCCACCGGCGGTCATGCGCGGCCTTGAGCAGATTCCATGCCGCAGGATCCGCCGAGAGCCCGGTCTCTGACGGTGTGCCGGCGCTGCTCACGTGAAAAGTAAGCGTGGTGTAGTGGCGCACCAGCGCGAACCTGCGCCCCTCGTGTTCCCCGGAACGCGCCTCTTCCACCTGAGCGCGCAGAGCATACAGCCCGTTGCCAGCCATCTTGAATGTGGCTTTCCCGGCATCATCTGTGCGCAGAGCAAGCAGGTTCGCATTGCCGGGGCGCTGCACCACAATCTCGGCGTTGCGTGCGGGCTTACCCTGATGCCTGACCTGGACCTGGAACGCCTCTTTCTCTCGTCGTACAAAGGCCTCCACGGGCAGGCGTACCTCCCGGGTTGCTGCGCTCGCGTCGATTGCTGCCTTGGCGTAATACTCCAGCAGAAAGATGCCCCGACCCTGCGCGCTACGATCCATAACCCCCCAGGTCTGGTGCGTGGCGGCTACCTGTGTGCCTTCTGGCACTCTGGTCTCCAGCGCACCCTCTGCGGGTTCTGGAGTGAGGAACTGCCCCTGTGCAGTCCATGTTCGGGCAGGCTTCAATCGGGCCAGCAACGATGGCGATGTGGCCTCACCGGCCTGCTCCGAGAAACGGATCCGGAGCACAGAAGTGGAACCGGGCGTGAGCTCCGCCCAGAGAAAGTGCGCCCTTGCGGGTAGAGCGCTTCCAAGGATCCCGAGCGTTATCGCGATCCTGAGCGCGTTCTGTAGTCGTTTCGGATGCATGATCCCTTCTCCTGATGTTGCGAGTAACAGCTTTCTATCTATCTGTGGCTTCGCGTTGCAATGCGAGCAGGACCCTAGTTGCGGGCGTATCCCGGCAACGGGCGCCGGTACTCCGATGGAGCCTGACAGTATGCCCGTACCCGGGACAGGTGGTGCATGGCATCCTCATACATGCCAAGCAAAAAGAACACACCCGACAGCCCCAGATGGGCTTCCAGAGCATACTCCGCAATGTCTGTTAGCAGGTTAAGCTCCTCGATCGCATCCAGCGGCCTGCCGATCAGAGCGTAGAGCCTGGCGCGGTATAGCCGTGCAGGATGATGCTGCGGCTGGGCTTGCAGAATAGTTTCGAACAGAGCGATTGCCTCGTGCATTCGTCCTTCCTGAGCCGCGAGCACAGCGCGACAGAAGGTGCAGGGAGATGGAGCAGACATTCTGATGCCTCCAGAGGTCCCCGGGCACTTTCCGGCCAAGAGACCTGTGTTCACGGATTGGTCGAGGAGGATCCCTCTACTCGATGGTCCGGCGCATCCTCCATACGCGCTTCAGCTCCCGGAGGAACCGCCGGCAGAGATGAGGGGCGCCGGTGATGGTACCAGAGCCAGAGCGCAAGCAGCAGAACGCTCATCACGCCACCGAGCCAGAGGTACCGTTGCCATCGTCTCACTTCTCAGCCCTCCAGAGCGGCTCCGTATTGAGCGCCGGGATCGTCATTGCCCTCACATGCCCGTCCACAAACGCTGTGGAGGCTACCTGATTGAAATGGCGTGGCCAGCAGTGGCCATAGCTCAGGCCGTCCAGCGGAGGAGCACCCGCCCACTGCTTCGGCGGATAGACGCGATAGTAGCCAGTGGCAGGAGTATTCGGGGGGCGCGGTCGCCGTGGGGGAGACCACCAGATACTCTCCACCAGCAATAACGTCTCCGCGGGCGCAGTGACCCGGGCCAGAGGGATCGGAGCGAACTCCGGGTGGTCCGGAAGGAACGGATCTTCCCCCGGCGAGAGGTAGTGCGCGTTGTAGCCCCAGGAGGGAACAAGGCCGAAATGGTACCCGAACAACGGGTTCCTCTGGTCCCGAAGTCCGGGCGCCGCGCGGTCCGAAGGGCAGAAAAAGAGCCCGAAAGAGCGTGCGTAAGGCACAACCAGCCAGGGCCAGCGGAACAGGCCGAAATTGTCCGGCGTCGTCCGACCTGCCGGACCGGTGTAGAACAGTTGCGGAAAGCCCTCGTCATAGTCCTGCAAGTACATCTGAAAGGCCAGTGCAACCTGACGCAGGTTGGAAGTACAGGTCGCGTGCCGCGCCCGCTCCCGGGCCTGCGCCAGCACCGGAAAAAGAATGGCCGCCAGGATCGCGATGAGCGCGATCACCACGAGGAGCTCAATCAGAGTGAAACCTCTCTGGCGGCCACGAAGACTGGCAACAACGTTCATCTCACGCCATCCATGGAGCGATCCCATCGTGCAGGTGCCTCACGCGTCGCCTGCCTGATCAAAATTGCGGATCAGCAGGTCCAGATCCAGAACGTCAACCGAACCGTCGGCATTCAGATCCGCGCCCGGGATCCACTGGTTGCTGGAAGCGTCCGTGTCAAACGCCTGGATCAGCAGATCCAGATCGAGCACGTCCACCACGTTATCGTTGTTGGCATCACCGGCGAGCAGAGTGACCATAACGGGTGGCACAGGAGCCGGTGTCGCATCCACACGCACTGTGCGCCGTAGCCAGCGGTCCCCTTTGATGCCCACGGTGTACGCCCGGACCGGCACATTGCCAACCAGAAACCTCCCGGCAGCGTCCAGAGGAACCTGCCGCTGGAAAGCGGGGCTACCGTCCTGCGGGCGAAATTCCAGCGTGACGGTCTGCCTCTGATCCTGTGCGCCCTCCAGCAAGACCACCCCGGAGACCTCACAGACCATCTGATAGACAACCCGCAGGACCGGCCCGCGCCCTCCGGGATCATCCCGGGAAAAGATGCGGTAGAACTTGCCTCCCAGAAGCGCAGCAGGCATGCTGCTGGTAAGCGCCAGCCCCAGTTCCCGCGTCCCTGCCACAGCCTGGTTGAAATGTGCGGCGAAATCCCCCGGTCCTGCCAGCAGGTCGATTGGCACGGGGAATGTGGTTGTGGTGGAGTACCGGGAGAAATCGCCAGTGCCGAAGCGCGGATCGCCGGGGGCCGGGTTGTTCGGGTTGCTGAAGAGCCAGTCCAGTTCATGGAAGCGTGGCTCCAGCGGACGCGCCTCCAGCGGATGCTCCCGCGTATCCGCCAGCGTGTAGTTGGTCGCACGCTGGCTGGTTAGCGTCAGCACCGCCTCCAGCACCTGATAGGACTGCCCCGGCCCCGGCACAGGAATCGCCGATACGTCCCACTTCAGGTACCCGTAGGACCACTCCCCGCCCGGAGGATAGGAGGGCGCAACCGCAAGTCCCGCAAAACCCCAGATGCGCAGCACAGGATCAAACGCCGGATCGGAGGCGTTAGCGTAGACCCAGATGTCGTCCGTGGGGCGGGCCTGAAAGACGGATTGTGCCTGCGACACGGCTCCCAGACCGCATAGCGCCACCCCGAGCAACCACCGTTTCATGATCCCATACTCCTTCGTTCTCGCACGCGCCGGCGCAGGCACAGGCTGCCCAGCAACACGATCCCGGCCAGCACACCGGCACCCGGCTCCGGCACCGCCTGATAGCGCAATCGGAGCTGTGGCCCGAAGCCTCCGGGGAAGTCCTTGGAATAGAGCCGGTAGATGGACCCGCCCGGCCCGGCCGGGCTGAGCGTGCTGGTCAGAGCCAGTGACAGAGGCGTGTCGTTGTTGACTGCGGCCAGAAAGTAAGCGGTGAAATCGCCCGGTCCGGCCAGCAGATCAATGGGGATCTGGAACCCGGGAACACCCGGTGTGCCCCGGGGCACATAGCCCGAAAGGTCCCCGGTACCGAACACAGTGCTTCCCGGAAACACGGTGGCCGACTGTGCAAAACTCCAGCTGCTCTCGTTGAAGTCACCGTTAAGTGGGCGCGCCTGTAACGGGTTCGCCAGACCCACGCTCAGGGGATAGCCGGGTTGTGTGGTGCTCACCTGCTGGGTCACGGTCAACGTGGCTTCCAGAAGGCGGTACGCGCCGTTCGGGATCGCCGAAAGGTCCCACCGCAGGTAACTGTAGGACCAGTTCTCCGCCGGAGGGTGCGTGGGGGCGATGGCCGAAAACCCGTTGCCCCAGGCACGCAGAAATCCGTCGGACGTCTGATCTCCGGCAAAGGGATACACCCACACATCATCGGTAGGCGCTGCCTGAAAAACAACCTGCCCGTTCGCGCTCACAGAGGTCAGTGTCAGAATGGCCGCACACAGCAGTCGATGCATTTCTTCTTCTCCTTCGGAAAGTGACTGTAGCGTGGAAGCAGATTCCACCGGGATACACAGAGGAGAGAAGCGTCTACTGCACGTGCTCTTTCTCCTCAAGATAGCCGCACGATAGAACCGTGCGCTGTGAGAGGAGGCCGGATCGGGGTAGAATACTTCCTGGATCCGAGGAACGGCTCTTCCGTTTCCGGCCCCGGGCCGCAAGCGTTGGCAGACGTTTGCGGCCCTCTTCTCTCTGCACATCGTGTAACATCTCAACGGACGGCAGGGTCTGCCTGACCGTTCCAGTACCCGTTGTCCCGCACACCATCCCCGTTCAGATCATCCAGTTGCGAGAGCCGCATCACTCTGGAATGACCGTCACAGAAGGTCACACAGACCATGCCGTGGTGCCGCTCCGCCGGGATCGAACGGCAGCGCCAGACGCCCGGCCCCGGGTTACCGGAACCACACTCATTCGCGTCAGGATTACCATAGCCCTGTGGATCTCCTGTCGGCCGGCTCCCACGGGCCGAGGGCAGAGGCGGATCTACCGCGTAGGCCCCCGCAATGGAACTCCCGTCGTCCCGCCGCACACCGGCCGTATCGGCAATAGCCACGGTCTGCGCCGGAACCGCTACCAGCGCGTCCGGTGCGGAGAACGGAAAGCGAGAGTTCCCCAGATACTGATAGTTGTAACCGTACCCCCCGAAGCGGAGGTTAGGATTGTGCGCCCACGGTCGGAACGAAGCCTCCTGCCCGGGCAGCATGGAAGGGCAGCGGAACAGCATCTCGTTCTTCACATAGGGGAAGATGTAATCGGGCCACCGGGTGCGCGGTACCTGAGAGGCCGGGGAGGAGTGAAACGGATAGGCCTCGTAATCCTGCGCGTACATGGCGATCGCCATGCCCTGCTGGCGCAGGTGAGAGATGCAAGCCGTCTGTCGCGCCTTCTCCCGGGCCTGTGCGAACACCGGGAACAGAATGGCCGCCAGGATCGCAATGACGGCGATAACGACAAGAAGCTCAATCAGAGTGAAGGCGCGCTGGGTGTCGCGGCGCATACGAACAGTCTCCTTTTCCAGAGTGACAGTAATTCGCGAACGCCCCCAGTATAGCATGACTAAACTTTGCGGGTCAATAGGGGTAATGAAAAAATTTAGTCCAGATTAAAAATTTCTGTCATGCCGCCCCGAAGAGAGAGTGCAGGAGCGGCATGTGCTGTGGTTGCAGGAGCGTCAAAGATGATCGCCCGTGTAGGCCACCAGAATGCTGACGCGCCGGTTGGAGAAGTGGAAGGGGTCTTCGGCGTTCAGTAGTTTCCGGTCGGCATAACCGCGTACCGCGATGATCTGCCCCGGCAGCAACCCCTGGCGCTCCAGCTCCCTGCGAGCGGCGTTAGCGCGATCTGCCGAGAGCTCCCAGTTGGTGTAGCCACCGGGCCTGCCCAGAGGGCGACTGTCGGTATGCCCTTCCACCACGATGGGGTTGCGCAGGGTACGCAACTTCCGGGCAATGAGCCCCAGTAGCTTGCGCGTGCGCGGCTTCAGATCCGCTTTGCCCGTGTCAAAGAATAGCGAGGCACGCTGTTCGATCAGCTCGATCCGCAGTCCCTCATCGGTCAAACGCACCTGCACACTGCCGTCCATCCCCTGCAACTCCGGCAGGCGCTTCATCTCCTGCAGGATCGCCGAGCGGATCTCCTCGAAGGCGGCACGCAACGTCGCCAGCGTCTGCCCGCTCCCCTCGCGGGGCACAATCGGCGCAGGTTTCCCGTCCTTGACCCCCTTCGGTTCCCCGCTGATCGGGCTGTTGCCACCGCGCGCAGTCTTCATGAAACCGCTGGGATCCCTGAAATAGGCCGAGATCGCCTCACGTACCGGCTGGCTCAACCCGATGATCCACATCACCAGAAAGAAAGCCATCATGGCCGTCACAAAGTCCGCGTAAGCGACCTTCCAGGCCCCGCCATGATGGCCGTGGTGCCCCTTCTTCTTCTTGACAATCCGGATGACGGGCGCACCCCCGTCGACGATCTGTGGCATGGTACTTCTCCCTGTCAGGCCGCCTGCGCCGTCTTGTTGCCACCACCCTTGAGCGTCTGTTCCATCTCGGCGAAGGACGGACGCAGGGAAGGCTCGATGTTGCGCCGCGCAAACTCCACAGCAGTCAACGGCGCATCACCACGTGCGAAAGATAGCAGCGCATGACGGATGCAGTTCATGTACTGCTCCTCGGATTTGACCTGCTGCTCCAGTGCCGCTGCGATCGGGCCGAAAACGCCATAGGCCAGCAGAATCCCGATAAAAGTACCCACCAGCGCGGCAGCCACCTTGTGGCCGATCTCCTCCGGAGGACCACCGATCGCGCCCATGGTGATGACGACACCCAGTACCGCCGCAACGATCCCGAAGCCCGGCATGGCGTCACCCACCTTGGAAATGATCTGCGATGGTTTCAACGCCTCTTCATGCATCGTCTCCATGTCGGTTTCCATCATGTCGGCAAGATCATGCGCCGCAACCGAGCCGGTCACGATCACTTTCATGGTGTCCGCCATGAAGGAGAGAGCATGATGGTGGCTGAAGAAGAACGGGTACTGGGCAAAAAACTGGCTCTCATGCGGCTTCTCCACATGCTGATCCAGCGACACCATGCCTTCTCGCCGGGCCATCTGGAACATATCGTAGAGCATGCGGAGCAGCTCCATGTAACGGTCTCTGGTATAAGGGTTCCCCTTGAGCAACCCGATCGTCGCCTTGATGGTGGCAATTACCGTCGGCAACGGGTTCGCAACCAGCACGCTGCCCAGAGCAGCCCCGCCAATAATGATAAACTCGGTGATCTGGATCAGCACGCCAACCTGACCACCGTGCATGGTATATCCCAGCAGAATGCTGCCAAACACGACCACGAGGCCGATGATCACAAACATGCTTTGCTCCCTCGTATCTGCGCGGCCTTCTTCAGCGCAGACACACTGAGATACCGGTATGCAGGCACAGGACCGGCGTTTGATTTTAGGCCGCTCCCGGCGATTTCGACAGGGGCTCTCCTGACTGTGACAGACAGGAAGGATCACAGAAGCCCGCAAACCGGTAGTTTTGCGGTGTCCGAAGGGCCGCAGGCATGCATCGGACGGTGGCACGGAGGAAGCGCAGGTTGGCACAGATAATGCAACAACACTTCATGTCCGTATCGCGCACAGAGACCAGCATGCGGAACACGGGGCAGAGAAACACCCGGTGCCGTAGCGGGCACTCTCAATAGGGAGGCAGGCATTGCCGATAATCGGCGATCAGTAGAACCAGAAATCCATGGATGCCCGGTCTGCTGACAGAGCGCGCAGCAGGCAACGCGCGATGACATGTCCGCTGTCGCGTCGCCAGCATGCGATACGGTTGCGTTCGACGGATTTCTGTTCGCGGTAATTGCAATGAAGGAGACTGCACGCATCATGAACATCTGCGTGATCGGCACAGGATACGTGGGGCTGGTGACCGGAAGCGTCTTCAGCGATCTGGGCAACGAGGTCATCTGCGTGGACAAAGACCCGGCGAAGATCGAGATGCTGCAGAACGGCATCATGCCCATCTACGAACCGGGACTGGAAGAGATGGTCCGGCGCAATGTGGAGGATAACCGTCTCTTCTTCACCACAGATCTGCATCACGCCGTGGAACGCTCCGACGTGGTCTTCATCTGTGTGGGCACTCCCCCCCTGGAGAACGGGGATCCGGACATGACCTACGTGCAGGAGGCCGCAAAGAGCATTGCGGCCGCGCTCAACCGCTACAAGGTCATCGTGAACAAATCCACGGTGCCGGTAGGCACAGGAGACATGGTGCGTCGGATCATCGAAGAGAACCGTCGCCGCGATGTGGACTTCGACGTGGTCAGCAACCCGGAGTTCCTGCGCGAGGGCAGCGCAATTAAAGACACACTGGAGCCGGATCGGATCGTGATCGGCGCGCCCAATCAGGTGGTCGCCATGAAGATCCTGGAGCTGTACGCTCCGCTGGAGCGTCCCATGCTTATCACCGACGTCGCCAGCGCGGAGATGATCAAATACGCGTCCAACGCCTTCCTCGCCACCAAGATCAGCTTCATCAACTCCATCGCCAACATCTGCGAGTGCGTGGGAGCCGACGTCATTCAGGTCATGAAGGGCATGGGCTACGATCACCGTATCGGCCCGGCGTTCCTCAATGCTGGGCTGGGGTACGGTGGTTCCTGTTTCCCCAAAGACAGTAGCGCGCTGGTCCGCACGGCCGAAAAGCACGGATACGACTTCAAACTGCTCCGGGCAGTGATCGATGTCAACAAAGAGCAACCGCAACGGTTCCTGAGCCGGCTGCGCGAGGCTCTGGGCGGCTCGTTCCAGGGCAAAACCATTGGCATTCTCGGACTGGCCTTCAAGCCCAACACCGATGACATGCGTGATGCCAAGTCCGTGGAGATCATCGCCACACTGCTGGCCGAGGGAGCCACGGTGAAAGCTTACGACCCGATCGCCATTGAGGTGTGCCGCAGGATCTTCCCGCAGATCTGCTACACCCGCAACGCCTATGAGGCCGCCGAAGAGGCCGACGCGTTGATGATCGTCACCGAGTGGAACGAGTTCAAGCAGCTGAACATGGAGCGCATCAAGGCCTCCATGCAGAACCCGTTGCTATTCGACGGACGCAACATCTACGACCCGGTGCGCATGCGGCGATTGGGCTTCGAGTATCACTGCATTGGACGCCCGGCCTCCCTCTTCAACGGGAAGTAGCGTCCGGCAGAGCATACACCGGATCCGGAAATTCGATACAGGCAGGGAGACATAAAGTCCCCTGCCTTTTTGGCCGAAGATAACCTCTGACAGAATGAGGTTCCAGAGGAAGTGTGCTGCGCGGGAATCCCCGGAGCACGTGCCTGTATGCTGTGGAGGTTTGCGGATGTCGTTGCTGAGCAAGATGATGGGGTTCGGCCGGAACGCGCACTACGACCGGGGAGTGCGCCTGTTTGATCAGGGGCGGTACGAAGAGGCCCTTGCAGAACTGCAACTGGCCGAGAACCAGGGGGGCAAGCGCGATGAAGTCACCCGGCGTCTGATCACCTTCTACATGGGCGAGTCCTACACCCATCTGGGACACCTCGCCATGAAACATGGGTGCTGGGATCGCGCCGAGCAGTGCTTCCGCAACGCACTGGAGATCCACCCGCAGTACGCCGACCTGCACTTCCACCTCGCGCTGGCGTTGCGGGCACAGAAGCGTCTGGAAGACGCGCTCGTGTCGCTGGAGAACGCGCTCCAGATCAATCCCCGCTTTGCCAAAGCGCACTTCTACAAGGGCCTGATCGGATATGAACAGGGCGCGCGAGACGAGGGGCTCGCGTCACTCTACCGGGCTCTGGAACTGGAGCCGGGGTTCCGCACCGAGGCGTTTCACCGCGCGGTCGAGTACCACCAGAACGGAGATTTCCTGGCCGCGCTGCAGACCTTCGAACAGGTGTCGCATACAGAGGTAGATGACATCCTGTTCCACTACCGGCTTGGCGACGATCTGCTGCGTCGGGGGTTGTACGATGAGGCCATTGCCGAGTATCAGAAAGCGCTGGCGCTCAATCCCAACTACGCCGACATCCGTAACCACCTCGGAATGGCCCTCAGCATGAAGGGGCTCTTCACAGAAGCCGTCGCCGAGTTCGAGCACGCATTACGGATCAACCCCCGTTTCGTGGACGCCATGGTCAATCTCGCGGTCACCCTGCGAGATAACGGGCGCGTGGAAGAGGCGCAGAACTATTTCCAGAAGGCATTGGAACTGGATCCCTACCACCCGGTTGTCCGCAGCAACCTCGGGTTAAGCGAGGAACCGGAGGGTGCCTGCGATCGGGCTGCCTGACCGCACGCATCACAGGCCGACGATCAGCACCAGCAACGCTTTCTGCGTGTGCAGGCGGTTCTCCGCCTGATCCAGTATCGAGGCTCTGTGCTGCTCCATGATCTCGGCGCTGATCTCTTCGTCCCGGTGCGCGGGCAGGCAGTGCAGAACAATCGCATCCGATCGGGCAAAAGCCATCAATTCGGAGTTGACCTGATACGGCGCAAAGATGCGTGCGCGTTCGGCGCGCTCGTGCTCCTGCCCCATGCTCGCCCAGACGTCGGTGTAGACCGCGTCGGCGTCGCGTACAGCAACGCGCGGATCGTGGAGCACCTCTACCTGTGCACCGGTTGTTGCACCGATCCGCAGCGCCTCCTGCACGTAGGCCGGATCAGGGCCATGGCCCTCCGGGCAGGCTGCCGAAATATTGACGCCCATTTTGGCGCAGGCCAGCAGCAGAGCATGGAGCACATTGTTCCCGTCGCCAACATAGCTCAGCTTCAGGTGGTTGCCAAGTGCGCCCCGATACTCCTGAAGCGTCAGCAAATCCGCGAAAGCCTGTATGGGGTGCTCGCGATCGCTCAACGCGTTGATCACCGGGCTGCTGGAGTGCGCTGCCAGCTCCTCCACAGTCTCATGTGCAAAAACGCGCGCCGCAATCACGTCCACCCAGCGCGACAGCACACGCGCCACATCCTCCACGGCCTCCCGGACCCCCAGCCCCACGTCTCCCGGCGCCAGGTAAATGGCGTGCCCGCGCAGATGCACCATGCTGGCCTCAAAGCTGACCCGTGTGCGCAGGGAAGGCTTCTCAAAGAGCAGGCCGAGCGTTCGCGGGTAGATCCATGCGATCCCCGGTGTGCGTTTCTGATCGAACGCCTTGATCCGCGCAGCAATCTCCAGCGCCTCCCGGAATTGTTCGGCGCTCACGTCGAACAGGCTGATCAGCGACTTGCGCCGCCAGCCCGTCGGGTCCTGCGTGATCCGATCCACCAGCGGACCAACGGGCATGGGGTGCGGTGACGGTTGCGGGATGTCTCCGATCAAAACCGGTGTACCTCTCGGGAAGATCTTTCTGACGCATGCCGCAGGATGCGCCGAAAACGCAATGTGCTGACGGCACGCCCCGCGAGCGCCTCGTCTTTCGCTCCGAACGAAAGGGTTTCCTGCACGCGTTCAGGAGGGCAGTTCCGCCAGCAATTCTGCTGCAGAGACCGTGGCGACTCCTACCTTGCGCACCACACAGGCGGCGGCCAGGCAGGCAAGCGCGGCCGCATGAGCGACAGAGGCGCCGGTGAGCAGAGCGAGCGAGAGCGTGCTGATCACCGTGTCTCCCGCGCCGGCGGCGTCGTACACCTCAACCAGGTGCGGGGGCACATGCGTTGCAGCGCCATCAGCGGAAAAGACCGAAAGGCCTTTGGCGCCATGCGTGACAACCAGATGACACACCTGCAACGAACGAACCAGCGCCAGACCGGCGGCATCCAGCTCGGCCTGTCCCGCAAACGTCCTCTCCGGAGGAATGACCTCGGCGGGCAGCGCAAAGCGCCCATCGCCAGAGAGGGCACACGCCTCCGATTGGTTCAGCGAAATAAGGTGCGCGCCGGCAAGCAGACGGGCATTGGGAGGTTTCGGGTTGCTCGTCAGGAGCAGGTTCCTCCGTTGCGCCAGACCGGTTACAGCACAGGCGACCTGCGGCGTGAAAACACCTTTATTGTACTCCGACACGATGATCCCTTCCGCCCGTTCAGACGCCTGCATGAGGGCGGTCTGCAGCTGAAGGGCAACGGACTCGGCGACCGGGTGCGTGCACTCCCGGTCCACGCGCAACACCTGCTGACTGTGCGCCACGATCCGGGTCTTGCGCGTGGTCGGCCGCGAGGGATCCCGAACAATGCCGGTCGTGTCGGCTCCCCGAAGGCGCAACTGCTCTATCAGATTATCGCCTGCGTTGTCCGCGCCCACCACACCGATCACGCTGACCCGTGCGCCCAGCGCAAGCAGGTTATTCACCACATTGGCTGCGCCTCCGGGCACGCAGGTCTCACGCTCGGTTTCCACCACCATCACCGGTGCCTCCGGGGAGATGCGGCTGGTGCGGCCCCAGACGTACTCATCCATCATCAGGTCACCCAGCACAATCAGATGACGCCCGGCGAAGCCCTGCACGATCTCACGTAGACGTTGCGCGTTCATGCGCTATTTGTACCCGAAGAGCGCCCCCATTTGCTACGCAGGACGGCATCTCCGGCGACTCTGCGCGCTCCGCCGGAGCCTGCTGTGGTTGCGGGGGAGACAGCAGGAGGTTCTCGATGAAGAATTCCATCATACGGTCCGGATTGATGCTCGAATGCCCGCGATCCGGCCCGACCTGCACCTCAAAACTCTTGCCGGCACGTTGCAGGGCCTGAATGAGCTGCAACGCATTGGAAGGATGCGTGTTGTTGTCGGCCGTGCCATAGTAGATCATCAGACGGCCCTGCAGTCGATCGGCAAGGCGAACCGCGTTGCTGCGTGCATAACCCTCCGCGTTCTCCTGCGGAAGCCCCATGTAGCGTTCCGTGTAGATGGTATCGTAGTGTTCCCATGCTGTGACCGCCGACGAAGCGCATGCGGCCCGGAAGACGTCCGGGTAGCGCAGAAGGGCCAGAGCCGCCACGTATCCACCGAAGGACGTGCCGAAGATGCCCACGCGGTCGCGCGCCACATAGGGGCGCGCGCACAACGCGCGTACGCCGGCGGCCACATCATCCACAATAACGCTCAGGTCGCCGTAGATGGCATCCATCCGGCGTTTGCCATAGCCGGCCGCGCTCCGAGCGTCCAGCGTGGCCACAAGGAAGCCGTACTCGGTCAGGGGGGGCGGGGTGGCGAAGCTCTCTCTCGCGCCGTTGGTCTCCGGCCCGTTATAAACGTCAACCAGCAACGGGTAGGAGCGCCCCGGGTCAAACGAAGACGGAAAATAGAGCATCCCGTAGAGCAGAGTCTGACCGTCTGCTGCCCGGAACTGAAACTGCTCCGCCTTCTTCAAACCCAGTTGCGTGAAGCGGGTCAGATCGCTTGCAACCAGCTCCGCGACCATATTGCCTGCAGTGTCCATCAACCGGCTCACCGGTGGGGTAGCGTGCGTCTGCATCGTGTCCACAAAATGCCGGTGGTCCGGGGCCATCTGGATCGTGTGGTGGAACGCAGGATCGGTCAACCGTTTATCATCGCGTCCATCCAGACGGACGACGTGCAGTTGCAACTTCATCGGGTTATCCCCGCTGCGCGCCAGATAATAGAGCCGTTCGTTCGCCTCATCCACGCCTACAATACCGGCGACCTCAAACGGATGTTGAGTTAGCGGAGTGATCAGCCGTCCGTTCCGATGATACAGGTAGTAGTTTTTAAACCCGGTCCGCTCCGAGGCCCAGATGAAACGCTGTCCATCCCGCAGCCAGCGCATCTCCGGAGCGTTCTCGGTCCAGCTGGCCGGCCATTCCTCGCGCACGATCACCCGGCAACGCCCCGTCTCCGGATTACAGGACACAAATTCCATCACGTTCTGGCGGCGGTTAGTACGATGGAAGAGCAGCTCCGCGCCGTCCGGTGACCACATCACTCTGTAGATATAATGTCCCACAACTTCGTTGGAGAAAGGCTTCCCGTCACGTACGTCCACCGGGATGGTACGGCGCGTGACCCGATCATAGATCAGTAGATCCACAATCGGGTTCGGCGCACCGGCCTTGGGATAGGGCTCGATGTCCATACGACTCTGGATTTTCGTCTGATCCAGTTGCAGGAAGTAATCCGGCACCGCAGCCTCATCGAAACGATAAAAAGCGATCTTCTTGCTGTCCGGCGACCACCACATCGCAGTGTTCTGGTTCAACTCCTCGCCATAAACCCAGCTTGCAGAGCCGAACTTGATCCGGGTGCGTGCGTTGCCCTCCGTGGTCACGGGAAAGGCGTTGAGCCCCTGCGCGTCGCTGATCCACAGGTTCCGATCCCGATAAAACGCCCGGAACTGGCCATCCGGGGAAAGAGCAGATTCGTACTGACGTCCGCGCTCCGGAGCATCCTCCCCGCGCGGACGGCGTGCCGGAGCCGGGGGTTCGGTAAAGCGATCAATGGCGACTTCACGCCGATCTACCAGATCGAAGCGGAACGTGCGATCCCCACGGCGAAACTCCAGAGCGCGCCCTCCATCTACCCATTGAACGACCGGACGCATGCTGGCGCTCACGCTCAGGATCTCCCGGAGCATCCGACGGTACTGCGCATGGCCCGGCATGGCTCTCAGGCGATCCTGCGCATGGGCGGGCAGGGCCAGCACCATCCCCGCGAGCACCATACCCGGAACCGATGAGCGGAGACTGCGATGGATCGTTGCTGCTTCCTGACAGAGGAACATCCTGCGTGGTACGCACAAAAAGTTCTGTTTCATCGGGCTCGCATTCCAGAAAGAAGATCACGTAGTATGCCGTGCGGGACTGACGGAAACCGGAGAGGCACAGGGATAAGGGCACAGGGGACCATAAAACAAAAAAGCTGCCGGACAAGGGTTCGAACCTTGGACCTACTGATCCAGAGTCAGTCGCTCTTCCAGCTGAGCTATCCGGCAACGTACTTGCTATGTTACTCGAATCAAGCAAAAATGTCAAGCAACTCTTCGTCGGACCGCAGGCCATTATGGAGAAATGCAGAGGGCCTGCCCGGATACTTGCCGGTGCGCATGCCATGAGGTACACTGATCCCGCACATGAGATCCGCAAGATGCGGTTCGGGAATGGACCCGGTACAGAGAAGGAGATAAGGTCCTGTGACACAGATCGCCCCCACGCCCGGCAACACCACGGTGCGCATGGATGTCCCGGAAAACATCGCGCGCCTCACGCCCTACAGCCCCGGCAAACCGATTGAAGAAGTACAACGAGAACTGGGCCTGACCCGGGTGGTGAAGCTGGCAAGCAACGAGAACCCGCTGGGCCCCTCGCCTCAGGCCATCAAGGCCATAGCAGACAGCGCAACCCGTGTGCACCTCTACCCCGATGCAGCCTCACGGGCGCTCCGACAGGCGCTCGCCGGTCGGCTGCACGTATCGCCGGAGAGCCTCGTGATCGGCAACGGCTCCGACGACATCATTCACCTGCTGGGAGTCACATTTCTCCGTCCGGGCGATGAGGTAGTACAGGGCGATCCCTCGTTCGTGCGCTACGAAGCGGCCGCGTTGCTGAACAATGCGCTCTGCCATCGCGTGCCCCTCACGCCCGACTGGGTGCACGATCTGGAAGCCATGGCCGCACGATGCAATGCGCGCACCCGACTGGTCTTCATCGCCAATCCCAACAACCCGACCGGCACCATCGTCGGGCGGGACGCGCTGTTACGTCTGCTGGACCGCATGCCAGAGGGCGCGTTGCTGGTGCTGGATGAGGCCTACTATGAATATGCCGCGGGCGCGCCAGAGTATCCCGATGGGGTAGATCTGGTGCGTGAAGGGCGTAACGTGGTCGTGCTGCGCACGTTCTCCAAAGCGTACGGACTGGCGGGACTGCGGGTCGGCTACGGCGTGATGCACCCGGACATCGCACAATGGCTCCACCGCACCCGGGAGCCATTCAACGTCAATCTGATCGCGCAGGTAGCGGCGCGCGCCGCTCTGGAGGACGTGGCGCACGTGCGCCGGACCATCGAGGTGAACGAGGAAGGCAAGCAGGCGTTCTACAGCGCATTCAGGGCTCTGGGACTGGAGTACACCCCGACGTTTGCCAATTTCGTCTGGGTCGATCTGAGGCGGGAATGTCGCCCGGTGTATGAGGCGTTGCTGCAACGAGGCGTCATCACGCGTACCGGCGATATTTTCGGCGCGCCCACATACCTGCGTGTGACAATCGGTACCCCGGAGGAGAACGCGCTCTTCCTGTCAGCGTTGCGCCACGTGCTCCAGACCGGCGCCTGACCTCCCCGCACGCTGCCCCCACGGGTGACATGCCACACATGGCTTCCGTATGCAAAGGTAACACAGAACGTTGCCTCACCGCATCCCGGGAATTTGCACTGAGGAAAAGAAGAGCAAATCCCGAAGTGATAAAAGGTTTTGCGGGGATGTAACGATACGGATGCGAAGCGGGCCGTGATCTCGGGGTTAGCAGAGAGTTCTGTTCTGGTGCGCTCGGAACCTGTGCGCGGGTACGTGCTGTGGTGGCGTCTGACGCTCTGGTTGGCGATGACGCTGCTGGCCTACGTGGCATTCGCCGGTCGCTACCCGATGGCATGGCCTGTCGCCCTGTTCGGCGTGATGGTCACTCTGGTATGGCCGCTCCTGCGCGCATTGCCAGCGTCTGCCGGTGATGACCTGCAGGCCCGGGACGATGCGGCCAGCCCCCCCGATCTCTCCATTCCTCTGGCCACTCTGCTCGAGATCAGCCTGGACCTTCTGACCGTCACAGCGCTGGTGCATGTGACCGGCGGGTTCCAGAGCGCGTTTGCCCCCCTCTACTTTCTGATCGTTCTGGAAACCTTCGCGCTACTTGGCCCGCGCCAGGCCATCTGCATGGCAGCGGTTGCCGCCCTGCTGAACCTCGTCCACTTCCGACTCGGCGTCACGCCACAGGCAGCCGCGCTCTATGGCGTGGCGACCGGCACGTTGCTTCTATCTGCCGCCCTGGTCCTCTGGACGCAGTGTGGCACACTCAACCCCGTGCGCCGCTCCACGTTGCTGAAACAACGCACGCTCGAGGTGCTGGAGGAAGAGCTGGCTGAAAGCCATGCAGCTCTCGAGCACCTGAAGAGCAACTACCGGGAGCTGGCGCAGATCAGTCGGGAGCAGAAAGCACAGCTGGACCGCCTGACAATCGCAGAGCAACTGTACACGGTCAGCGCCACAATGGCCGTTGCGGATGGAAACGCGAGCGAGGCCTGCGCGCACCTGTTGCGGATCGTCGCCGACCGGATGGAAGCGGGTGGCGCCGCACTCTGGATGGTCGACACACACACGGACGTCCTGCGGGTGCAGGCGCTGGAGGGGCGTGTGGCCCCGACATTGCGCGACGAGACGTGCAACAGCGTCACTGCACTGACACCCGCCGACCTGCGTGCGTGGTGTGAGGAACGTCTCCTCACGGCCTCGCCAATCGCAGAGACCACGTCGCCGGAGGCCATGCCCGTCGTGGTCGTCCTGTTGCGGGACCCGGCCGACGGAGAGCGCGCGGGCACCATCATGGGCGCAGTGGGGATATGTGACCCGCGTGGCGCAGCACGCTTCACCGTGGCGGATGCCGAGCGTCTGCAGACGATCGCGCACCCGCTTGCCGTGGCACTGACCAATGCGGCGCAGCGCGGGGGACTGCAGCGGCGCGTGCGGGAACTGTCGCTGCTCTACGAACTCAGTCGCCTGGTGCAGTCCTCCACCGATCTGGATCAGCTCTACCAGGCAATCATCACCCAGATCCAACAGGTCATCCCGTACGAGAACGCAACACTCTTTCTGCTGGACCGGGCGCGCAAGCGTCTGGAGCCGAAAGCAACACAGGGGCGCGTGGTCAATCTGCTGGACCACATCGCTTTTGAGAAAGGAGCCGGGCTCTCCGGATGGGTAGCGGCACGGGGCAAGCAGATCGTCATCCCGGACCTGCAGAAGGAGCCCAATCTGCTCAACGTGGAAATGATCCCGCCCCGGGTCCGCTCGTTCATCTCCATGCCGTTGCGCGTGCAGAACAACGTGGTCGGTGTGATCAATCTCAGCCATTCGCGCCCCAACGCGTTCTCGCCGGAAGACGTGCAACTGCTGACCATCCTGGCCGCGCAGGCCGCAATCACCATCGAGCGGACAGAGGTGTTCCACACGATGGAGCTGCTGGCCATCACCGACGGGCTCACGCAGATCTACAACCATCGCTACTTCCATCGCCGCCTGGAAGATGAGATCAAGCGCGGGCGACGCTACAAAACGGTCCACACGCTCCTGATGGTGGATATCGATCGGTTCAAAGCGATCAATGACCGCTTCGGTCACACAACCGGCGACGCCATCCTGCGCGACCTGGCCGCGTTGCTGCGCCGGTCGGTGCGCGAAACAGAAATCGTGGCCCGCTACGGGGGCGAGGAGTTCGCCATCATCCTCACGCAGACCGATCTGGAGCAGGGGATGATCGCAGCAGAGCGCGTGCGCGCCAGCGTGGAGGCGCAGACGTTCACCACAGTGGACGGACAGCCGCTATCGCTCACAGTCAGCATCGGTGTGGCCGCCTTCCCCCGGCATGCCCGGAACGCGTCGGACCTTCTGGAGCAGGCGGATCGAGCGCTCTACACGGCCAAGCGTGAGGGGCGTAACCGGGTCTGCGTTGCCACTCCAGCGACTTCCTGAGAACCGTTCAGACTTCCAGCGCCCGCCTCCTCTTTCCTCCACGCATGCGGTATCATGGTTCTGATACCCGGGATTTCTCTGTTGCCTGTGTTCTAGCAGAAAGGAGTCCTGCCATGCCGGATGCAGCAGATACAGCAGTGGTGCGACTCGGTGTGATTGGCGCAGGATGGTTCGCTTCCCGGCGTCACCTGCCGGACGCGCAGAAGCGTTCGGATGTCATCCTGACGGCGCTGTGTCGCCGTGACCCGGAGGCCCGCACCCGAATGGCGACCCATTTTCACGTGCCAGCAGAACAGACCTACGCGGAGTGGGAGCGTATGCTGGATCAGGCGCCTCTGGACGCAGTGCTGATTGCCACGCCCAACAACCTGCACTACACGCAGGCAAAGGCAGCACTGGAACGCGGCCTGCACGTCCTGCTGGAAAAGCCCATGACCATCCGGAGCGCGGAGGCCTGGGAACTGGTAGCGCTCGCACAGCAACGGGGCCTGCAACTGGCTGTCGCGCTCAACCCACCCTACTGGGCGCACTGCCACCGTATCCGGCAGGCGCTACGCAAGCCGGAAATGGGACAGTTAGAGAGCGCAACCATGTACTGGACGGGGAATGCCGATGTGGTCTTCGGCAAAGCGCCGCCACCCGAAAATCTGCCGGGCGTGGTGCCACCCACCCTCTATCGCGCCGACCCGGAGCAGAACGGCGGGGGCTACTTTATCGACGGGGGATCGCACTTGGTGTCGGAAGTGCTCTGGGTCACCGGACTGCGCGCTACAAGAGTGTCGGCATTGATGGACGCCACACCGATGGACATGCGCACCGCCCTCGCACTGGAACTGGACAACGGGGCGATCGCCACAATCACAGCCATCGGCAACAGCGCGTTCCCGAACCGAAGGGTGCGCAACGTGTTCGGAGCAACCGGAGGAACCATCACCGTCAGCGGATTTGAATTCGACACCACCATCCAGCTGCACGGGCAGGAGGCGCAACGTTTCCGGGAAGAGAGCCTGATCCCGGTTTCCACACCGATCGGGAACTTCGTGGAGGCAATCCAGGGAAAAGCACAGCTCTACTCACCCGGTGAGCACGGAGCGCACGTGGTGGAAGTCATGGAGGCCGCCTACGCTTCCGCCACCACAGGCCAGACAGTCACACTGCGCCACAGAAGCGAACAGGACGGGCCGTAGCCCGTCCCGCCCGGGAACTCCGGGGTCAAACGTCACCCTCTGACAGCGGCGTAGCGCTCGGCGACCTTATCCCAGTTGACCACGTTCCACCAGGCCGCCAGATAGTCCGGACGGCGGTTCTGGTACTTCAGATAGTAGGCATGCTCCCACACGTCGACGCCCAGGATCGGGATCTTGCCCTCCATCAGGGGCGAATCCTGATTGGGCGTGCTCATCACCGAGAGCACCCCGTTGCTATCGGAGACCAGCCAGGCCCACCCGCTGCCGAACCGTTTCACGCCGGCATCGTTGACCTGCCTCTTGAGCTCCTCCAGGCCACCGAAGGTCGCGTTGATCGCATCGGCCAGCGCACCGGTCGGCTCCTTGCTGCCTCCCGGGGTCATGATCTCCCAGAACAGAGTGTGGTTGGCGTGCCCGCCGCCATTATTGCGCACCGCCGTGCGAGCGCTCTCCGGCACAGCGTCCAGATTGGAAAGGATCTCTTCAATGGTCTTACCTTCCAGCTCCGCAAGGTCCTTGATGGCCGCGTTCAGATTGTTCACATAGGCGGCATGATGCTTATCGTGATGGATCTGCATGGTCAGCGTATCGATCGTTGGCTCAAGTGCGGCGTAATCATAGGGGAGCGGAGGAAGCGTGAACTCTGGCATCAGTGGATCTCCTTCCTGGATGATCATAAGGACTCGAGGGCGGCATTGCCCCATGATGTACAGTGTACCGCAGAGGGCAGAATTTTTTCATCGAGTATTACGTCAGGCGAGCAGCAAAAAGTGGCGACAACACGTCCGGAACTCTTACACGTCCTGCAACCGGTCTGGCACCGATGGGTGGATCGGACCTCGCGGGAACTCCTACAGGGAATGACCGGCGAGGTCCTGCGACGTCACAGCGCTCCTTTCACGCTCAACGATCTGCAGGAACTGCTGCTGCCCGGGTTGGCAGCGCTCGGGGTAGCCGGTGAGTGCGTGCCGCTCATGGGAGCCGATGCCGCCACACTGCGCCGCCTGCGCGAACGATTGCGCCGGGGAATCCATGTCCCCCTGCTGCGCTTCGCGCCAGAGGATCCCGCATCCGACGGGACGGACGCGACCGGAGAGGCCGGTGACGACGCCGGGCATTCACTGATCGCGTGCACGGTAATCGCTCCCGGAGAGGAAGCCACACTGGCAGAAGCGGTACAGCACTGCACGCACGCACTGCGGATGTGCCGGGCACGACACGTTGGATCGCGCAGCGCCCGTGTGCGCGCCGTGCTGTTGCGCTGGGTGGCGTTTGCTACCGCCATGCCAGAGCGGATCGTCACCGCGGAAGAGGCCGACCGGGAGCGACGAGAACAGGCCGCATCCTTTCTGGAGCTGCTGGCCGGCCGCAAACGGGACCCGATAGCCGTGCGGTTACGCCACGCGGCCAGATATCTGCGAGCAGGCGCAGTAGAAACCTCCCTGTTCCATGTGCGTGATGCCGCCCTGCGCGCGCTGCATCTGCCACAGATCGCACAGACGGCCCTGCTGAGCCGGGAAGATGTGCCCCTCAGCGACCTGCAACGACGTGAGCTCATCTACCTGGCGCGCGCCGGCACGCGGGAGCTGCGCGTGCTGGCCGCCCGGCGTTTGCGCTGTGAACCGGCAGCGGACGCGCAGACAACCTGCGAGCAACTGCGTGCCGCCACCGACCTGTGGGTACGCAGGGCGGCACGATAAACCCGCCAGCAGCAGAGTCAGGCGTACTGCACCTGGACCGGCGTACCCTTCTCCAGACTCTCGTTGGCAGCCAGCGCAACCAGCGTGGAGCGAACCCCATCCGCGTACGGAGACCTGATCCCGGACCGATCCCCGGTCTTCACAGCGTTCAGGAAAGCGCGATCCTCGAGCGGGAAGATCTCCTCGACATCGCCCCGGATCTCCTCCGCACCCGGCTCGCCGGCCCGATAGATCTGCACATGATGCGCCCACTCATGGAAGCGTGCGGTATGCTGGGCCGCCCAGAGGTTCAGGAAAACCCCCCCGCCCTGCGGAGCCGCACAGCAGGACATGATGTTGCCGACCGCCCCGCTCTCAAAACGCATGGAGACCACCATCGCGTCATCCAGATTGTAGTTCTGGATCAGGTTCGGTAGCTTCTGGTTGAACCCCCGGGCAGCGTACGCGAACACTTCCACTACCTCCCCTGCCAGATAGCGCGCCAGATCCACCGTGTGGATCACCTGTTCCACGAACTGCCCGCCACTCTTCTCCTTGATCGGCCACCACTGCCCGATCGGATTTTTAGCGAAGTAGTCATCGTCCCGCTGGATGGGAGGGCCTCCGATCCACGCCCCATCCAGCAGGATCACCGGATCCCTCTGAAACAGCTCGCGCGCCCGATGGACGGACTTGCGGTAGCGGTTCATAAAGCCCGCAACAGCCAGCAGGTTCGCCTCGGTGATCTCCCGGGACAGCTGGCGCAGATCATCCGGGTAGAGCCCGAGGGGCTTCTCCACCAGAAACGGCACACCGGCCCGCAGGCAGGCGCGCTCCGGCGCGCCATGGGCGTAGGTCGGGATCAGGATAAACGCAGCATCCAGCTTCTCGCTGGCCAGCATCTTCTCCGCATCGTCATAGACGTTGCCCCCGTACTTATCTGCGTGCTTCCGGGCACGTTCGACCACAACGTCGCAGAAAGCAGCCAGCTCCACATCCTCGGAAGAAGACAGATGGGGCAGATGGGCGTTCGAAATACCACCACACCCGATAAGCCCCACACGCAGTTTCCGGGTGACTTCGGTGTCAGACATAACAGGTTCTCTCCTTCTATCAGGGGTTTCAGCAGGACACTGAGGCAGCAGTAGTTTCCGCCTGCGCGCGCAGGTCTCCTGCGTGATCCGCGCAACAGACGCCAGCGCGCCGAACGGCAACGGGGGAAAGAAA
This sequence comes from Chthonomonadaceae bacterium, assembly GCA_025054835.1. Taxonomy (GTDB): domain Bacteria; phylum Armatimonadota; class Chthonomonadetes; order Chthonomonadales; family Chthonomonadaceae; genus JANWZQ01. The sequence continues at coordinate 95,431 of JANWZQ010000006.1, forward strand.
GAGCAAAAGCTAGTGGAAAGGGTAGCGGATCGAACGCAGCAACACCAGCGCGCACAGCACACTTCCGAGGCTGGCGAGAAAGTTCACTGCATCGTTATTGATGAACGACAGGCCGCGTACACGCACGTTCTCCCGGCCATTCTGCCGGCGCCTCTCGGTGAACGCGCCGCTTTCCGGATCCTGGTAAACACCCTGCACACTGGCGCCAAGGATGCTGTCCAGCAGAGCGCCCAGAAATCCCGACCACGTCACCGTGACAAACTCCACCGGAGTGAGCGGCCACCACCAGAAAACCGAGAGCGGAACAACCGCCGCACCCACCAGAGAGGCAAGGATCCCCCAGAATGTAATGGCTCCGGAGGTGCCGGGAGCAACAGGCCGCCAGCTGGAAAGCGAGCGTGGCTTCACCCCGGACAGCTTCCCCAGCTCGGTCGCCCAGGTATCCGCATTCACCGCGGCCAGCGCGGCAAGAAACAGAACCGGCAGGTACTGCACCAGATACGGAGGCCAGCGGTCTCGCACCAGCGCGAAGAGCAGAACCAGCAGCATGGCCATCCCCCCGTTGGCCCACACCTGCCCGCCGTCGCGCACATCCCCCTTCTCATCCCCCGTACTGGCCTCCATGGTCCGCGCCCGATGCACCCGGGAAAGCAACGTGGAGCTCACAAAAAAAACCAGCACCGGAACAACCGCCTTGAACCCGCCAATGCCATAAATGATCCAGCCCATCAGGAACGCAGAGAGCGCGCCACTGAGCGCCAGCCACCGCAGGCCGAAAGCCAGCAGAGCGATCGCAGCGGCCAGCAGGGCGGCCAGCCAGACAGGCGGTTGCATCAGGTCAACAATCATCAGGACCTATCTCGATGTGTACGGGTCATCACGCAGAGTGAAGCGCCAGAGCAGATCGGTACCTGCCGAGATACCGATACGGGGTGAAGCGACGATCGACTCCGGCCGGGCAAAACCCGCAGACACCCCGGGAGGCGCGATCCAGAGGCGCGGACGCCGCGTCAGGTCGTCGCCATTCAACGTACGATCCAGACCAAACGCCTGACACAACCTCCCCGGTCCCCCGCAGAGCGCACGTCCCAGTCGAACCCGTGCCGCTGGCGTGAGCGCGGCACCGGGGGCCGGCGCCGGCAGGCCCCGCGCCCGCAGCATCTGCTCCAGACCCACCAGCGGCTCAACCGCACGGATCAGCACGGCCTCGCCCCGCCCCTCCGGGCCGGAGACCGCGTTCATACAATGGTGCATACCGTACGTGAAGTAGATGTAAGCATGGCCCGGCGGGCCAAACATCACAGCGTTACGGAGCGTCCGGCCACGAAAAGCATGACACGCCGGCTCATCCTGCGTGTAGGCCTCTGTCTCGGTGATCCGGCCAGCGCGGATCCCTTCCGCCGTCTCATGCACCAGAATACAGTTGAGCAGCATCGGCGCCAGTTGCACGGCATCCTGCCGGTAAAAGTCCCGCGACAGCGGGGCACCGAACGCCTCCAGAGCGGCAGCGGGATCGGTAGCACCGGACGTTCGCGCCTCCATCGAGGTCATACAACGTCCCACGGATCCAGCCCCAGCAGTTTGCGCCCCAGTGGCGTCAGCGTGGCCGTGGTGAAGTACTTCTGCTCGATCTCCCGGGGATCCCCGGGGAAAACCTCATTGCCGGGGGGAAGACGATGCTGCCAGCAATGGATCCGGTGCTGGCGTTGCGCCTCGTCCTCGTAGCAGGCCGGGAACATCGAGATATACTGCGAGAAGCGCGGGCGCGTGGACACATTGCGCCCATTCCCGTGCGCCAGCAGGCTATTCCAGATGACAAAGTCCCCCGCATTCCCCGGGATCGGAGTCACCTGCATGCCCGGGGGCAGGCGCGAAAGATCCGGGGCATAGGGGTTGCGATCGGCCGGTTGCTCGGCAATCCATGCCTCCAGCGCCTTACCATGAAAACCCGGAATACAGCAGAATCCCCCCATGTGCTCATCGGTGTCAGACAGGTAAAGCACCCCCTGCACCCCGAAGGGTTGCGGCAGGATCGACGTGTCCGTATCCCAGTGCACAAAACCCGTGTGGTCGTATTCCGGATGATCCGGATGCCGGGGCGGCTTGAACCCGACCCGGTCGATCGTCACCCACAGATCTTTGCGCCCCAGGATCTCCGTGAAAATCGTGTAGAGCTTCGGGTTCTGCCGGGTGTTCCACAGAGCCTGATGCTGATACATCTCCACCATACCCCCCGGCTTGAGCGGAGGGCGGTACCAGTCCTCCGGATCCTCCGGATCCATCCCGAGAAACTCGAAAATCGCGGCAATCACCGCATCGCAGTCCTCTTTCGGAATCACGTTGCGCACCAGCAAATAGCCGTTCTTCTCAAAGAAAGCATGGTCTTCCGGGGTCAGTACAGGCATGCGGAGCCTCCAGTTCAGCAAGAGACAGGAGCAGGAATGGGACTGCGGAACGGAATAGGGCGCAGGATCTTCGCGCGCTCCGGGGTCAGACGCGCTATCAGCTCATTGGAATAGATGTACCCGAAACGCGTCGCGCCCCAGTAAGGACCGTAACGATACACCAGCGTACGCCGGATGCCGGGCTTCGTGCGCGAAGCGCCCCCATGACACAGAGAGTCCACAAACACAATGGCATCCCCCGCTTTCAGAAAGACCGGGATCGCGCCCTCCACATCCTCCGGTGGGTCGCCCAGCATGTTCATATAGCCCTTCTGAAACACAGGATGCTCGATGTTGGACTTGTGGCTGCCCGGAATAACGACAGTCGGCCCGTCCGCCATCTCCAGAATATCGGTGAGCGCCAGCAGCACGTTAACCTGCCCGCAATGGAACTGCCCGTCATGGTAAGCAAACTGCGTGCGAGTCCACCGCAGATGCCCGCCAGAGTGAATGTTGATGAACTGCGATGGACCACGCAGCGTCACGAAACACTCATCAATAAAGAGCCCCTCCTTCACACCCACGAAAGTGCGCACATGATCGATCCATGCGGGGTGATCGATCAATTCCTCGAAGGGCTCGCCCCCCTCCACAATGTTCTGCAGGTTGCGCCCATCAATCTCACCGTGGTAGGTGTGGCCCTGCACATTGCCATACCACTCCCCGTTGCCCAGCGGTGGAATGGCATCGATCGCAGCGTTGATCCGTGCCACCTGCTCCGGGGGCACCGCGTTCTCCAGCACGATATAGCCGCGCAGATCAAACAGATAAATTTCCATGGGAGTCGGTGCAGGCATCGGTTCCTCCCTCACACATCAGGTTCAGATCTCGTCTAATGGATTTCGTGACCAGCCCCCGCTTTTCCTTGTGGCCGCCGGTATCGCCCGGCCTCCACCAGCGTCCCTTGCAAGAATCGTGCGCCCTGCGGTATAACGCAAGCAGCAGAAGACGTCGCAAGGAGGACAGGGCCACAGGCGCTATGGAGTCTGCACAGGAGCGAGACACCACCGGAATGCCCGCATGGCGCCCGGACATGCCAAACGATTTCATCCGTGAGGCGATCAAAGAAGACCTGCGCGCGGGCCGGTTCAATCGAGTACACACGCGCTTCCCACCGGAACCCAACGCCTATCTGCACATCGGGCACGCCAAAGCGGTCTGGATCGACTACGGCATCGCCCTCGATTTCGGAGGCAAATTCAACCTGCGCTTCGACGATACCAACCCGTTGCGAGAAGAAGCGGAGTTCGTGGAGAGCATCATCGAAGATGTGCGATGGCTGGGCGCCGACTGGGAAGACCGGCTCTTCTTCGCCTCGGACTACTTTGAACAGATGTACGAGTGGGCACAGGTGCTGATCCGCAAAGGCAAGGCCTACGTGTGCGACCTGTCGGCCGAAGAACTGAGTGCCACGCGCGGCACCCCCACCACCCCCGGCATCGAAAGCCCCTACCGCAATCGCAGCGTGGAGGAAAATCTGGACCTGTTCGCGCGCATGCGTGCCGGCGAGTTCCCCGATGGCGCGCGCACCCTGCGCGCGAAAATCGACATGGCCTCCCCCAACATGCTCCTGCGAGACCCGGTCATGTACCGCATCATCCACGCCCGGCACCACCGGCAGGGCGATAAATGGTGCATCTACCCCACCTACGACTGGGCGCACGGACTGGAAGACTCCATCGAGGGCATCACGCACTCCCTCTGCTCACAGGAGTACGAAATCCACCGGCCACTCTACGACTGGTTCCTGGATCAGCTGGGCATCTACCACCCCCGGCAGATCGAGTTCGCCCGACTCAATCTCACCTACACGGTGCTCAGCAAGCGCCGGTTCATTGAACTGGTCAACGGAGGATACGTCGACGGTTACGACGACCCGCGCCTCCCCACCCTCGCCGGACTCCGCCGCCGCGGCTACACCCCGGAAGCCATCCGGGAGTTCTGCCGCCGCATCGGGATCGCCAAAACAGACAGCATGGTCGACATCGCCGTGCTGGAAGACTGCATCCGCGAAGACCTGAACCGCCGCGCCCCCCGGGCCATGGCCGTGCAGAATCCCCTCAAAATCGTGCTGGTCAACTACCCGGAAGGGCACATCGAAGAACTCGACGTCATCAACAACCCGGAAGACCCCGCCGCCGGAACGCGCAAAGTGCCCTTCGCCCGGGAACTCTACATCGAACAGGACGACTTCCGCGAAGAACCCCCGCCGAAATTCTATCGCCTTGCCCCGGGACGAGAAGTGCGCCTGCGCAACGCCTACTTCATCCGATGCGAAGAAGTAGTGAAAGATGCAGCAGGCAACGTGGTAGAATTACGCTGCACATACGACCCGGAAACCCGCGGCGGGGACGCCCCGGACGGACGCAAGGTCAAAGCCACCCTCCACTGGGTAGCCGTGCCCACGGCCGTGCCCGCAGAATTGCGCCTCTACGACCACCTCTTCCTGAAACCCGACCCGGATGACGTAGAACCCGGAAAAACCTACCTGGACAACCTCAACCCGAACGCGCTACAGGTAAAGCACGGCTTCGTGGAACCGGGCATCGCCAGCGCGCCCCCCGGCACACGCTACCAGTTCGAACGGCTCGGATACTTCTGCATGGACCGCGATGCGCGGCCCGGCGCCCCGGTCTTCAACCGCACCGTCACCCTCCGGGACACCTGGGCCCGGATCGAAAAGACATTGCAGTCCGAGCGCTAGCGCCCCTGCCGCCATCACAGCCCGTATGGCATCGGAGCCCGGTATCGCACTGGCGATTTTCCGGAAAATCAGTGTGCGCGCACGACACTCTACGGAAAGGGATAGTGTCTTGCCAGACTGGTACACCCCGGGGAAAACATCAGGAAAGTAACCCCCGGGATCCGGACCCGGCAGACGGCTGATCCCTTTCAACCCAGGCATACAGCGTGGGCAGCACGATGAGCGTCAGCGCCGTGGCCGAGAGCAACCCCCCGATCACCACTGTCGCTAGCGGGCGTTGTACCTCCGCTCCCGCCCCGGTAGAAAGCGCCATAGGCAGAAAGCCGATCCCGGCAACCGCCGCTGTCATCAGCACAGGACGCAGGCGCGCAACAGCACCCTGCAACGTAGCCGCACGCACCGACAATCCCTCCTGCCGCAACTGATTGATAAACGTCACCATCACCAGACCATTCAACACCGCAATGCCGGCCAGCGCAAT
>JANWZQ010000098.1 GCA_025054835.1 Chthonomonadaceae bacterium
AGCCCTGTATCTGCCCCGCATGCAGATCCACACACAGCACCCGGCTGGCCCCGGCCTGCGTGATGAGATTGGCGATCAGGCGGGCAGTGACCGGTTCCCGGGGCTTGACCTTCTTGTCCTGACGCGCGTAGCCGTAGTAGGGCAGCACCACGGTGATGCGACGAGCCGAAGCACGACGGAAGGCATCGATCATGATGAGCACTTCCATCAAATTGTCATTGACCGGGCAGCAGGTCGGCTGCACAATGAAGATGTCCTGCCCGCGAGCACTCTCCTCAATCTTGACACAGATCTCACCGTCCGAGAACTTGCTGACAACGATCCGGCCCAGCGACGTGCCCAGAATGTCCGCGATACGTGCAGCCAACCCGGGGTTGGCATTGCCGGTGAAAATCCGCAGGTCCTGTGCTCCCCGCTTCATTGCTCTCCTCCGTTCGCGATGCGGGTACCCTTTTTCTCGTTCGGAGGGTCAGACGGTCTCCGATTGTGGAGCGCGCCTGGCGCGATAGCGGATCGCGCCGCCCTCTTTGATTGTCATTGCGGTGCGTGCAATGGCCAGAGCGTCTTCAGGGACGTCCTCTGCGATCGTTGTGCCCGCCGCAACCACCGCGCCATCGCCCACGACAACAGGCGCGATCAACGTGGTGTGCGAACCAATGAAGGCGTTGCTGCCAATCCGGGTCCGGAACTTACGGAAACCATCGTAGTTGCAGGTGATGGTTCCGGCGCCAATGTTGGTCTTCATCCCCACTTCGGCATCGCCAATGTAGGAGAGGTGCGATGCCTGTGCACGCGCGCCCATGTGCGCGTTCTTGACCTCTACGAAGTTGCCGATCTTGACCTCCTGCTCCAGATGCGTGCCGGGGCGGAGGTGCGCATATGGTCCGACCCGCGCCCCGTCCGCGATCACACTGTCCACGACCTGCGAGGCGAGCACTCGCACGCCATTCCCGATCGTGCTGCCCTCGATACGGGTGAACGGGCCGATCACACAGTCCTCCCCGATACGCGTGCCCCGGAGCAGAAAGGTATGTGGCTCGATCACGGTGTCCTGTCCCACCATCACATCCACGTCCACATAGGTGGTAGCCGGGTCCACCACGGTGACTCCGGAGAGCATCAGCACGTTCAACAGGCGCTGGCGCAGGAGCGCGGCAGCCTGCGCCAGCTCCACACGGTTGTTCACCCCCAGCACGTCACGCGCATCCGTAGCGGGCACAGCCTCCACGGTAGCGCCACGCCGCACCAGCACGCTCACTGTGTCCGTCAGATAATACTCTCCCTGCGCATTGAGCGGCCGCACCTCGGCCAGCGCACTCCAGAGTGCACCCGCGCGAAACACATAGATTGACGGGTTCCATTCCCGGATGGCGCGCTCCTGCGCGCTGGCGTCCCGCTCTTCCACGATCCGTACGACCTGCCCGGTCTGCGGGTCGCGAACAATGCGCCCGTACCCGGTCGGATCCTCCAGAAAAGCAGTTAACAGGGTGACATCAGCGCGCGTCTGCCGGTGATGTTGCAGCAGGTGACGCAGCGTATCTGCAGGTAGAAGAGGAACATCGCCGGCGAGCACCAGAATCGCTCCCGGCCAGTCGTTCAGAAGAGGTTGCGCGGCTTTGACGGCATCGCCCGTACCGCGAGGTTGCTCCTGATAGGCGTATGCAACTGTTTCTCCTAGGCCAGCACGCAC
>JANWZQ010000020.1 GCA_025054835.1 Chthonomonadaceae bacterium
CCTCCCCCCGGTGGCGGGCCGGGGTGGCGCGCCGCCCGCGCCCGTAGCCCGGCTGATGTTTTCGGGGCGTGGTGTGCGGCGGCGGGGGGCCGTTGACCGCCCGCGACACCGCCCCGGCTCTGCCTCCTTCCTGACAAGGGATCTGTTACCCTGTCAGGCTGTTTGCTGGAACACAGGTTGTCGGAAGAGACGGGCGCGTATCAACGCACACAGGCATTCACTCCTCCGGCAGTTCTGGCGGGTGGATACGTGTGAAGCCGGCGTCCTTAAAAGCATCATACAGCTTCTGCCAGGTTTCCAGGGAATTCTGCCAGCTTTTTTCAAAATCAGCTTCCACGTCCAGAAACGCGCTCCATTCCTCCAGGGAACCATTATCCACGACATAGTCAGCAAGCGACTCCACCTTGGAGAGTATGAATTTGCCGTACTGTTCATACCTCACCGCATAATCCAGTGCTTCCAGAAGCTGCTCGGAGCTGGCTCCCGGTTCCGCGGTATCGATCTGGCAGATGGCAAGGCGTGCAGTGTCTCTGATTGTCGGGTCGTCTTCAAGGCAATCCTCACGGTCGAGGACGGCTTCGAAGACGGCCCATCGCAACCAGAGGAGGCAATCGGTAGAGGTGGCAAAGGGGAACAGACGATCCTCAGAGTCTGAATCATCGTCAAAATACCCCCATGCGATCCAGGTAGCCTCCGTGAAGGGCGGTATGAATGCTTCATAGGCACAGTTCGGACATCTAGCGCTGCCGTACTGTTCGCGGTACCGGATGCTGATCTGACGCCATTCTTCACTGGAATAATCCGGTTCTGGTTTGAAGTCATGCATTGGCGACCTCCGTGGCTGGTTTAAGAAGACGCTCTGGTTGCGCAGGAGCGAACTGGATGTACGGGACAGCACGAACTCTGCCAGTTGAGGATATGAGCGCTATACGGTAATACAGGCTGTTGACAGAGTACGTCAACAGCCTGTCGGTATCTGCTTTCCGGTGTCAGTCTCCCTGTCGGCCCAGGTTCTGCTGCACGATGCTCAGGTCCCGGGAGGTAACCCGGCCGTCACCGTCAAGGTCCACAGTGCCGGTATTGAAGCGGCCCATGGCCTGTCGCACCAGCTCGACGTCCGTGTCATCGATCACGTTATCGCCGTTGACATCGCCGCAGTACATCGTACCTGTCGAGACAGGGTTTCCGCTGATAATGGAGACCTGTGGCACCCGCTTGCGCAGGAAGCGCGGCACAGTGATGTAGATGTCGAACGTGCCCCGTGAGGAGACGCGCTGGATGAAGTAGCCTGCCGTGGTCAGGGGCCCGCGCTTCACTTCGATGGGCGGGAAAGTGTCCGGCGTCTGACCGGGCACGTAGATCTGTACCACGGCGTTCAGGCGCGACCTGCTGCCCCGGTAGTACTGCAACACCGTGTTCAACTGCAACAGGACGTTATTGCCCACCTGGATCTGCCAGATCCCGCGCCCATAGGTCGCGGCGGTCAGCGTTCCAGTGGAGGGATTGAACTCCAGCCGGGTGACCCGGACGTTGGGTAGACCCAGTGGCACCGTGACATTGCTCCACGTCTGGCCACCATTCTCGGTGTAGAACACACCGATCTCGGTACCCACATACATCCGGCGTCCCTGCTCATAGGGCAGGATGGCCAGCGAGTAAGCCGGAACGTCTGGAAGTCTGCCAGCGCCAACCCCGCTGATGTCAACCCAGTTGACCGCGAAGGGGTTGGTCACATTGTCGCCCCGGTACACGTGCCCGCCACCGGTACCACCCATGGTGATGAATACCCGGTTGTTGTTGAAGATGCTGCCCTGAATGCTGGTGACAGCGCGCGAAGGCAGCAACGGGTCCAGGAACGGCGTGCCGTCCGGCTCTTCACCGGGGCCGAACGGCGGGGGCGGGATCCGCCCATGCCGCAGGTCAACGCGCTGGAAGTTCTGACCGTCCTCGGAGGAGACGAAGACCGCGCCGAAAACGGTTCCCGCCAGCACCAGCTTGGGATCGCCCGGATCCACGCCCCGCGAGACGCCCATCGCGCTGACCGGGCCGACCGGACCGGGATATTCCGGGAAGGCCGGGCTGCCGTTGTCGGAAAATGCCGGCGCGTTCAGGTTGTCGTCGGTCTGCTGCCAGGAACCGGATGTGCCACTGCTGGCATCATAGCGCACCACATTGCTGCCTCCGGCGAAGAGGAACTGCGGGCGCGTCCGGTCCATGGCCTCCGCAGTGATGAAGAGCGGGTTCTCGATGACATCTGTGTCGATGGAGAAGGCAGACGTCCAGTTATCATCTGTGCGCAGCATGGCGAGCCAGTCCTCGCCGTTACCGTCCACGTAGGACTGTGAGGTGCTGTACTGGTTGGGCACATTCAGAGGATTGACAAAGGCGTGCCCACCATCGCCGAGGCCCACGTTGTCCCACTGCAGCGGATTGAAATTGGAGCGCGGTGTGGCGTTGTCCTGCGTGCCACCAATTAGATAGGTATCAACCGAGGGATGAATGTCCAATCCGTAGAACTGGGTCACGCCCAGGTTCGCATTCAGGCTTTCGAAGCGAAAGAAATCGTCCTCCGGGCTGAAGGTCAACCGGTAGACGCCTCCGTCGTTGCCGATGAGCAACTCGTAGGGGCGGCGCGGATTGTAGGCGAACCCATGCTGGTCGGTATGCGTCAGAGCGGCGCTGGTGTAGACGTTACCAATTGGCTGCCAGGTGGCACCCCCATCTTTGGAGAGGATCAGGTCGAGCAACCCCACCCAGACCATGTCCTGATTGCCGTGCGGGGAGCAGGCGATGTAGAAATCATAGTAGGCCTGCACCCACTCCGAGCGAGGCAGGTTGCTGGTCGTGTTGACCCATGTGGTGCCCCCGTTCTCGCTCTTGTAGACGGCCCGAGCACCCTCATCCAGTGCGTACACGACGTTCGGGTTGACCAGCGACGGAGCCACGTCCATCCGTCCTCCGCCACTGACGAGCACGCGCGTCCATGTCGCTCCATTATTGGTGGAGCGGAAGATCCCCGCATTGCTGCCGGGCGCGGTCCGGTCCACGCTCATGTAGAGCACGGTGCGGTTAGCGTTGTAGGCGACGTTGCTGACCGAGCCGGTGGTGGAGAAGATGTTGGTGAAGGTAGTGCCTCCGTTCGTAGAACGGAAGAGCCCGTTGGGGCCGGCCGTCACCAACAGGTGCTGGGAGTTGAGCGGGTCAACCCAGACCTTGCGAATGGATGCGATCCCGAACTGCGCGGTGCCCAGTTGCGTCCACGTCGCGCCGCCATTGGTCGACTTCAGCAGGCCGAAACCCACACCGTCGGAACCATTGTAATCGCCGGTGCCGACGTAGACGATGTCGGAGTTGTTCGGGTCGACCGTGACGCAGGTCGTGGCCTGCCCCGGCAGGGTTTCCATCAACGGCGTCCAGGTGCGGCCCCGATCCGTCGTTTTCCATACGCCTCCCAGAGGGGCGGCAACATAGTAGGTGCCCGCACGATTGGGATCAAAGGCCACCCCGTTGATCCGTCCGCTGACAACACCCGGGCCGAAAGCGAAGCGGGTGGGCGTGCGCAGGTTACGCGGACCCACAAACTGCCATCGTACCGGGGGAGCCTCCGGGGTCTCGATGACGATCACGCTCTCTCCGGGAGTGGGAGCAGAGAAAGAGCGGATACCGTTCCCGTTCTTGCGTTGCGGGGTCGGCATACGGTCCCGATGTGCGCGTCCCCGCTCGATAGCCTGCCAGTCTACCTCTCGCTTCTCATTGGCGAGGAGTGACATCCGGTAGAGGAAAGAGCGCAACCAGTTGAGCCGCTTCCGATCTGTATCGAGTTGCCGCCCTCCGGGTTCACTGTTCCCACCCGACGGTGTGGCCCCGCGGGCCTTGAGGCGCTGCTCGATCTGCCGGATCTCTTGCTCCGCTTCCTGAATGCTGCGGGGGCGCCGGGTGATAGATGGCGCGTCCGTTGCAACGGATCGCTGCGCACTGGCAGGAGCCGTGACCTGAGCGGGTACGGGCAATCCGGAGACGAGCAGGAGGGCGCACACTCCCCCATGGCGAAGCAGATGATGGAAAGCTAGATGCCGCATCGAACGTGTTCCTTCCTTGCCATCGCAACATGAGATTTGGAGACCACCACACGTGGCGGGGGTGTCCGGCAGGGAGATCGGGCCGGATACCGCTGAGTGTCTTGCAAGAGCGCACGCTCGGGGGATAACGCACGCGGTGCTGAATGCATAGGCAATGCTGCGTGGCCCGATCGGGCCGACGTCTGACAGGGGCGTGAGGTCACCCCCTCGCGGGCGTCTGGCCCGGGACAGAACCTGATCAACACCATATATTATGACCAAAATAGGTATGTTCCTTCTGTGCCTGCGAAAAAAACGGGGAAGAAACCATGACAGTATGCTGGTAGCGTCTGACAGATCCCGTGCAGGAGGGGGTAGTGCACACGCGCAGAGCGTTTCTGTGTGGCATAACAGGTCTGCTGACAGGTAGTGGGGCTCCTCCACGACGACAACGGGCGCCACGCCCGGACTTCCTGCGCGTGGAAAAAACGCGCCTCTATCTGGGGGATCGGGAGTTCCGTAATGTGGGCGTGAACGTGCCGGACCTGTTCGAGCGCTTCCTGACAGGCGCAGGGGCGAACATGCGCGACATCCTGCGCCGTGCCAGCGAAGCCGGTGCGCGCTTCGTGCGTTGCTGGGGGACAACCTGGGGGCCGGAACGGTTCCGCCGCTTCGAGAAAGAGCCAGGCCAGTGGTTTGCCGCCTTCGACGCCATGCTGGAGGCAGTGCAGGATGCGGGCATGCGGTTGGTTCCTTCCCTGCTCTGGAACCCGCATATGCTATCCGGGTACGTGCGACAGACGCGGGACAGGAAGGAGTACATCGTGGACACGTTGCGTCTGAACTCCGTCTCTGGCGAGCTGGCGTTACGCTACGTGACTGCAGTGGTGGAACGCTACCGTGATGATCCACGCGTGCTGCTCTGGGAGATCGGAAACGAGTACAACCTGGAAGCCGACCTGTCACGACAGCACGATCGGGCGGAAGGGCGCCCGGTGCGCGCCGATAATCAGATCCCGACATCGGACGATGTGCGGGACTTTCTGATCCGCATCGCACGCCAGATCAAGCAGATCGATCGGAACCACCCGATCACTTCCGGGAATGCCGACATGCGGCCCGCTGCATGGCACCTGCATCAGGCAATGCGGGCTCATCGGGACCGCACGGATCCGCTCGATTTTCCAATGGACTGGCGCAGAGACTCGTTCGATCAGTACCGGCAGATGCTGGCGTTCTACAACCCGGACCCGCTGGACGTTCTCAGTGTGCACCAGTACCCTGAGGCCGGGGAGGCGTTCGGCTGGGTGGAGTGGAGCCCGGATCAGGCGTTTCACCTGCCGTGGACCCGCACGGCTGCCGACATCATCGGGAAGCCCCTGTTCGTCGGGGAGTTTGGACAGACCGTGTGGGCCGATGGGCGGGAGCAAGAAGCCGCATGGACGCGAGACTTCCTGCGGCGTCTGGAAGCGGGTGCTGCGCCGATGGCCGCTGTCTGGGCTTGGGAGTTCGAACCCGATCATCCCGAGCATGGCCCGAGATCCTGGGGAGCACAGCGCACCCCGGAACTGATCCGACAGCTGACGGCAGTGAACATGGCGTTGAATGCGGTGGCCGGCGCAAAAGCAGGGCGCGAAAAAGCACGAATTTTTTGAAAGGAAGCGTTGTGCTCAGGAGCGAAGGCTAAACTACGTCGAGCGCCCGGGCACGTAAGGATGCGGGGATGGCACCAATTTTTCGCAGAATTCCACGTGTAACGATTTGCCCGGCGCAACGTCTTTTCTGTGCATCACAAAGGGTCGCTTCTGCGCGTGCGCTTTGCAGAAAGGAGGGATTCGCAGTGCGGAGTCCCTGTCTGGCTTTATGCGTGGCTCTCCTCCTCTGTGGCTCAGTACGTGCTGCCACATCGCATCCTGCTCTCAAAGAGACCACTGCTGGCATTACCATCGCAGTGGCGGACTTCTCTGGCGCGGATAAAGAGCTGGGCCGTTTCATTGCCGAGACACTGCTCACTGTGCTGGCTCAGTCCCGGCAGCTGAACCTGGTCGAGCGCGGAGAGATCCGTCAGGCGCTGGCGGAACTCAAATTGCAATCTTCGGGACTGGTACAGCCACAGGAGGTCAAGCGGCTGGGCGCGCTGGTCAGTGCCGACAGGCTCATCGTGGGCAGCTATCTGGTACGAGAAGATCAGATCATCATCAACGCACGGCTGCTGGACGTGAAGACGGGGCGACTGGCAGCCGGAGGGGCCGCCAGTGTCTCGGGCAAGCGTTCCGATCTGCTGGCCATCACGCAACGATTGGCACAGCAATTCCATCAGCGCGTCACTGGAAGCCGGCTGCCTCTGGAAGAGAGGCCTGCTTCACCGGAGCTGGGAGACTACGTGCATGCGGAGACAGCGCATGCGGACCTTCCGGAGGGGAACAGGCGGGTCTCCGGGCAGCCGCCTGTGTCTCGTACAGGCGCCCGCAGACCTGCAGAGAGTACGGACAGTGCCGGGGGAGAGGAGGAAGAAGAGGCAACTGCAAACGCGCACTATCTGGAGCGCCTGCGGCGCTCCGGTCTGATCCCGAACACTGCGCGCCTGAAGCAGGCGGTCAGCGAACAGGAATTCATTGCGCTGGTGGGCAGGCTCTCGCGCTTCCTGCCAGTGCAGACGGACCCGCCGATCCGAACGCAGACGCCACAGGCTCCCGTTTCCCGGATCCGGGCTCTGGTCGCTCTGGTCAAGGTGGTTGCCCCACCGGAACGGGTCGATACCTATCGCGACCGGCTTCTTAAGGATCTGCCAGAGGATATCGAGGACTGCCCGGCGTGGTCGCGGCCGTATGTGGCTGCGGCCATCGAGCAGGGGATCTGGCGGCCGGGCGAGATAGTGCGTGGCAGGCGGATTGCAACCTGGGCGTTTGTTGCCCTTCTGCTGGAGCGTATGTCGGTGCTGGACTCCGACCCGGACGCGGTATCGACGTCTACAGTGATCGGAACGACCCGCTACGTGGCGGATCCCGATGCCTACACCGGCCTGATCGTGGACGCCGTGGATCTGCGGCTCAACCGGACAATGAACCTGCGTATTCTGGACGAGGCTGGCAATGTGGTCTATCCGGACCCCCGGCACATTCCAGACTACAACTTCCTGCTGGATGAAGGTCTGGCTGCCTACTGTACCAGCGCGCGCGAAGCCCGGCGCGCCGGCAGTCGCCCCCTGATTGTGCGGGCGATCGACGTGAAGGGGGCACATCGTGGAGATATTGTGGTCACCAATCAAACTGCTGAACGCATCCGGATGGCCAACCGGCGAGGACACTTCCTCGACCGATGGTCGGTGTGCGTGCTGGTAAATCCGCGCGACTGACGCCGATGATCGCTCGCATCCTGCTGCTGATCCTGCTTGGACTGACGCCCGGTGCCGCCGTTCTGGCAGCACCGAACGATCCGGACGCGCTGACGGTGGTCGCGGAGGGCATGGCGTCGGTCCAGGGAGATCTGGCAGGTGCCGAGGAGGAAGCGATCTGGGACGCCAAGCGCAACGCAGTGGAGAAAGTGGTCGGCGTATTTCTGCGTGCGCGCGCTGTAGGGCGTGACTACGAGATCGCGGATAGTGAAATCCGCAGTGAGACGCGGGGCTTCGTGCGACAGTGGGAAGTGGTTCCGGGTTCGCGCCAGATCGAACGCGTGGGCAACGGGCGTATCCTGCGTATCCAGATCCGGGCTACGGTCGCGCTGATACCGGTCATTCAGCACCTCTCTGAGATGGAGGACGTGTACAACGATCTGGAGCGCCCGCGTATCCGGGTGGAGATTGGGGGAGACAGCACGGCGCAACGCGCGCAGGCCGCCGTTCAGAAGGCGTTGCGTGAGCACGGGTTTGAGGTAACCGCCGGCGCATCGGCCGAAATCGTGCTCTCTGGAAAGATCGAAACAGTCCCGATGATCCGGTACGGTGACAGGGAGACGCCCTACGGGGTGGGTGAGACGGTAGCGACCTGTCGGGCGCGGCTGGTGTGGCGCGTGATCTCCATGGCGAGCGAGGAGGCGTTGTTCGTATCCTATGTCGAAGGGACTGGTTGCAGCTTCTCCGGGGATGCGGACGCCCGCAATGAGGCTGTCATGGAGGCCGCTGCGCGATTTCTGCAGAGCGATTTCCGGGAGTTCGTACACCGCATGCTCGCCCTCTGGGCCCGGGAGCGGCAGGACGGGCATGCCGTGGCGGTACGCGTTTCCGGGCTGGACCGGCGTGGGCGCGTCCTGCTCAAAGAGCACGTACGGAGCATGCGTGGCTTCGTGCGGTTCATCGGAGAGCAGGAGGCCCCGCGAGACTACATCCTGCGATTTCATACGCGATTGGACACGCGCAGCGTCCGACGCCGCCTGTCCACCCTGACACTGGAACGGACCACGTTGACGGTTACCAATGATCGGGGACCGACGATCCTGTGCGCGGCCAGCGCCCGGCCGCGTGTGACACGTAGATAAAGGAGCGCTTTGCAATGGTGAGAACGATCTGTATGCGGGGATGCCTCGCGCTGATGGTGATGGCCCTGCTGTTGCCGGCGACCGCAGGTGGGCGGCAGAAATGGTCGGGAGAGCGGATCACACCGGAGGCCCGGCTCGATTGGGGCAAGGGCACGCTCTACGCTACCGGGCGAGGGGCGATCGACCGGCGCAATCCCAATCAGGCCAAGGCCTACCTGCGCGCCCGTGACTATGCCAAGCTGGATGCACTGCAGAACCTGCTGATGGCGATCGATCATGTGCGGATCGATGCCCGCACCGTGGGGCGGGATTTTGAGGCGGACACGACCATTCGCGCTGAGATCCAGGGCGTGGTCCGGGGCGCGGAAATCATCGATGAGCGCAAGCTCGCCATGGGCAATGACACCATCGTAGAAGTCACAGTGGCCCTGCCTCTCTACGGCGAACGCAGTGTCGCCAGCGTGTTCATTCCGGAGGTAGCCCGACGGGAGCAGCAGGTATCCGGATCCGAGCCCGAGACGCGCCTGCCCCCGGTCAAAGTGCGCATCCCGGCGTTGCGGCGCGACAATCTGCCCCGGGTACCCGCACCGCGCGCCAACGTTCCTGTGACCTCGGTGATCATCGACGCGCGCGGGCTCGGCCTGGAGCGCGGTATGTGCCCGAAGATCCGGCGGCCCGATGGCAGTGAGATCTGGGGCACAGTGCAGGCCAATCCGGACTTCGTGATCGAGCATGGCATCGCTGTCTACGCGACTACTATGGCGCAGGCACAGAACGACAGTCGTGCCGGCAACAACCCGCTCATCCTGCGTGCGATCGGTCGTGCCGGTGGGCGCTTCAACACCGATGCAGTCATTTCAGATGAGGACGCAGACCGGCTTCTGGAAGCGGACGCGGAAAGCGGTTTTCTCGGGCGCTACCGGGTCATCTTTGTGGTGGACCCCGGGAAGTAGCCGCAGGGTGGCAGGAGGAGTGTATCGGACCTCGCTGGCAGGTGTTATTCTGCTCGGGAGCATATGCAGCGGGTGCGGGTACGGACCTTCCGGTCCCGCACCCGCTTCCGTTGCCGTGCCTGTAGCGCCCGTCACACAGGAACACCGCTCTGTGCCTGTACCTCCTGAGCCCCTGCCTGCGCAGCTCCGGGGCGCCGCTCTGGAGCGTGCGATCATCGAGGGCTTCCGGGAGCGTATCATGGGGCACCGGAACACGCTTGCCAGTGTGGAGCGCGTGGTGACGCAGATCCGCCCGATCGTGGAGCAGGCAGCTCTGCAGGCGTCGGTACAACGGGCGTTCCAGCAGATGGCGCGCGATCAGGGCGTTCCCGTGCAACAGGTGCGGCGCGAGTGGATCGCCCTGCAGGAGGCCGACCTGATGCTGGAGTCCGGTGGAGATCCAGACGCGATTTCCGCCTCGTGGGCCGAAGGGGTGGCGCAGTGGCTCGCCACAACCGGACAGGGGGCCGGGCTCGCCATTCAGCTGGACGCGTCACGCCGCCTGACGGAGCGCATCCGGCAGCTCGAACATCGCATCGCCTGGTTGGAGTATCGCCTGCATCCCCGAGCCGATCTGTCCCTGCCCGATGTTCCCCGACTGTCTGTAGAGGAGGCGCGTGCACGCCGGGACCGGTATTATGCTGCGTTGCAGGTGTTGCGCGCCCGACGGCGTAGAGTGGACGCACGCTACGACCCCCGTGAAGCGATCTTCGCGCAGACACGCTACCTGCTCCGATTGTACCGCCGCTTCCCCTCTGTGGACTGGTTGCTTCAGGCCTACCACGGTGGCGAGGGAGGTGTGACACGCACATTGCGCCTGTATCTGGGGCGTGCGTGGCCCGGAACGACCGCTGCGGCCATCCGGAAAGGCCTGCGGGGCCGGCTACTACGCTTTGCCGAAGTCTACGAGAAAACCGCGCCTCGAAGCCACCCGGAGGCGTTCATGTACCTGTATGGCCGCAGTGACGACCATCGGCACTACTGGTGGAAGTTGCTGGCGTGCCGGGAGATAATCGCGCAGTATCGCAAGGACCCTGTAGCGTTCCGTGCCGCATGGGAGGCACACCTGCCCGGTCGCGGGCGGGAGGCGCGATGGTATCCCACCGGTCCGGCACATGCGCTGGTAGATGAAACCGCGGTTCGGAGCGCCGTTCGACTGCAGGTGCTGATCCCTGTGCCGGTTCCCTCCCTGTGTCTGCCCGAGACAGGCGTTCGGGCCGTGCTGCAACCGGAGGCCGCCGGTCTGTTGCGCCTGATTGTGAGCACCTACCGGCAGAACGGAGGCCGCCTGCGCCTGCGCCTCGGCGATATGACGTTGACAACCGCGGAGTCGCAGAAACTCCGATTGATGCGCCGTCTGCCCTCACCGAAACCCCCGTGGCCTCCGGACCCGGACGCGTTGCCTCCTCCCGGGGGTGGGCCTCCTCCGGATTTCGACTATCATACTACCGGGCTGGCCTTCGATCTTCTCTGGCCAGAAGACCCGCGTGATCGGAAAATCCTGGATTACGCGATCGGATTCTGGGAGGACCGTCAGGTTCTGGCGCGTCGGGAGGAGAGGGATGCCGGGCCGCGCCGATGGCATCTGGTGCCCAATCCGCGCTATGCCACCACTCTGCGATTGTGAAGGCGTTCCGGCCGAAAATCCTGCATGCTGCGAGACCGCACCGGGCAGGCAACGTAATAAGGGGTGAGCCGCAGGGCGGTATCTGTTCAGAAGTGAGGTAGGCACGGGGAATGCGAGTGATCCAGGCAGGGGTAGGCGGCTTTGGCTCCAGCTGGGTGTATGCGCTACGCGACTGCGGGTATACCCATGTTGCACTGATCGACACGGATCCGGAGGCGTTGTGCCGGGCCGGCGAGGCGGTCGGGGTGCCGCCGGAGCGGCGCTTCACACGGGTGGAAGACGCACTGGAACGCGTGGACGCCGATTGCTTCATGGATGTCACACCGCCGCATCTGCATGCGCTAACGACACTGGCTGCACTGCGCGCCGGGCTGCATGTGCTGGTGGAAAAACCCATGGCTGTCAGCATGACCGAGGCGCAGGAGATGGTTCGGGTAGCCCGGGAGCGAAAGCGAGTGCTGATGGTCACACAGCAGTTTCGCTACTACGACCAGCCGCGTACCGTACGCCGGTTGATCGCAGAAGGACATATCGGAGATGTGGACCACGTGGTGACAGAGTTTCAGATCCAGGGCTTGCTGTTTGGCTGGAGGCAGAGGATGCGACACCCGTTCCTGATGGACATGGCGATCCACCACTTTGACCTGATGCGCTACCTGCTGCATGCCGAGGCGCGACGCGTGATGGCGCGCACATGGAACCCGACAGTGAGTAACACGCAGGGAGACATGAACGCTTTCGTCTGGTTCGAGTTTGATGGCGGGGTTCGGGTCAACTACACGGGCGGATTCGCTTCCCCGGGGTGTGACACAGGATGGAACGGACGATGGGTGATCACTGGCACGCGAGGCACTATCATCTGGAATCCACGGGATGACTGGGGCCCGATTCGACTGTTCCGGCAGAATGCCGACCTGTCGCGGTACACAGAGCAGACGTTCTTCACACCCCTGCCGGAGGTCTGGGGCGAACCCATTCCGGCAGCATCGATCGGTCCGCAGGGGCATCACCACAACCTGCATCAGTGGCGCGTCTGCATGGAAAGTGGACGGGAGCCGGAGACCAGCGGCCGCGACAATCTGCATACCCTCGCCATGGTGTTCGCTACCATGGAGGCCGCCGACTCCAGACGGGAGATTGCGATTGCGCACGATATTGAACCCTGAAGTCCTGTCAGGAGTGGGATACTTTTGGACGGGATCGTTGTTGTGGACAAGTCTGCCGGGATGACCTCGCACGATGTGGTCGACGCGGCACGCCGGTTGTTTGCTACCACCCGGGTCGGGCATACCGGCACGCTCGATCCGGATGCGACGGGCGTTCTGGTGCTCTGTATCGGGCAGGCAACACGTCTGGCGAGCTACCTGAGTGCGGTTCAGAAACACTACGTTGCCGAGGTCATCTTTGGAGTGGAAACCGACACGCAGGATCTCTCCGGCCGGGTGGTTGCGGAGCGCAATGCCTCCTTCCTGACCCGGGAGACCGTGGAGGCACTTCTTCCCCGGTTCCGGGGTACAATACAGCAGATACCACCCATGGTCTCGGCAGTCCACTACCGGGGCCAGAGGTTGTACGAACTGGCCCGGAAGGGGATCGTGGTGGAACGTTCTCCCCGGACCGTACAGATCGAGCACCTCGCGGTGGTTGCGTTTCAGACCGGCACGCACCCGATAGCGACTATCGAGGTGACCTGCTCAACCGGAACGTACATCCGGACGCTGGCAGCGGACCTGGGGACTGCCGCGCAGACCGGCGGATGCATGCGCTCTCTGAGGCGTCTCCGCGCGGGACGTCCCGGGTGTGCCTTCACGATAGAGAATGCACACACACTGGATGCGTTGCGTGCATATGCCGTTGCAGGCAGGCTGGCGCAGGTGGTGCTTCCCCTGACGGCAGCCGTCTCCGACTGGCCGCAGGTGCGTCTGAATGAGGCGCAGGTGCGACGCGTGCAACACGGGCAACATCTGCGACTGTCAGAGCTGAAGCCCGGCTCGGTGCAGAACTGGCCTCCCGACAGCCCGGAGGCCCCGGTGGCGTTGCTCGGGCCCGGAGAGGCGTTGTGCGCGGTGGCGCAGTTCCGCGACGATCGGTTGTTCCCGGTCAGAGTGTTGCGCACGGCAGAGTAGCCCGGGCTATCACAGGAATGGCTGGCAGCATCCGGAGCCGCAGCATGCTCCGACGCCTCTCCTGCAGGCTACGGCCCTGTTCGCTTCCTGAATGCGATGAAGATTTTTGAAGGTCTGGAGACGCTGACCGTTCCCTTTTCCCGCGCCACGGTGGCCATCGGCACATTTGACGGCGTGCATGTAGGCCATCAGGCGTTACTGCGCACTGCGGTGGAAGATGCCCGCGCTGCCGGACGCCCGGCGCTTGCCCTGACCTTCGATCGGCACCCCCTGGAGTTGATTGCGCCGGAACGTGCTCCCGAGTATCTGACGACCCCGCAACAGCGCAATCGTCTGATCGCTGCGACCGGAGTGGACGGGCTGGTGATCGCCCGTTTCGATCAGGAATTCTCCTGCCTGTCCCCGGAGGATTTCATTCAGCAGGTACTCAAGCGCTGGCTGGGTGCAGAGAGTGTGGTGGTGGGCACGAACTTCGGGTTTGGTCGGGAACGTGCGGGCGATGTGACGTACCTGCGGGAGGTACAGAGTCGCTTCCAGTTCGTGCTCCACGCCGTGGAGCCCGTGATGGTGGGGGGTAGCCCCGCAAGCAGCACCCGGGTGCGCCAGCTGATCCGCGCCGGACAGATCGAAGAGGCCGAGCGTGTGCTTGGCCATCCTTTCTGGCTTGCCGGCACCGTGGTGCGAGGGCAGCAACTGGGGCGCCGTCTGGGCTTCCCGACCGCCAACCTGGCCCTCACGGTACGTCAGGTAGTGCCGCCCGACGGCGTCTACGCGGTCATCGTCACGCTGGATGATGGGCGGTCTTTTGGAGGCGCCTGCAGCATCGGCAACCGGCCTGCGGTCCCCGGCGCGGGCCGCTCTATCGAAACGTTCCTTTTCGACTTCTCCGAGGAGATCTACGACCGCTCTCTGGAGCTGCGCTTCCTGCGCAAGTTGCGCGAGGAATGGTCTTTCCCCTCGCTGGACGCGCTCCAGCAGCAGATCGCCCGCGATGTGCAGGAGGCGCGGGCTGTGGTAACCGCACTGTACCATCCCGAACAGAGTTCGTAGAACAGCCTGCGCGCAGGTAGGACAGAAGACGGCCTGTAATGAACTGCTTGCAGCAGACATTGTGCTGGCCTGTCTGCGCCCGCATGATACCAGAGAAGGAGGCCCGAAGTCGTGAACCCTGAGACCCGTGCACGGATACGGGAGGCGCTATGTGAGCGCCCTGCCAGTGAGGTGGATCGCTGGATCCGGCGGGCGGAGATCCAGCTGGAATTTGCTCGCGCTTTTGCCGCGGCCCTGCCTGCGGAAGAGACGACGGGCTGGGAAGTAGCGATCCAGCGGGCGGTGGAACTGCTGGATCGTTGCGATCCTGCGGGTGGGATCGAGGCCCTGCAACAGGCAGTCCTCGCGGCCGAGGAGGCGATGCAGGGCATCGCGCAGAAGGCCCGACAGTACCGCATCCACTGTGTCGGGCATGGCCACATCGATATGAACTGGATGTGGAGCTGGGCCGAGACGGTCGCCACCACGCATGATACGCTCGCCTCCGTGCTCACCCTGATGGAGCAGTATCCGGAACTGACCTACTCGCAGAGCCAGGCCTCGGTCTATGCCCTGATGGAGCGGTACTATCCGGAGCTGTTTGCACAGATCCGGGAGCGCGTGCGGGAGGGGCGCTGGGAGGTGACCGCGGTCCACTGGGTGGAAGGCGACAAGAACCTGGCCTCGGGCGAGGCATTATGCCGGCACCTGCTGCTGACACGCCGCTACTTCCAGCAGAAGTTCGGCCTCTCTCCGGAGGACGTTCCCGTGGACTGGGAGCCGGATACGTTCGGGCACGCGGGCACAGTGCCCGCTTTTCTGGCGCAGGGAGCCGTACGATACTACTACAGCTGTCGCACGGGCGGGGGCTTTGATCACCCGCTTGTGGGCGGGGAGCGTCCGCGCCTCTTCTACTGGCAGGCCCCCAATGGCGCCCGCGTGCTGGTGAACCGGGAGAGCACCTGGTACAACAGCTACGTCAACATCGGGGATAACATCGCGCTTCCCCTCGTGGCATTCGTACGCGAGACAGGGTTACACGACTGGTTGAACGTGTACGGGATTGGTAACCATGGCGGAGGACCGACCCGCACCGAGATCGAGTGGCTGCGCACCCTGCAGGAGTATCCGGTGTATCCGCAGATTGTGTTCAGTACCGCGTCCCGCTATTTCGCGGTGGTCGAGCAGGAGCTAGCGCAGACCGGTCGATCGCTCCCCGTGCTGGATCACGAGCTTAACTTCGAGTTCACCGGATGCTACACGTCGCAGAGTGCGATCAAACGAAGCAACCGGCTGGGCGAAAACTACCTGCTGGAAGCAGAGACGCTGGCCACGCTGGCCACGCACCTCACGGGCGCCCGCTACCCCTCCGAGACACTGCGCGAGGCGTGGACGCACGTCCTGTTCAACCAGTTTCATGACATTCTGCCTGGCTCCGGCGTGCGTGAGACCCGGGAGCATGCGCTGGCTCTGTTTCAGGAGGTTGGCGCGATCACAGGCTCGGTGAAGCGTATGGCCGGGAAGGCGCTGGCTGCACGGGTCAACACCCTCGCCCTGCTGCCGGATACGCCCCGTGGCCACCGGGAGCGGGCGCACGTTCAGGCAGGAGGGCACATATCCGGCATGGCCGGGGCCGGCATGGGCGCCAATCTAACCGGGTACTCGCAGGCCAGCACAGACAGTGGAGCGTTCCGGCCATTCCTGGTCTACAACCCCTGCGCGTGGCCGCGTTCCGAGCGTGTAACGGTCGCACTGTACGACACCGGCTTTGACCCGGCCCGGATCGTGGCAGTGGACGAGAATGGCGTGGCCCATCCGACCCTGTTGCTGGACCGGGGATACGACTGGGGGCATGAGCGACTCACAGTTGCCTTCGATGCTGCGGATGTGCCCGCGCTGGGCTACCGCACCTACCTCCTGTGCGAGGGCAGCGCGTCTCCACCCGCGCATCCTGTGACGCTCACTTCTGGCGATTGGATCGAGACGCCTTTCCTGCGCTTCCGGCCGGACCGCTTCCGTCCCGGACTGCTGGAGCTGATCGATCGGCGTACCGGGGCGCGCCTGACCGACTCGACGGCAGGATTGTCCTTTGGCGCGTGGCAGTATGTAGTCGAACGTCCGCGTGGCATGACCAGCTGGGTGCTGGGGGAGATTGTGGATCCCCCTGTCATGCTGCGAGTGCGCCACTGCCACATTCTGGGAGCACGGCGCAATCAGGGCAATGCGTTGCCTCTGCAGGGCGACGCTTTCGGCTATCAGATCGAACAGATGTTGGAGGTGCCCGGCACGCAGAGCACCGTGCGGCTCTCCATGATGGTGCATGGTCTGGAGCCCCGGATCGATGTGACAGCAGAGATCGACTGGCGGGAGATCGGAGACCCGGAACGGGGCATCCCGGGACTGATCCTCTGTTTCCCACTGGGGCTGACCGGCCTCTCCTGTCGCTACGAGGTGCCGTTTGGCAGCGTACAGCGTACGCTCTTCGGCGGAGAGGAGGTACCTGCCCTGCGCTATGCACACGTTGCCGGCGAAGCCCGAACCGGGACGGGTACGCCGGTCTATGCGGGAGTGACTCTGCTGCAGGACTGCAAATACGGGCACTCCCTGCTCGGCAGTCAGCTACGACTGCGGATCGTGCGATCGTCCTTCGACCCGGACCACGCGCCAGAAGTCGCGCGTTCGACTGTGCGCTACGCGCTCTATCTGCACGATACGCCCCCGGATCCTGCGACGCTGATGCGTCTGGGCGCAGCGTGGAACCATCCCCTGATGCTGATCCCGGCCTCTCTACAGGCGGGGACCGCTCCGCCCCGGGAGGGCTTTATACAGGTGGAGACGCCCGGCGTCGTGTTAACCGCACTCAAGCAGGCCGAGGATGGGAACGGGTTGATCCTGCGTCTGGTAGAAGCGAACGGTCAGGACGCAGAGGCGGTGGTTGCTCTGGCCCCGGCTCTGGCTGCCGGACTTCGCGTGGCGCAGTGCGTGGATCTGATGGAGCGACCCGTTGCGGGGAGCGTGCGCTGGGAAGACAGTACGTTACGCGTGCCCGTGCCGGCACACAGCTTTGTTACGATAAAGCTGACGGCGTAGCAGGAGAAGCATCGGGCCCAGCACTGGAGCCGGTGCCTAGCGCCTCCTGCGGAACACGGTAGGCAAGGATGCGGCTCACACCGGGCTCGGCCATCGTGACGCCGTACCATCGGGGAGCGGCCTCCATGGTGGCCGGGTTGTGCGTGATGAGCAGGAACTGACTGCGCTCGCTGAATTCCCGGACCAGCTGGATGAACTTCTCAACGTTCGCGCCGTCCAGAGGGGCGTCGACCTCGTCCAGCACCACGAATGGGCTGGGCCGCACTGCAAGGAACGCAAACAGCAGGGCAGTGGCCGTCAGAGCGCGCTCCCCGCCGGAGAGCAGGGATAAGTGGCGCGCTTTCTTCCCGGGTGGCTGGACCGTGACCTCAATGCCCGACTCAAGCGGGTCCTCCGGGCAGGTCAGTTCCAGGTGTGCGTGCCCGCCATCAAAGAGCCGGTGGAACAGACGCTCGAACTCCTTGCGTACGGCATGGAACGTCTCCATGAAGACGCCCCGGGTGCTAGCGTCGATCTCTGCGATCGTGGCCAGCAAGGCCTCCCGGCCACGCTCCAGGTCCGCATGTTGCGTTGAGAGGAATTCGTAGCGCTCCGTCAGGCGCTCGTACTCGGCGACGGCACCGGTGTTGACCTGTCCCATGCTGCGGATTTCCCGGCGCAGGCGGTTGACCTCAATGGCCGTGTTCCGGTCCGGAACAATCTCTTCCGGGGAGGCAAGCGCTTCCTCATGTGAGATCTGGTACTCTTCCTGGAGGCGTTGCAGGGCCTGTGCGCGTTGCACTTCCAGTCGCGCCAGTCGCAACTCAATGGCATGCAGTTCCCGGGTGACCGCGTTGCGTTGCTGCGCGACTTCCTTGATCCTGCGGGTAGTCTCAAAACTGCAGTCCAGCCGTTCCTGCCGGCGTTCGCGCTGGCGCGCCAGCTCGGATTCAACCCGGACAAGATGCTGACGGGCCTCCTCCAGCTGATGTTGCAGGGTAGCCCGCTCCCGGATTGAAGCCTCACACGCGGCATCTGCCTGCATACGTTGCGTTCGCTTCTGCTGCAACTGCTGTTCCAGCAGGGCCAGATTGGCCTGATCCGTACTGAGTGCCCGCGCAAGCCCTTCCCTTTTTTCACGCAGACGTCCGACCTCGACTTCCAGTGCGATGGCACGGGCCCGGCAGGCATCGCGCTTCACCAGCAGAGCCTGTGTCCGTTCTGCCAGCAGGGCCGAGGCATCCTCGACCTGCGCATCTCCGGTACGGTCAGACGCGAGTTGCGTGGCACGTTGCGCAATCTCCGTGCGCAGGGCAGCAATCTCTGCGCGCAACGCCTGATAGATCCGGGTGCGCTCCGCATGTTCCTGCGTCAGCCGGTGATGCTCACGTTCCATGGCTGTCAGCGCAGAGCTGGCTGCTGCCAGTTCTGTGCGCGCCTCCGCCTCCTGCCGGGCCAGTTCTGTCTGCTCGGCTTCCACCTGCCGTAATTGCGCCAGGGTTGCCTCCGCCTGTGCGGTCAAACGTTCCACAGTGGCGCGCGTTTCGGGCAACAGGGTCCGCAGATCGTCGATTTCGCCTTTGCGCCCGACCAGATGCGCGCCACGCCCGTGCAGCGAGCCGCCGGTCAGGGCGCCACCGGGCGTGAGCACTTCGCCTTCCAGCGTGACAATCCGGCTCCATCCGGACAGCTGCCGGGACAGGGCGATGGCGGTATCCATATCCGGGGCGATCAGGACACGGCCCAGCAACAGACGGGCCACCGGAGTGTATTCCGGCGCCAGTGTCACGACGTGCATGGCAAGGTGCACGTTTGCGCCCACGTCCCCACCGGTCAGAGTAACCTTTAGTTCCGGTGCAGGGCGCAGCAGGGGAAGGGGCAGAAATGTAGCGCGACCCGCCCGGTGCCGTTTGAGCCATGCGATGCCTGCCCGGGCCTCCGCCTCTGTCAGGGTGACGATATCCTGCAGGCTGGCGCCAAGAGCCACTTCAATCGCGATGCGATACCGCTCAGGCACCGTGAGCAGGTCCACAACGGTACGGTAGTGCCCCGGGAGTTCGCCCTTGCGATGCGCGTTCAGGACGGCGCGCACGCCCTGATAGAAGCCTTCGTGGTTCTCCTGCAATTCAGTGAGGGTGGCTAGCCGGGCTGTTTGCTCGGCCAGCTGCCTGCGCGCGGCTTCCAGAGCGCTGCGTATCTCTGTCAGGTGGTGCTGGATCCGGTGCAGATGCTGTTCGATGTGGTTGCGCCGTTGCTCCTGTTCGCGGCAACGCGCCTCCTGTGCCTCTATGGTCGCCCGCACCGCGTTCTGCCGCGTTTCCACTTCTTGCAGGGCCGCTGCCAGCTCTGCTACCTCATACCCGACGTGCTCGGCGCGTGTCTCGAGATCAGTGCACCGGTCCTGTGCGGCCTGCAGAGCCGCTTCCCTGCCAGCACGTTCCCGGGCCTGGCGCAACCGTTCGCTCTGCTGTTCCTCCTGCTGGCGCCGGGCCTCCTGCACAGCAGCCTCCAGTTCCTGTAGAATGGCCTTCTGAGCGAGCCACTCTTCTGTACGGGCTGTTTCCTCGGCTGCAGTGGCGTCCTGTTCCTGTATGTCTGCGGCGATCAGGGCGTGGAGTGTCGTGATACGCTCTTCCGTCTCACGGATTTCCGCATCCAGATGCTCCCTGCTGCGCTGTCCGGACTGCTCGCGTTCGGTCAGCAGGGCCATGCGGCTCTCCATGCGTTCTACCTGAGACAGCGCATTTTGCTGCGCGATACGCACGGCTTCCAGATCGCTTTCGGCCTGTGCCAGCTGCTCGCCCAGCTCTTCCGCCGTACGTTCCAGTTGTGCCAGCTGCGCGTCCAGTTGCAGCAACGTCTGCTGATTCTCCGTCTGCTCCTGCCGCGCCGCGTAGATCTCGTAGTCGGTCGTTTTAACTTCGGAGACGAGCAGGCCAACCTCGATCTCGCGCAGACGTTCCTGCAGGAGCAGATAGCGCCGGGCGACCTGCGCCTGCTGTTCCATGGGCACGCGTTGCGCCTCCAGTTCCTGCAGGATATCACGTACCCGGTTCAGATTGGCCTCAGCGGCTTCCAGTTTGCGCAGAGCCTCTTTCTTGCGGGTACGGTACTTCTGAATACCGGCCGCCTCTTCGAACAGGGCACGCCGATCTTCCGGACGCGCAGAGAGCACGGCGTCGATCTCGTTCTGTCCGACCACCGCATAAGCGCCTCTACCGGCGCCGGTGTCCAGAAAGAGTTCCACGATATCCTTGAGTCGTGCGGGCGCGCCGTTAATTCGATACTCGCTTTCGCCGGAACGATAGACCCGCCGCGCGACCGTCACCTCGGAGAAACCCAGTGGTATGGTCCCGGTGGTGTTATCGATCGTCAGACGCACCTCCGCCATGCCCAGCGGCTTGCGTTTCTCGGATCCGGCAAAGATGACATCCTGCGCCGATGTGCCGCGTAGCAGGCGCGGGTTCTGTTCGCCCATGACCCAGAGCAGCGCATCGACGATATTCGATTTGCCGGAACCATTCGGCCCGACGATCGCAGTCAGGCCGTCACCGATTTCAATCTCGGTGCGGTCGGCGAAAGTCTTGAAACCAAGGAGGGCCAGTTTCTTGAGACGCACTGCGAGCTCCCGGGCTGTGGGACAGGCAGCCCCTGACACAGACGGCAACATAGATTCTAAAGCTTTCGGACGAAGTCCTGCAAGCGTCTGGCCGTGTCCTGTGTGAGAGGAGGCCCGTGTCCTGCCAGCAGACAGGCGGGGCGCAGGGCGGCAAGTCGCCGCGCGCTCAAGAGTGTTTGCTCCCAGTCCCAGCAGAGCACTTTCGGGGGCAGGCTGAGCGCGACCCGGAGCCACCCCGGAACGACGTGGACAATCGCATCGCCGCTGAACAGCAGGCCATCCCTCTCCCGATAGTAGGCGACATGTCCCGGAGTGTGTCCCGGGCAGCACACCACGCGCAACGTGCCAGCCGGCGTGTCGATCACGTCGTTATCGTCCACCGTACAGTCTGCCTCACACCCTTCCACCGGGTAGAGAAGGGCGCCTGCGCGAAAGATGAGCGTTGTGACAGGCCTTCGCCAGCATTGGGGATGCGGAGGGATATACGCTGTGCCGGGGGCGCGCAGGCAGGGTGCCTCGCGCCGATGCAGGTAGATCCGGGCAGAGCGCGTACAGGGGCCGTTTGCTCCCGCATCGCGACCCGCGAAGTACGCCGCGTTGCCGGCATGATCGGTGTGCGCATGCGTGAGGTATACCGCACGGATCTGTAAGGAGCCCGAGCCTGCTGCAGCCAGAGCCCCGGTCAGGGCCGCACGGTCTCTACGCAACCCGGTATCGATGAGCGCGCCCGAGGCACCGTCTGTCAGCAGATAGGCGTTACCCCACGACAACGGGATGCGGTAGACGCCTTCGGTAATCGGGATCAATCGCATACCTTCAGTATGGCATACGATTGTGCCCGCCTGCACACCCGCTCCGTGGCTCACTCCCGGATCACCAGCTGCTAGGTGCCGGGAGGCAGGACACGCAACGACTTCAGAAACTCAATGACACAGGCACGTTCTGGTGTCGCTCGAGCTCCTGCCATCCTGCTCCTCCGTGCGTCAAACAACTATGTCCGGGCCTGCTCACCGCAACTGCGGGACCGGCACCGTTTCAATCAGGTCCTGCAGCACGCGCTCTGCAGCACGAAATCCGCCCGGCAGGCGCACTGCGAGCACCGGCCCGGCAATCTGCTGCACATCGTCCGGCGTGACAAATCCCCGCCCTTTGAGAAACGCGTGCGCCTGTGCGGCGCGCTGCCACGTGAGCAGGGCACGCGGGCTGAATCCCATGCTGGCCTCCGGGTGCGTACGAATGGCCTGTGCCAGCTCTACCAGATAGCTCTGCACGGAGCGCGCGACGGGCAGACAGGCGATCTGCCGTTGCAACCCGGCCAGCTCTCCCGGGGTCAGAACCGGGCAGAAAGCGTTTGTCCTCTCACCGGTCTCCGCTGCGTCAGCCAGCATGGCGATTTCGGCCTCGCGCCCCGGGTAGCCAATCTGAAGTTTCATGGCGAACCGATCCAGCTGTGCCTCCGGCAGGGGATAGGTGCCGTGGTGTTCCACCGGGTTCTGGGTGGCAATCACGAAGAACGTCTCACTGAGCGGGTACAGCGTATTGTCCACAGTGACCTGCCGTTCCGACATCGCCTCCAGCAAGGCGCTCTGGGTGCGTGGGGTCGCCCGGTTGATCTCATCGACAAGCAGCACGTCCGCGAAGACGGGGCCCGGCATGAATTCAAACTCACGTGTCTTCTGATTGAACAGATTGAATCCCGTGATGTCGCCGGGCAGCAGATCAGGGGTGCACTGCACGCGCGCAAAACGCCCGCCGATGCTGTGTGCGAGCGCCTTGGCCAGCGTGGTCTTGCCCAGTCCGGGCATGTCTTCAAGAAGAAGATGTCCCCGGGACAACAGACTGACCAGGGCGTTGTTGATGACCCCGGCTTTGCCGCGCAGCGCCGTGTTGAGCGTCGTGCGCAGGCGCTCAATGCGCTCCAGCATGTCTTTAGAAAAGAGCGTTGCCGTCGGGACATCATCGGTCATAGGGAACAAACCTTCTCCTGCTCAAGATAAAAACGAGGCTGCGCGTGGCAGACAACAACTTCCCGGGGCGTTTCCAGGTGCGATTGCATACGCAGGCGGCGCAGGGTCCACGTCTCTCCCGCCCGTGTGCAGAGTCGGTAGATCTCATCGGGCGCGAAAGGAGCACAGGTCTGCAGGGACGCCGGCGCGAAAGTTGTCCAGTCCAGGATGCAGGCGATACGGGCTAGCAGATCACACTCACTGTCGGCGGCCGGAAATCGGTGGAACCACTGCCCGGGGGTTTCACCGGGGCGACGCGGGTTGCCAGACCAGCGGGCACGCCGTTCCAGCAGACGCACCGTCTGCGCCAGATAGTGGCGTGGCGCTCTGTATCGTTGCAACCTCCAGAGAGCAGTGGCTGCCCGGTCGAGCCATAGATAGCGGTACAGATAGCACAGAACACCTGCTGTCAGGATCAGGGCGATCCAGGGCGCAAACCGCATCGCGCGCCGGCGAGCTGCATCCAGCAGGGACTGCAGGCGCTCCAGCAATGTGGGCATGGGTGCACGAAGCGTGTATCCGGGAGTGACCTCCAGCGTGATCCATGGAGTCATGCAGCCCGGCAGGGTATCCGGAAAGACCTCTACCCAGAAGTGCAGATCCTGCGGTTGCACCGGGTACTCTCCGCGCGTGCGGTCCAGGCTCTCCGGCCGGACATAGAAGCCACTCACCAGGCGGGTGGGGTAGCCGAGAGAGCGTAGCAGCAACGCCGCCGAACTCGCGAACAGATAATCGGGCCCGCGCCGGGAACGCAGCAGAAAGTGCGCAATCGCATCCTCACAGTCTGCAGGAGGTACAGCCTGCGGGTCGAGCACATACTCGGTGCGGAGGTGCCGCTCGATCGCGCGCACCTGTTCCCACCCTGGAGGAACTCCACGGGTCCATGCACGCGCCAGAGCGTAGATGGCTGGATCCGTGCGCTCCGGCGAGGGCAGCTGGAGCATCTGCGGGCGGCGAGGGTATAACGGCCCATCCCAGGTACTGAGAGACAATCGCTCGACGTAGGGCACAGCCGACTCGCACTCGATCCGGGTGCCCTGTGGCAGGTCCGGCACATCCATCCGCAGGATGTCGGGCTGGGCCCAGAGATAGAAGTCCGCGCGGTTGACCTTGCCCACACGAAACACCGACACATGCGCGGGCATCGGCAGGCGATTGGTCTTCAGCAGACCGATCCGTATCTCATGACGCTCCCGGGCCCCGAAGTACGCAAAGTCGGTATCGGGCGTCAGACGCATCCAGTTATCCTTCTCGGCGGTGACGGGCGACAGCGTGTGGAACGGGAGCAGTTCCTTCCAGCTCTGCCCGTCAAACTCGTGGTAGACCTGCATGCGCAGGTGCACAGGCGCCCGTCCCCGGACATAGAGCAGAGCGCGCGGAGGAGCGTTGTCACGCACCTGTCGGGGTTTGGGCCGCCGCCGCAGCGTATGGAAATCCCGGCCCGACGCACCCACACCGGCCCGTCGCTCCACCTTTGTCTCCACAATTGCGGCTGCCTGTACGGCAATCTTACGGCGCCATTCCGAGGGGGGACGGGCCTCTCCGTAGATCTCATCCACCGCGTCGTACAGGCTCGCCTGGCGGGTCTCCACCATGAAATCGGTCTCCGCAGAGCCCGTCTCTTCCGTCTTCTGAGTCGCACCGACCTCAGCATCGCCGTCACCGACACCGCTCCATGCGAAGGGGTCCCCCTGCCGTGTGCCGCCGGAACCGGGCATCCACCCGTACAATGACGCAGGTGTCAGCGAGAACCCCGGAGAGAGCAGAACGAACGTGCCTACCACGGCGGTCAGCGCGAACAACGTCGGCCGCACAGGCAGAGGGGCCTCCCCGGCGCCACGTGCACGAGCGGACCCGATAAGCCACAGACTGCCCAGAGTCAGGTAGACTGCCACAAGCAGGGAGGACCCGGAAGCCTGCGAAAGTGCGTAGGAAAAGACGATCAGAAACAGGCTGGAAAGGCCGGCCAGAAGGCCGTAGCGCGTCACGTGACTCAGGGCCAGAAACCCCACGCTCATGTTGCGCAGTCCATACAGCAGGGCCCACTCCAGGGTGTAGCCATAGCCCTGTGCCCGCCACAGCGGTTCCGTCAGGTAGGGCAGGAGCAGGAAGCCCGCCAGCAGGACATATTGTGTGGAGGTTGCGCGCATCCGGGGCTCGAGATGTCCTCCGAGGAAAAAAGCCGCGAAAGTCATCCCGGACCACAGGATGCAGCGCAGGATCAGCAGCAGGAGAGAATCCCCGGGCTCCCAGCACGCGACCTCCAGGCTCGTAGCTGCGGTAGCAACCATTCCTGTCAGCAAACGCCTGGTCGGTAGACGCTCTGCGTGCGCTGACCCCGGCCGATCGCTCTGCCCTCCCGGCAAGAAAGGCCGCAGCTTGACGGCCGGCTGGTCCGGCCGCGTCTGGCGGAGTGCTCTGTGTTCCTGCCCCGGCCATGGCAGCTTGCGGTTCTTGAAAAACAGCATCCATCTGACTCCTGATGCCTGAGATGTATTCCGGCCTTCACGCGCCGCGTCCGGATCCCCCGACGACAGCGAGAAGAATGCGCCGTCAATGTGCTCGAGATACTGCTGTCCCTCCAGGATCAGTACTATCCCGACCGATCACGGAGCAAAGCCCTGCATCGGTACAGCAGAACCCGACTGGGATCGCAGCCTTTTGCCAATTTCAGCGACTACCTGCCAGCGGTCTCGATGGTGCTCGTCGTACCGGTCCTTGTGGAGCCATTGCGTGTAATGGGTCGCGGCCTGGCGAAACGAGTACCATGCAATGCCAGCCAGCCTGTCTCCCAACTTGTCCAGCATGTAATCTGCTACCGTTCTCATTTCCTCTGCATCCGGCATCCGATCCCAGAGGCCTTTCTCCGTGGGGTCCACGAACGCTTGCAGGATGAGGATCAACCGGGGCCTTCGCCCATTCTTTGCAGGCCTCGCATTGCTGATGTTCTTCAACTGAAGCTCGATCGTCTGCCTTTGCAGATCCAGGACCTTTTCCAGATCCGATGTCGCCCCTCCATAATGTCCCTGCGGCAAAAACAACCGGTATCGCCCTCGATCGGGATTCGCAAAGGGATAGCAGTCATGGATCTCGTAGTCCAGAACTCCCGTCAAGCATTCACGCCCCCGGGGCCAGACAAACGTCATGTCTTCGCCGTACACCCTGATGTCCTGCCCCTTGAACACTTCCTCATGGATCTGCTGGTAGAATTTCTTCAACCGCGATGGACCGGTCCGTTCAGGTTGTGCCAGCGGCTCATGGAACGAATAGATAGCAAATGTCTGGTCTCGATAGCGGGGGTTATCAAGAAGAAACCGTATGAAGCGCGCGCCGATCGACCTCGGGTAGCGTTTGTCACTCAGTTCCCACTCTTTTGCGGGCGCATTCCATCGCCAGATCGACTGGTCCTGTCCCCAGATGAGCGGCACTATCAGTAAGTCGTGTCGGATGGCTGCCTCATAGGTCGCTCTCCAGTTCCTGCCATTCTTGTCCAGCTCGACCAGAACCGTGTTGACGTTCATCTCCTTCATCAGAGGGAAGTCGTCACGGGTCACGTAGTTCATCATGTATGCAAAAGGGCGTTCGCGGTGGGCTGCGGTCACGGTCATGTTTGCTGAGATCGACCACGACAGGCCGCCAACACCCAGCATCAATTCACGCCGATCCAGGTTATGCATGGCTTCGTACCTCCCATCAACAGGACGGACAACGTTTTCGAATCCGTGGTACTCCTCAAGAACATCTGCCGTTCATGCATGCAGGAGATCTCCGCAGATGCTCCGGGGTCTTGTGATCCGATAGCGGTCCGGCGGGAGTCCTGCTGCGCCGTTGCAGATGCACCGGGCCTGCCATCGAGCAGCTATTCCCGTTGCCCTACCGTAACTCGTCCACCGCAGTGCCAGTGTTTTTGCCTGACCCTCCAGTACGTTGCCGGCGATTGGCCGACACCGGGTCAGTCTCTGCCAGTGGTGCATTCGGTGCATGCGCCAGGCAAACAGTGCAGCATGCGATCGGCTGCTGCCTGTTGGCGATTACGCGCTGACGTGCTGGCGACTCCGACAACCATTCTCTTTCCAACCCATCTGTAACAGGACTGGCAACGCGGCATCGGCTGGCAGGGCCAGCAGGTCCGGACTGCTGTCACAGGGCACCGGATGACCGACCAGAACTACCGGGATGCCCGTGTGCGCGGGCACGCGTTCCAGAGCCTCTCCCGGGATCACCAGAACGGTGCCAGCAGGATGCTCGAAGGGCATTCCGGGATCATGAGATCCACACGCAGATGGCGAGATAGCGGGCAGCCGGGCCAGCGCGTCCAGCATGGCCTCCGGGGCTCCGGTGACGGTCTGCTCATGGCCGGCATCCATCAGGCGCAGGGAGACTTCGGCTCCCTGCAGGACCCACCCGCGGCAGAGAGTGGCGGCAACCCGGATACACCACTCGCGTGTGCTGTCGGGGCCACCCGGCGCCCCATTCAGGTAGAGCAGGACCTGTACGCGAGGCCAGCGCGTGGCCTGCATCTCGCACACGATCATCCGATCATGCCGGGCTGTTTGCGCCCAGTGGACCCGCCGCAGCGAGTCGCCCTGACGCCACGGGCGCACCCCGATGACGTCGCCGGAATGGCCGGCGCGCTGCGAACAGAGCGGACCCTCGCGCTCCCGTTCCTCTATGGTCGCTGGCAATGAAGGGGCCACGTAGGTCCGCGGCCAGACGGTAAGCGAGCGGTCGGTACGCAACGCGTGCTGCGCCGTGGCGAGCCCGAAGGGAAACCGGCAGGCCAGCAACGGTGCTGTCGCCGGATAGACTCCGCGAGGCAGATGGTCGAGAGTCCAGTTGAATGTTCGCCGGGAGCAGGGCGGCAGGTGCACGACAATCTGAGCAATACCGACATCCCGGGTGTCCTCCGGAAGCGTGATCCCCTGCACTTCCATGCTCCACACAGGCCAGGGCATCCGGTTACGTGCCCGGAGCCGGAGCACCGCGCTTTCCCCCTCACGAATGCGTTCCCGATCAAATTCCAGATCGGCCTCCACGCCCAGCAGGCTCAGGCGAGGCCAGATCAGCCCGATGGTCAGCCCGACGCCGGTGGCTGCGGCCAGGGCGAACAAACGCGAATCCACACCAGCACCCAGCGCCAGCGAAAACAGGGTTGCCATGGCGAGCGCAACAGCCTGGCCTCGACCGTACAGGCTTTGCTTCAGGGCATCAACCCGACGTGCGCAACGCGCCAGAAAACGGGACTGGAAAGACCTCAAACGGTGCATACTTTTCGAATCCCGGAGCATCACAGCGCGCCTGCGGGACTTCCCGGAGCGGGTGCCAGACGGGGCAACGGGATCCCGTAACGCCGAAACGTATTGCGACAGACCGGACTGAGCGGGAACATCTGCAATCCACGTCGCGCCCACGCGATCTCATTCTCACGATCCTTCTTGAGTCGGTACGCCAGCACCAGACGGTTGAGGATCTGCTCGGCTTGCGTGGGGTCATACGCATCCTGAGGCAACCCCTGCAGGATTTCGATAGCCCGAACGCCGTGCTGGATGGAACGCTCGTAGTCCCGGTAGTACTGCGAGTAGAACTGCGCCGCGTCGCCATGCAGGACGTAGCTGTTCGGATTGTTGCGGATCCCCTCCTGCAGGAAGTCCATGGCCTCATCCTTACGCTTGCCGTTGTGCGCGCAGAAGATCAGATAGGCCCCCATGCTGTAGGCTTCCACGAAATGGGGATCAGACCACGTCATCATGCGGAACAGGGGCAACGCCTCCGCAAGGTCGCGGTGCCCGTGCGAGCGAATGTCCATGTACGGCTGCGTGTTGCGCTCGATCCATCCCCACGGAAACCGGAAATCGCGCTCGGGCTCCGGGACCACGCTGGTCTGCGGAACCGCCCCGTGATGCTCCTGCATCCCATCGCCGTGGCTGGCAGTGCGTACACCACGCTCGAGCTCTGCATCGGTGGCAGCACGGAAGATCACGCCTCCATGCAGGTACTCATGCGCCTTACCAAACAGGTAGCTGGCCAGTGTGGTGCGGAACTCGCCCACCAGAGATGCCGCGGGCTTGTTCTCGTACACCTCCTGTGTATCTATCTTCTCCGGTTGCTGCAACGCTGTCGGAAGCGCCTGCCGCGCCGAAAAACCGCAGAGGAACAGCAGCGCGGCAATCATCGTGACGTGAAGGACTGTCCGGTTGTACATGGTGGTCGCACCTCCTAGATGGGCTGGGTCTGGAAACGTCTCCAGCCCACGTAGAGCCAGAAAAGCCCGATCCCGACGCCGTAGAGCATCAGAAACAGCATAACCGCGGGATGGATGGGGTCCCAGTCGTAGACAACCTTGGCTGTCAGGTCGAAGAGACTGTAGTGCGGTAAAAGCGCGTACACAATGTTGACCGGGATGTTCAGGAGCGGGTGGCCGACGTAAGTCATGGTGAAGGCCCGGGCGAAGACTCCAGAACCAAAAGACAGGAGCATCGCGACCGTAGCTGCCGCGCCCGGCGACATGTAGATCGTCAGGCAGATAGTGAACCCGCTCAACCAGGAAAAGGCAAACGCCTTCAAAACCAGGTGCTGCACGAAGATGAGGCGTACAGGAATGCGCAACGCCAGGAGCAGCAGCAGCGCTGCCAGGTTCAACACCAGAAAGCAGAGGTAAGCGGAGCTCCATGCCGCCAGAAACTTGGCTACCAGAAACTGCCACCGCGTGATAGGGCGGGCCAGCATCGGATAGATCGTGCGGCGCTGGATCTCTTCCGGCAACTGCCGTGCAGCGATCAGCACGCCGATGATGGTGGAGAACATGCCGACCCCCGTGAAGGCCATATCCTTTACAAACATCTCCAGGCCGGTAACGCCGAACACGGTGAACGCCCGTGCGGCGACAGTCATCACCACCACCAGAATGAGCAGTACGTAGAGCTCCCTGCGGCGCACGGTCTCCAGCAGACTGGCGACCGTCATAGCGTGCGCGATCTGCCATGTCCGGTTCACAGGCGCACCTCCTCGCGTTGATCCAGCAGGTCCTGACCGGTTTCTACCAGCGTCACGAAGTAGTCCTCCAGTGAGGGAACGCGCCCCATGATCTCGAGCATGGCGCGCTCCGCGATCAGGCGGCCCTGATGCAGGATCAGGATCCGGTCGCAGATGGTCTCCACCTCGCTGAGCTGGTGGGAGGAGAAGAAGATCGTACAGCCGCGGTGCTGCTCCTCCTTCAGTAGCCGCCTCAGATCACGCCGTCCGATGGGATCCAGTCCAGACGAGACCTCGTCCAGGATCAGCAACCGGGGACGACTGAGCAATGCCTGCGCGATCCCCACACGCTGCAGCATGCCTTTGGACAGGGCGCGGTTGAGCGTGCGGGCCTTTTCCGCCAGACCGACCTGCGCCAGCAGCTCCATCACACGCCGCTCCCGTGTCGCCGGCTCGATCCCGTGCAGCGCGCCATGCAGGTGGAGCGTTTCTGCAGGAGTCAGATAGGGCGAGTACAGGGCCGTCTCCGGAAGAAAGCCCACCTGCTCTCGCGAGGTTGCCAGATCGACTGGCGCGCCGAACAGGCGGATCTGGCCGCTATGCGGGGGTTGAAATCCCATCAGGGCCTTGATGGTCGATGTCTTCCCCGCGCCGTTCACGCCCAGGAACCCCACGATTTCCCCTTCCTGTACCCGAAAGGAAAGGCCATCCACCGCACGGAACGTCTCCTGGCCGGAGCGCGTGTACTGTATCACCAGGTCTTCCACCTCAATCGCGTAGCCCAAGTGTCACCCTCCTCTCTGTGGCATCACCGCATCAACGTTCACGGGTCGAAGTCCCGTGTTTGGTCGAAGTTGCGCACCAGAATGTCCAGATCCAGCACGTCCACACACGCGTCCCCGTTGAAATCAGCCGCCCCGTCATATCCGGCCTCCCCCGCACACCGATCGAAACTGGCAATCAACATCCCCAGATCCAGCACATCAATACTCCCGTCCCGATTGGCGTCCCCGTTGGGCAGCAGCAGGGCCGGCAACTGCGGCGGGTTCTGCGTGGAGAGGGTGACCGGTTCCGGGTAGAGCCGGGCCAGAGCACTGCTGACGGTCAACGGACGGATGCCGATGCGGTAGGTGCCCCCGTTGCTGTTGATGTCGCGCAGCAGTTCGGGCAGGGCGAAGCGTCCCTGATTGTCCAGATAGACGTCGGTGAAGCGGAGGGCCTGCGTCTCGCGGGTCGGCATGATGTGGGGGGGGAAGAGGAAGACGCGGGCGCGGTTGCCGGTGAGGTTGCGACTGGTGTCGATGCGGGTCCATCCGTCCAGGGTGACCTGACCCGAGGCTACTGCCAGATTCTCAAACGTTAACGTGTAG
>JANWZQ010000159.1 GCA_025054835.1 Chthonomonadaceae bacterium
CCTGCAGGAACTGCTCCCGCCAGGTGGCAAGCATGTCATCAACAGCAGTCGTGGATGCGGGGTCCGAAGTCACACCTCTCCGTGGGAGCGTGCCAGCCTCCGGAGCAGGAAGTGCGGCTGTTTCGAACAGGCCCAGCAACACGTCAGCATACGGGGTATTCAGGCTGTAGTAGACCTGTCGCCCCCGGCGTTCGGCCGATACCAGCCCCTGTTCCCGCATTCTGGCCAGATGGTTGGACAGGTTGGGTTGCTTGCGGCGTGTGGCGCGCACCAGCTCCGTGACCGTCTTCTTGCCCAGACGCAGGTTTTCCAGTATGGCCCGCCGCGTGGGCTCTGCCAGTGCCCGGGCCAGCGTGTCCTGCATGCTGGGGCGATCATCGTCTGAGTTACGCATGGTCTGGCTCACGAAGCCGATCGTCCTGCGTCGTGCGCATGCGCGCGGCACGAGGATGTTTCAAACGCAGTATACCGCTCCATACATCAGTTGTCAATAATGTATCGCCTGTGGACGCTTCTGGCGGAGGCGTTCCCGGCGATCTCCGTGCAAGCTACATGTTACAGAACCTGCAAACACACCACGGGCACGCCCCGGACCTGACGCCACTGGAGTGGCGGGCATTGCTGGAGGACATCGGGCGTGCCGGAATGCTGCTGGGGCACGATGCAGCGTCACGCGCGGGCCTGACGCCGCGCGTGCATTGTACCGCGGCAACGCCACTGGAACAGTTGCATACTCTGCGGGAGATCCAGCCTCGCATCGTGTATCTGGTGCACGCGCTCGCTTGTTGCCCGGATCGGAAGGTCCTGCCTCTGCCCCGGTCCGTGCCCCTGCCGCAATCACGCGGGGGACTCCACGTTGCCTCGCGCGTGGCGCGTCACCCGTCATTGCTGGCCACCTTCTTGCAAGCACCAATGACAACCTCCGGGGGAACGCGCACTGCCCTGATCACAGAGCCCCGACCTGCCACAACCATCGTCACGTCGGAGAACCTGCTGATCGGGTTGCTCCTGACCGGATGGCAGGAGCAGAGTGACACGCTGGCGACGCTGGCCGGGGCCTGTGGCGAGGCCGCACTGGCACAGGAGGGCCGACGATTATCGGCCATTTTCCGCCGATTACGGTGCAGTGCTCCCTGGGGATCTCTGCCTGCGGTAACGGAACAACGGGCCGCCCGTTTGCTGTCCGGTGAGGGCCTGCTCCACTGCTCGGCGCGGTGCCGTTCCCTGTTCGCGCTCTGGCAGGCGACTCATGCGCCACTGGCCCTGGACTGGTCCGATGGCGCCCTGCTGCATGCCGCCCTGCAGGAGCCATGGCGTCTGTACGAGATCTGGTGCTACCTGCGCGTCGCTCTCTGCCTGCACGCTTCTGGCTGGATCCCGGAGGAAGCGGACTGTTTCCACGTCACTGTGAAAGGACTGCGTCTTGCTCTGGCGACAGGACGCCGCTCCCGGATCCGCTTCCGGAAAGGTGTCTCCCGGATCGAGTTACTGTATCAACCCCTTTATCCGGGCTCAGGCCGACGCATGCCCCGGGAGCACAACGATCCGGGGGTCTCTCGCACGCACGCCATGCAACCGGACATCGCGCTCCTGCACGCCGGTAACCTGTACCTGTGCGACGCCAAATTCCGCGGTTACGCGCCGGGCAGTGTCCTCCCGGAACGCATCCCGCACACTGATGACGCCCTTCTGGCAGATCTGGACAAGATGCACGCTTATCGCGATGCTATCTCCGGTGTCGTGCAGGCATGGTGCCTCTACCCGGGTACGCCAGAAGACACGCGCATGGCCATTGCCTACCCGGAGAGCACGCCGCAGAACCCCTTCGGCACCGCAGGGATCGGGGCCGTGCGCCTGCGCCCCGGGCACGACGTAACAGGCCTGGAACGCCTGCTGCAGTTCTGGATAGAAGGCGCTTCCTGAGCAGGATGCAGCGCGCGTCTGGAGTTCAGGGCAGGAATCGGAGCTCCATGCATCCAACTGGTTCGAAGCTTCTTGCATGCAGAACCCTGTAAGGAGGACGTGATGAGCAAACCGGATCGCCTCATCGTGTTCGAAAGCCCGATTTCACGGCGTTCTCTTCTGCTCGGCAGTGTCCTGTCCAGTACCGCCGGGCGGGTGCACGCGCAGGACTACGGGCCCGGCGCCCCCCCGACGCGCTACCCGGATCCCAATGTGGTGGTTCTGGATAAAGCTTTTGCCAGGTACAAAGTCGGTAACACACCGATCCGCCGCCTGTACACGGGTATGCTCTGGGCCGAGGGGCCGGCATGGAACGGCGTGGGCAACTACCTTATCTGGAGCGACATTCCCAACAACATTCAGCACCGATGGATCCATGATGACGGGCACGTGAGCGTCTTCCGCAATCCGGCCAACTACAGCAACGGGAACACGTTCGACTGGGAAGGGCGGCAGATCTCCTGCGAGCACGGCACGCGACGGGTGGTGCGCTACGAGTACAGTGGCACTGTGACCGTGCTGGCAGAGCGATTCCAGGGGAAGCGCTTCAACGCGCCCAACGACGTGGTGGTGCACCCGGATGGTAGCATCTGGTTCACAGACCCGGGCTACGGTAGTCTGGGCGATTACGAGGGTTTCAAAGGCGAACTGGAGCTCAAGGAGGCTGTGTACCGCATCGACCGCACCGGCAAGATCGAGAAAGTGACGGACGAGATCTTCAAGCCCAACGGCCTGTGCTTCTCTCCGGACTACAAGAAGCTCTACGTCGCCGACACCGGCTCTTCCCACTACCCGGAAGCCCCGAAGAACATCAAGGTGTGGGATGTCGATGGATCCCGGTTGCGCAACGGGCGTGAGTTTGCCTCCATGAAACTCGCCATGAAAGACGGGGAAAAAGCCGGTCTTGCTGATGGCATTCGCGCGGACCGGGACGGCAATATCTGGGCCAGCGCCGGGTGGGTGGGCGAGGGCTATGATGGCGTTCATATTTTTGCCCCGACCGGACAACGCATCGGGCAGATCCTGCTGCCCGAGATCTGCGGTAATGTCTGCTTCGGTGGCCCCCGACGCAACCGTCTGTTCATGACGGCCAGCCAGTCGCTCTACGCGGTCTACGTGGAGGCGCAGGGGGCGCACATCTGCTGATCCGCGCTATGCGCTTCCGCAATCTGTTTTCAACGCTGGCGCGATGGCGTCGGGCCTCTCCATCACCCGATCCCGCTCGACCGCAGCATGCAGGCCCGGAACCATCGGCCGGGTCCCGGTTTTTGCGTCCGGAGGATCTGCGGCGATTCCACAACTTCCAGTTTGCTGCACAGATGGTGGTGGAAGGCTTCTATGCCGGACGACATCATTCTCCCTATCACGACACTTCAGCCGAATTCGTGGACCACCGTCCGTATGTGCCCGGCGACGCGATACGCTGGCTTGACTGGCGTGCCTACGCACGCACGGATCGTGATTACGTGCGGCGCTTCCGCAAAGAGACGGACATGCCCTGTTACATTCTGCTGGACGCGAGCGAGTCCATGGCGTTCGGCAGTGATCCGGCAGCAGGAGCCGTCGGGACGAAG
>JANWZQ010000162.1 GCA_025054835.1 Chthonomonadaceae bacterium
CCGGACCGAGTCGATCCAGCTGCCCGGCGCGACCACATCCGGTTTGGTACGGTTGTCGCCCGTCGGGCCACGCGAGGAGTAAGTGGCGATGTCGTCGTTGTTGCCGGGCCAGCCGACGAAGCCTGCGGGACCGAGGTTGTCGTTGACGCTGCCCACGGTCAGCGCGTTCTTGGCCACGCCCGGGGTGCCGACGGTGCTGCCTCCTGGCCCGTCGTTGCTGGCTGAGATTACCGCGAGCACGTTGTTGCGCGTGATTTCGTCCACCTTGCGGGAGTAGGCGTCGGTTCCGACCAGGCCGGTACCACTGGCACTGAGACTGGCGTTGAACACCTGCACTCTGTCAACCCCGCGGAACTCTCCGTTGATGGCCTGCAGTCCTTGCAGGATTGAGTTGCCCACGGACCATCCGGTGCGGTCCAGCACCTGACAGACCACCAGGTCCGGGTCAGAGAAGCTGCCCCGGGTGGTCAGGTTCGCGGCCACGCCGCGGTACCGCCCCTGACCGCGCCCTGCGCCGAAGAACGTGCCCGCGACATGGGTGCCGTGTCCGTCCAGATCGTTCCAGTAGCTCTCTCCCGGGATGAGGTTGTAGCCGACGGTCCCGCCGAGGACGTTGGCGAAGTCGGTATGGTAGACATACAGGCCGGTGTCCAGAATGCCGACGCGGACCTTCGTGGAGCTGGAGGGCGCGTAGACTCCCCACAGCAAGTCGGCGTTGATCGCGCTCATGGACTGGGTGTCCTGCGCTCGCACGCGCGGGACCGGCTCCACATAGAGTACGCTGTTCAGTTCGGCCAGACGGGGCAATGCGTCCAGGGGAGCGTCCACCTGAACGACCTGTATGCCCTCATCGTAGAGGCGGACTTCGCCGCCGGCCATGTGCAGGGCGTTGCGGGCTTCTCCGTCGGTGTCCGGGGCGAACAGGGCCACGTAGAGGGGCAGCGTGGTCTTCTGGAGGGGGTTGTGCGCCGCCAGGGCGCGCCACAGGTCGGGATGCAGTTTCTGCACCATGGTGGGCTGGCCGATCCAGAGGACTTCCGGGAGCGCGGCAACGGCCTGCAGGGCACGTACGGGGATGCGCGCCTGCCATGCGGTGGTCGGGTAGGGGGCGTACAGGGTGACTCCGAGGGCGCGCAGCTTTGCCTCTGTTGCCGGCATCAGGCGGTCGTTGAGC
Organism: Chthonomonadaceae bacterium; assembly: GCA_025054835.1. Lineage (GTDB taxonomy): Bacteria > Armatimonadota > Chthonomonadetes > Chthonomonadales > Chthonomonadaceae > JANWZQ01. The sequence goes on from JANWZQ010000162.1 coordinate 1,175, forward strand.
AGGAGCAGGGCGAACACGGAGGGCTGCTCTGCCGCATTGCCTGCGCCGGGGGGCGCGTTCTTCTGCCACTCGAGGGCCTGTTGTTGCAGGGCCGGCTGGATTTTCTCACCGGGCGGGGGCACGAAGAATCCGCTGCCGAACGCGATCCCCGCGCGCTCGCCTTTCGTGCCGAAGGGCAGGAGGGTGGGTTCGCCCGGCATCACGCCCCGGTCGCCGAGCGCCTGATTGGGCTGTTGCGAGGGGGCGGGAACGGGATGGTGCGCCTGTTCCGGTCGTGTGTGAGCCACGCTCGTGAAGGTGGGCACGCGGAACGGCGTGCCATCCAGCCTGAGAAACACCGGTTCTTCCGGGCGCAGCACGGGATGTTCTGCGGGCAGCACGTCGGGGAGACGGAAGGGCGGTGGTACGGGCACGGGTTGTTGCTGCGCTCTACCCGGTTGCAGCAACGTGATAGCCAGTGCAACGAGGAGCGCCGACGTGCGCATGGAGATGTGACGTGCCATCTTACGTCCTCCTTAAGGCGTTGCGGATCTGTAGATCAATACACTGGTATTGAAAGAGCAGTCGGGCAAAGACCGGTTCTGTGGGAGCTGCGTGAGGAGGCCTTTGCAGGAACGGTTCGGAAAGTTCGAAGTTCCGGTTCTCAGCGAGCGATTCTGCAGGGGAAAGGAGAGAACTTCGAGGGTGGCACAGGAGGCGCCACACTGTTACTATTGTAGCACAAATTTAGCAAATAGAAACTAGAAATTCGGGGAAAGTTGTCCGTTTTTATTGCGCCTGCCCGATGCCGTGGAGGCATGCAGGAGCCGATCTCCGGTGTTTCCCCGGTGTCTGTGGGGCGGGGGGTTAGCGTGGCGCGCCGGCTTTCTGGAGGAGTTGCGCGATTTCCGGGCGCTGTGCCCAGGTGCGCGCGGTACCGCCCTGTGCGTCCCGGGCGTGGACGTCGGCGCCCCGGTCCAGCAGCGCCTGCACGATGCGGGGGTTGCCCCCGAAAGCGGCCCACATGAGGGGGGTCATGCCGGCCGGGTCGCGCGCGTTGACGTTCGCACCCCGGTCCAGCAGGAGCAGGACCATGGTTTCGTTGGATTTCAGTGCGGCGAGCGCGAGCGCGGTGCGTCCGGAGTCGTTGCGGGCCTCGATGTTGGCGCCGGCGTTCAGCATGTGCTGTACGGCGGTGGTGTCGCCCCGGAGCACGGCGTCGAGGAACGTTCTGTCGTCCGGTCGGGGGCGGCAACCGGTCCAGAGCACCGGCAGGATGATCAGGGCAAGGAGAATCCTCAGGAACATAGCACGCGCCTTTCTCTGTGATGTGCTGTCAGGGCCACTCCGACCTCCAGCAGCCAGATGCTTCCGGCGAGGATCCAGAGTTCTGGCAGGCGCAACGCGGGGGACAGGCAGAGCAGGCCCACGCATGCGAAGACGTGGAAGGCGTGTCGGGGAAGATGGAGGCTGAGCAGGTCCATGGGGGAACGTTCGCTGTGCGGGGGCCGGGGGGCGCGGAGCGCGCCGATCCCTGCTGCCAGCAGGAAGAGGAGGACCACGCCCTGGACCACGATGAGCTGCTCTTTCTGGGTTTCCGCGCCGATCGCCCGGTAGACGCCATGCACCGGCCATTCCAGCAGGAGATAGAGGGCGTAGGCGGTCGGGGGGATCAGGAGCCACTGGATCCAGAGGGCCTGCCGGAGGGCCGGTCGAGCCTGCGGTCGGTCCCAGAGGTGGCGTGTCAGGACGGAGAAGGTGAAGCTGACCAGGAGCCATCCGAGGAAGTTGTCGGCCGGTACTCCGAAGAACGCGTCGTTCAGGGGGATCCCGTGCCAGTACCAGAACTCCAGGCGGATGGCCACGGCGTCCAGCGAGAGGTCGATCAGGAGGGCGAGGAGGGCGTCGCAGAACGGTCGGGCTCCGGGGTGGATTCCGAGGTGTTCGGTGATGCGCATGGAGGTGGAGAGGATGAAGCCCCAGGCCAGCGGGATGTAGAGGGGGACGTCGCCCAGGATCATGCACCAGGATGCCGGGTGGTAGTGGTAGCCGCCGGGTGTGTGGGCGTATCGTGCCATGTTGGCGTGTTCGAACACGATGGCGTACAGCACTGCGCCCCCGAGAGGGATCCAGCGGTGCGGGCCGCGGCGCATGGCCCAGAGCGCGTAGAGCAGGAAGACCACGTAGATGCCGATCTGACTGACGACGCGGATCCAGAGCACGTTCACAGCGGGCTACTTTCCGACGCAGAAGTCCTGAAAGATGCGGTGGATGATCTCTTCGGTCACGGTTTCTCCGGTGATCTGGCCGACGGCGTCCAGAGCTCCCCGGACGTCGATGGCGATGAAGTCGCCGGGCAGTTGTTGCTGTGTGGTGTGCAGGGCGTGGGTGAGGCTGTTATGTGCCTGCTGGAGCGCCTGCTGGTGCCGGGCGTTTGCGATGACCACGCTGTCCGGAGAGGTTGTCCGGGCGTACGCGCACAGCGCCTGTTCCAGATCGGACAGTCCTTCCCCTGTGCGGGCGGATACGGAGATATGGTGCAACGGGCGGGCCGGGAGCGCCGGGGGGTCCGGTTGCGCGCGCGGCAGGGGATCGGGCAGCAGGTCGCACTTGTTGCGTATCAGGAGCCACTCCGGTGCTTCCTGGCATGCGAGGATGCTGTTCAGGGTGGCGTGGTCCTCCGCGGTCCATCCGGCGGTTGCGTCGTAGACGAAGAGTATGATGTCGCTGCGCGCGATGGTTTCGCGAGTGCGGTGCACGCCGATGCGCTCGACCACGTCGTCGGTTTCGCGGAGGCCGGCTGTGTCTGTGAGGACCATCAGGATGCCGTTGAGCTGTGCGGATTCTTCGATCACGTCGCGTGTGGTGCCGGGCACGCTGGTGACGATGGCTCGTTCTGCGCGCAGGAGCGCGTTGAGCAGGGATGACTTGCCGACGTTGGGGCGTCCGGCGAGGGTCACCCGGAGGCCTTCGCGCAGGATGCGGCCACGGTCTGCGGTGGCCAGCAGGTGTTCGATGTGCTGGCGGGTGCGCTGGATCCGGGTTTCCAGTGCTGTGTAGTCCAGTTCTCCGACCTCGTCGCTGAAGTCGATGGTGACTTCGATGGCCGCGAGGATGCCGATCAGTTCCTCCCGGATGTGTTGCAGTGCCTGCGAGAGGTGTCCCTCGAGCTGGTGCCGTGCCAGCCGGCGGCTGGCTTCAGTGCGGGCCCGGATCAGGTCGCAGACTGCTTCGGCCTGCGCCAGGTCCATCCTGCCATTGAGGAAGGCGCGCAGGGTGAACTCGCCGGGATTGGCCAGTCGTGCGCCGGCATCGAGCGCGGCCTGCAGGACCCGGGCGGTGACCGCCTGTCCTCCGTGGCAGGAGAGTTCGGCCATGTCCTCACCGGTATACGAACGGGGTGCGCGGAAGATCGCCAGGAGTCCGTCGTCCAGTGTGCTGGCGTCGTGCGGGTCGATCAGGGTGCCGTAGTGCAGGGTGTAGCCTCTGAAGTGGCGCACGTGGCCCCGTCCCGGTCGGAAGACGCGTTCTGCGACGTCCAGCGCGCCGGGACCTGAGACGCGGATGATTGCGATGCCTCCCTGTCCGGGAGGGGTTGCGATGGCGGCGATGGTATCCTGCGGGAACAGCGGTGTGGTCATAGGTTGCGCGGGTCTTCGGGCAGGCGGATCTGTGGGTGGCGCGGGCCGGAGGTGTAGACGTGGATGGCGGCTTCGTACACTCTGCGGGTGGATGCGGCGACGGCGGGCCAGGAGTGGCGGCGCGCGTACTCCCGGGCTTTCTGCGCCAGGGTGGCCCGGCGGTCCGGGCTGGCCAGCAGGGCCAGGAGGACTTCGCGGTAGCGGGGTGCGTCTCCGGAGGGGAAGAGCGCGAGGCATTCGAGGCGTTCGTTGATCTCGCGGAAGCAGTCGAGATCGGAGGCGAGGATCGGCCGTCCGTGGGCCAGAGGCAGTGTGACGGAGTAGGAGCTGGTTGCCTGTGTGTGCGGTACCAGCACGATCTCGCTGGCTGCCATGGCCTCTGCGACTTCGGTGTCTGTCAGGAATCCGGTGATGACGACCCGGTTCTGCAGGCCCATGCGGGCGATCTGGCGTTCGAGTGCGGCCTGATAGGGGGCATGGGCTTCGGTGCGTGCTCCGCCCGCGATCACCAGGGTAGTGCCGGGGGGCAGGTCGGGCAGGATGGAGAGGGTGAGCTCGTAGCCTTTGTTGGGTGTGATGAAGCCGAACAGGGTGAGCAGGGTGCGATCGCCCAGACCGAAGCGTTCCCGGAAGGCCTGTCCGCCGGTGGGGGCTGGCAGGGGATCGGGGACGCCGGGGGGGACGACGGTGAGGTAGGCTGGCTTTGCCCCGCGGCGGATCAGTTCCTCGCGTGCGGCCCGGGTGTGGACAATGGTGCAGGCGGTAACGAACGGCGCGATCTCCACGCCGTCCCGATAGGAGCGGTTGTGGAGCAGCCATTGTTTGGCGAGCCACTGGAGGGGGCGGCGTTCGGTGCGCAGGTGCAGCAACTCTGGCAGGGACAGTGTGGTGTGTGCGGTCAGGACGACGGGTTTTTCGATCAGGTAGCGCAGTTCCCAGTAGGCCCAGCGTCCGGGGAGGATGGATCCCCAGAAGCCGTATTCGTGCTGGATGTGCACCACATCTACATCCGGGGCGTTCAGGCGCCGGGCCTGTTCCCGGTAGTGTGTGACCGGTTGTTTTCCCTCGCAGATGGGCACGACGTCCACGCTCACGTCCGGGAGGGTGTGCAGTCCGGCGACCAGATCGCGGGTGTAGCGGGCGATGCCGCACTTCTCGCCGGTGGTCGTGAGCATGGCGATCTTCATGGGGCTGTGGGTCAGGCCAGGATGTCCTTTACCACGCGGCCGTGCACGTCGGTCAGGCGGTAGTCGCGTCCGGCGAAGTGATAGGTCAGGCGCTCGTGGTCGAAGCCGAGGAGGTGCAGGATGGTTGCCTGGATGTCGTGCACGTGCACCGGGTTCTGGACGGGGTGGAAGCCCAGATCGTCGGTGGCGCCGTAGGTGATGCCGGGCTTGATCCCGCCGCCGGCCATCCAGATGGTGAAGGCCTGCGGGTGGTGGTCGCGTCCGAGTTTCGTACCCCGTGTGGGGTTGCTCTCGACCATGGGGGTGCGTCCGAATTCGCCGCCCCATATGACCAGGGTGTCTTCCAGCAGTCCGCGTTGTTTGAGATCTTTGATGAGCGCGGCGGTGGCCCGGTCGGTTGCGGCGCAGTTGTTGCGGAGGTTTCCGGCGACGTCGTTATGCGCGTCCCATCCTTCGTGGTAGATGTTGACGAAGCGGACTCCTCGTTCGATCATGCGGCGGGCGAGGAGGCAGGCGCGGGCGAAGGAGGGCTTGTCCGGGTCGCACCCGTACATTTCCAGTGTTTGTCGACTTTCGGACTTCAGGTCCATCAGTTCGGGCGCGGAGGTCTGGAGCCGGTAGGCCATTTCGTAGGCTTCGATACGGGTGAGGATTTCGGGGTCGCCGATGTGCTGGAGGTTGTGTCGGTTGAGGGCGCTCACCAGGTCGAGGGAGTCGCGCTGGAGTTTCGCGTCGATGCCTGCCGGGCTGCTGACGTTCAGGATCGGGTCGCCCTGATTGCGGAAGCGGACTCCGGCGTATACGGAGGGGAGGAATCCGCTGGACCAGTTGGCTGCGCCTCCGCTGATGCCGGATCCTGTGGACATGACGATGAAGGCCGGGAGGTTCTGCGTTTCGGCTCCCAGGCCGTAGACGATCCAGGAGCCCATGCTCGGGCGTCCGGGTTGCGCGAAGCCTGTGTTGAAGAAGATCTGTGCGGGCGCGTGGTTGAACTGGTCGGTTTTCACCGATTTGATGATGCAGATGTCGTCGACCACGGTGGCCAGATGCGGGAGCACTTCGGACAGTTCTGCGCCGGACTGTCCGTGCCGGGCGAACTGGAAGCGTGGCCCGAGGCAGGCGGCGGTGGGCTGGATGAAGGCGTAGCGCTGGCCCCGGATCACGGAGGGTGGGATGGGTTGTCCTTCGTATCGAGCCAGTTCGGGTTTGTAGTCGAAGAGATCCAGCTGGGAGGGGGCACCGGCCATGAACAGGTGGATCACCCGCTTTGCTTTTGGTTTGAAGTGCGGTTGTCTGGGGGCCAGGGGGTTGAGCGGGCGTTGTCGGGCCTGTGCTCCGGGGGCGAAGGCATCGGTGAGGAGGGAGGCCAGCGCGATCTTGCCCAGACCTATCCCGCACTCCCGAAGGAAGTGCCTGCGTGTGACTGCCAGACAGATCTCTTCATGTGTCCACATCTGCCGTCTCCTTGCGGTGCCGTCTGTGCTGTAACGATGGAGCGTGCGTTGCCGGTTTTACCGGCGTTTACGCCCCGGGGGAACGCCCGGGATTTTGAGTCGCACGCGATACAGGCCTGTACGGGCTGTCATGTAGAGCGTACGGTAGTCCCGGCCGCCCCAGGCTACGTTGGCCGGGACTTCTGGTGGGATGATTTTTCCCAGTAGTTTACCATTCGGCGCAAAGATCCAGACTCCTTCAGGGCCTGTTGTGTAGATGTTGCCGCGGATGTCGACTTTGAGGCCGTCCGCCGCCCCATCTTTTCCCGGGGATTTCAGATCGGCGAACATGCGTCCGTTGGTGAGCGTGCCGTCTTCTCTGACGTCAAATACGTATACGAAGTTTTCCTGCGAGTCGTTGATGTACAGGCGTTTCTCATCGGGGGAGAAGGCCAGGCCGTTTGGTCGGACGAACTGTCGGGTCAGCAGGGTCAGGCGTCCGTCGGGGCTGAGGCGGTAGACTCCGTAGAAGCCCAGTTCCTCCTGATCTTTCTGGATACCGTAGGGCGGGTCTGTGAAGTAGATGCTGCCGTCGGAGCGGACGACAATGTCGTTGGGGCTATTGAGGCGTTTTCCGTCGTAGCGGTCTGCAAGAGTGATGACACGCCCGTCTTTTTCCGTGCGGGAGACCCGTCGTCCGCTGTGCTCGCAGGAGAGGAGGCGTCCCTGTGCGTCCAGGGTGTGGCCGTTGGTGTTGCCGCAGGGTTGTCGGAACACAGTGGGTTTGCCTCCTTCCTGCCATCGATAGATCACATTGTCGGGGATGTCGCTGAAGAGCAGGTATCCGCCTCCGGGGGCGGTGCGGTCCGGGACCCAGACCGGGCCTTCGGTGAACTTCATGCCTCCGGCGAGCTTTTCGATCGGTGTGTTCGGGTCCATGATCCCCGGGATACCGGGGCGCGATCCGTTCTGTCCCGGGGCCGGGAGTGCTGTCAGGGCGAGTGCTGTGAGGAGCAGTGGCGCTTTCATGCTTTCGTTTCTCCTTCCAGGCGGGATGTTCCTGCGGTGAGCATTGTCCGGAACGCGTCGGCGGCGGCGCGGAGGTTGGCTTTGCGCTCTTCCGGAGGGTACTTGTCCAGAGACTCGTCTTCCAGGCAGAGGTCCCGGTCGTAGCCGGCCTGTTTCAGGAGGGCGACGTATCGGGTGTGGTCGATGTCCCCGAGAGGGATGGGGCAGACGTAGCGTCCGTATTCGTAGCCCACGGCACGCTCCGCTTCCCGGAGTTCGGGGGGATAGGCAATGTTTTTGATGTGGGTGTGCTTGACGACGGGTGCGAACTCTTCGAAGATCTGGTAGACCCGTGTGAGGGGCCATCCGCGCCAGTAGAAGTTGCCGCTGTCCAGCGTCAGTCCGAGGCGCGGGTTGCCGACGCGTTGCAGCAGGGCTCTGAGGAATTCGGGGTTGTTGCCGTGATGGCCATGGTTTTCCACTCCGAGGTCCACGGAGGTGTCGGCGGTGGCGTTGAGGATTTCGGTGAGGGCGGTGGCAACCCGATGCAGGCGTTCTTCCGGGGGCAGTTCCTGTTCTCCGCTCATGATGGGGTCGACACGGACAACAGGAATGCCGAGTTGCTGTGCGGCGCGCACGGTCCGGACGGCCCATGCGATCTCGGAGTCCCGGTCCGGGGCGTTGAAGTTGTTGCCCATGCAGAGCGCGGCGAGGGTGATTCCATGGGTGTGCGCCTGCTGGCGCAGGCGGGCGAGATCCTGCGGGTCGGTCAGGCGCAGTCGGGAGCGGTCTCCGTCCGGGGTGATTGCGGGGACCGTGTCGTCGCGTTGCACGCGCAGTTCGACGCCCGGGATCTGCAGGTCCTGCAGTCCGGAGAGGAGGGTGGTGTATCCGGCCGCGAGGATGATGTCGTCACGGATGGAGAGGTACATGGCAGAGTCTCCTGGCAGGGCTCAGATGTAGATTTTGTATGTTTGCATCCGGTTCAGGGGTCCGTAGAGCGACCAGAGCGAGCCGGCCACGTAGTCTCCCAGGATCAGTCCGAGGAAGAACGGGACGGCGAGGTTGTGCGCGCGCATGCCACCGAAGCGAATGATGAGGGCTTTCAGGACCCATGCGATGAAGAAGCAGAACCAGAAGTAGTCCATGGCGTAGGAGACGGCCAGCGCGTATCCGGCGGGGTGGAACGGCCACCAGAGGAACGCGCCGCGCATGACCCGCAGGAACAGGGTGAGCACGGCGCCCCCGGCCATGTAGAAGAGTTGCGTGGGAACGGGTCGGAACGGGGTTTGCAACCATCCCTGCAGGCGGTCGTAGCTCTCTGCGCCCACCCAGCGTTTGAACCCCGGTGACGCCTTGGCCGTGGCGCCCTCGAGGAATGTGACGTGCAGGTTTGCCCAGTAGGTTGCCACGGTGCCGACGATGAACGCGAGGAAGAGTAGCCCGAGCATGGAGGACTGCCGGATCCGGGCCACATCGGCCATTTTCATCGCCTCCAGTTGATTTGGCATGAAATGGCAACGGTATCCCCGGTTGAACCAGTACATCACGGACATGGCCGTCAGGGATTGCGCGCCGATGGCCTGCGATCCGAACAGGGTCACCAGGATGAGCCGGGGGTTGACGAAGTAGATTTCATGGGGTGTTCCCAGTTCGGCGCGGACCCGGGTGAGGGTGAGGGCGAGCAGGAAGTAGATGCCGAAGAAGAGTGTGGCGACCCAGGGTGTGAGCCCGATCTGTGCCGAGAAGCCCGCCAGTGCGAGCAGTCCCACCCCGATACCCAGATAAGCGCCCCGGTACTGTCGCTTCTGTTCCGGGGAGGTCCCGGTAGTATGTTCCGGGGCACGGCTCCAGGCCAGGTTCCATGTATGGCGCAGTTGCGCGCGCAGGCCCCATACGATCGTCAGTCCCCAGGCGAGCCATGCACCGCTCGCCTGCTGTTCGAAGTAGGGGAAGCCGGCGCTGCCCGGGCCGTCCAGTCCGGCTGCGCGGCCGAACACCTGAAACAGCTTGCGCGCCACGAAGAAGAACCAGCAGGAGAACGAGAGGTCCAGCGGGACAAAGAACGCCAGTCCAATGGCGAAGGGGTACATGGAGATGTTGGTCACGCCGATAGCGTTCCACGGGGGCTGGGTTACGAACTGCCCGATGTTGTAGAGCTTCACTGTCTCCAGGTAGGGGAATGATGGGTAGAGGTAGTGCAGTCCGTTGATCAGGTCGATCACTGCGGCGAGCAGGAAGCCGGCCCACATGGCTTTCTGGGAGAACAGTCCGGGGCGTCCGGTTCCTGTTTGCGGGTCCGTCATGGCCAGGGGCAGTTGCACGATGGGGAACGCGAGGCGCTCGTGGTCGCTCCACTGGGAGCGGATCAGGACGTTCAGGCAGGCGCAGATTGTGAAGAGCGTGCCGATGAACAGGCCCCACAGGATCAAGGGGCGTACGAAGGGGCTCCACATCTGCGGGTCGTAGGGGTTCACGCTGCCCTGATAGAACCCTTTCAAGGCCACGGGGTCACGCACCAGCCAGTAGGAGGGCAGGAACGCGAAGAAGAGGTCCTGCCATTTGTTCTCGGGGGTAGCGAAGCGGTCGGCGTGACCGATCGCGCCGAACAGGTTCTGGAACAGGTCGTGTCCTGCGGTGACGGTGGCCATGACCAGCACCACATACACGGTCAGCAGTTCTGCCTGCGAGAACGCGTGCCGCGGTGCCAGGCGTTTCAGGGCGAAGTTGAGCAGCACGAGCCAGAACAGGAAGAAGATCGGGGTGATGAACAGGGGGAGGCTGGTGCCATCCAGCGTGTACCAGCGCACCTCGACCACAGTGATCCAGAAGTTGTTGGGGAAGGTGAGCAGCAACCCGAGCAGGACTGCCCGCAGGCGGATGCCCTGTGGGCTTGCCGGTTGCTGTGGGGTGGGGTTGCAGGATATGGAAGTGCCCGGGGGCAGGGAAGAAGAGGGGGCGCTCTGTTCCCCCGCGGGATCGGTCCTCATGCCTCCTATCATATCAGATCGGGGCCTTTTGCGCAACCCCTGTGGCAGTGCGGAGGGATCGGTGCGCAGGGGAATTCGGAGGCATTTATCCGAGTCGGGCGGGCGAGGCGGCCTGCGTGGTTGAGGGGTGTCACGGGAGGAGTTCCATGCTGGCCCGGGTGGGGGCCAGCAGGCGGGTGGTGCGGATGCGCCATCCCTGAGGGGTGCGTACCCAGAACTCCCGGAAGGGCCAGGTTGCTGCCATCGCGTAGGTCTGCCCGGCAACCGGTCGCTCCCGGCCATCCATGGCGACGACCTGTGCCCGCAGGTACGCCCGCGCGGTCACTGTGGCGGTGGTGTGGTGTGCGCGGAATGTGAGGATGCGGAAACGCATTTCCTGCACGGCGCGCTGGCTACGCAGGACACGCGTGAGGGCCTGCTTGAATTGTGCCCGGTGGAAACGGGTTCCCGAGGCGTCGAAGCGGGTGTAATCCGGGAGGTAGAAGCGCATCGCGCCGGGCAGATCTTTGCGCTGGAGCGCCTGCGCCAGCTGGCGGTAGGCGGCTTCGATCTCCTTCCGGGCGTTCGGTACGGGCGTGTGAGGGCGTGCTGCCGGGGTCGCCCCGGTGGCCAGCATGCTCAGGGTGATCAGTCCGGGGAGTGTTTTTCGCAGGGGAGGGCGGCGTGGTGTCTCTCTGGCACGCGCTCTGCAGGAGGGTTCCAATTGGCAGCAGATGGTTTTCGGGTACACTGACTTACGTTCTCAAGAACAGGGCTCGAAGTTCCAGAATCTGTTTGTCAGGATACCGGGAAGCAGGGGAAATACGCAATGATTGTTGTTATGGCGCCACATGCCACGCAGGAACAGATCCGGGATGTGGAGAGACGGATTCAGGAGTGGGGCTACGGGGCGCACCCTATTTACGGGGCGGAACGTACCGTGATCGGTGCGGTGGGAGTGCCCGAGGCGGATAAGGCGCGCTACATGGAGTCGCTGGAAGCGTTGCCGTATGTGGAGCGTGTGATTGCGATCCTGCGGCCTTACAAATTTGCCAGCCGGGAGTTCCACCCGGACGGCACCGTGGTGGATGTGCGCGGGGTGCCGGTTGGTGGCCGGGAGGTCGTGTTGATGGCGGGCCCCTGCACGGTGGAAACTTATGAGCAGACCTACGCGTCCGCGAAGGCCTGCAGGGCTGCGGGTGCTTCGATCCTGCGCGGGGGGGCGTACAAGCCCAGCACGTCTCCATACTCGTTTCAGGGCCTGGGAGTGGAGGGGCTCAGGATCCTGCGTGATATTGCCGACTGCTTCCAGATGCGCGTGATCACCGAGGTGATGGATGTGCGCAATGTCGATCTGGTGGCGCAGTACGCGGACATTCTGCAGATCGGGACGCGCAACATGCAGAACTACGATCTGCTGCGCGAGGTCGGGCGCAGCAGGACCCCGGTTCTGATCAAGCGCGGGATGTGGGCACGCATCGAGGAGTGGTTGCAGGCTGCCGAGTATGTGCTGCTGGGGGGCAATCCCAATGTCATTCTCTGCGAGCGTGGCATTCGCACCTTTGAGACCTACACACGCAACACGCTGGATCTCTCGGCGGTGCCTGCCGTCAAGGAGCTCTCGCATCTGCCTGTTATTGTGGATCCCAGTCAGGGGACAGGTAAACGCAGTCTGGTGACGGCCATGGCCCGTGCCGCTGTGGCTGCGGGGGCGGACGGGTTGCTGGTGGAAGTGCATCCGCACCCGGAGGAGGCGCTCAAGGACGGAGCTCAGTCGCTCACCTGCTCGCAGTTCGAGCAGCTGGTTGCGGAGATCCGGCCCATCGTCGCTGCGGTCGGGCGTACGTTGCATGCTCCCGACGCCGGATAGTTACGGGCCGCGGCCCGGGTTCAGGAGCGCTGACGGTGGCGTTGCGTGCGATCTGACAGGAACGCGGTCAGTGCAATCAGGATGGCTGCGCTGAACAGCAGGACGTAGATCCGGACGGCCTGCCGGATGCCTGTGTGAGACGCCAGCGCGCCGATTGCCAGACCGCCAACTGGCATTGCGCCCTGAAACACGAGAGAGTAGATCGCCATGACACGCCCGCGCAGGTGGTCGGGCGCTTCCTCCTGTACCCGGGTGTTGGAGCTGATCCCGAACACGATCATTGCGAAGCCGGATAGCACCAGACTGCCCAGTGCGATGGGGTAGGAGGGTGCGGAGGCCAGTATCCAGAGGGCACCGGCGAACAGGGATGCGCCGCCGAAGATCATGCCGTGCCGGGGCAGGCGGTCTGCGAGCAGCGCGAGTGTGAGGCCACCCGTTGCTGCCCCGATCCCGTTGAACGTCATCATCCGGCTGTAGCCGGCCGCGTCTGTACCGAACTCCCGGGCAAAGGCGGGATAGAGTGTTGCGACCGACCACCCGAAAGCGGCTCCTGCGCCGACCAGAGCGACCACGCGCAGTATGGCCGGGTTGCTGCGCAGGTAGTGGGCGCCCTCCCATACCGGTGAGTGCTGTGGTTGCCGTTGCGGTGGGGGCAGGCGCATGCGTTGCAGTGACAGGATCACGGCCAGGTAGCTCACTGCGTTGAGCGCGAAGCAGGTTGCCGCGTCGAATCGGGTCAGTACCACGCCCGCCAGTGCGGGACCGAGGACCCGGGCCAGATTGAACCGCAGGGAGTTGAGCGCAATGGCGTTGCTCAACGCGGTGCGGTCTTCCAGCAGTTCCGGTACGAGGGCCTGCTGTGCCGGCAGAGCGAACGCGTTGATCAGGCCGTTGGTGGCGGCCAGCACGGTGACGTGCCACGCCTGTATGGGGATCAGCCAGCTGGTTGCGAGCACGGCCAGCAAGGAGGCCTGCAGCAGTGCTACCCACTGTGTGCAGGCCAGCACCTTCTGACGCGGGTAGCGGTCAGCGACCTGACCGCCCCAGACAGTCAGCAGCACAAAGGGGACCGCATTGGCTCCGCTGACCAGGCCGAGCCAGAACGCGCTCTGCGTCAGTTGCCATACCAGCCATTGCTGGGCGACCGTTTGCATCCATGTGCCGGCAACCGAGATCGTTTGCCCGTAGAAGAACAGGCGGAAATTGGGGAAGGTGAGGGCGTAGAAGGGGCCTCGTTGAGGAGTGCCGGGCAGGGAGCGCATGGCCGCGTTCACCTGCTCCTGCGTCATGTGCTGTATGCGTTCGTGGCTCCCGTTCAAAACGTGTGCAGTGTTCCCTTCAGGGTAGTGTGGTCAGGGAGATCTGTTCGGGCTTTTCGGCAACCCGGATGCGAAACTCCATCGAGCGGCGGGAGGTGGTGCGCAGCACTGTGACCAGAGCTTCCTCACCGACCTTGCGTTGCAGCACCGCTTCCCGGACGTCGCGCAGGTCGCCGATCTCTTTGCCGTCGATGGCGATCAGGATATCGCCGCTGCGCAGTCCAGCCCGTGCCGCCGGGCTGTTGTCCAGAGTGCGGCGCACCAGCACGCCCTGTCCGTCTGGCAGTCCCAGCTGCCGGGCCATGGGATCGGGCACCGGGCCGAATTCGATGCCCAGCCACGGTTGCGCCGGGGGGCGTGAGGATGACTTGCCCGTGAGAATGATCTCGCGCACCACGCGACGCACCGTGTTGGACGGGATTGCGAATCCCAGACCAATGCTGCCTCCACTGGGGCCTGCGCTCAGGATGGCCGTGTTGATCCCGATGACCTGTCCGGCGGCGTTGGCGAGCGCGCCTCCACTGTTGCCCCGATTGATGGCCGCGTCGGTCTGGATCATACCGTCCAGACTGTGGTGCTCATCCAGTTGCAGGTTGCGTCGGTTCAGCGCGGAGATCACGCCCACGGTGATAGTTGATCCCAGACCCAGCGGGTTTCCCACTGCGATCGTCCACTCCCCGACCTGGAGGCGATCGGAGTCGCCCAGTTCGGCGACGGGCAGGTTGGTGGCCGGGATACGCAACACTGCCAGATCGTGTACCGGGTCGGAGCCTACCTTGCGGGCGTAGTACCACTGCCCGTTTGCCAGGGTGACCCGGATCCGGTCGGCGTCTTCCACGACATGCCGGTTGGTGACCACGTAACCGTCGGAGGTCAGGATCACGCCAGATCCTTTGCCCCGCACTTCGCGGCTGCCGGGCCAGAAGTCGGGTTCACTTTCCGGAGTGCGGCGTTGTCCGACCGTGTCGATATTCACCACGGCTGGCTCGATCCGGCGGACTGCTTCGACGATCCGGTTCGGCCCGGTGTCCCGTATCACCGGGTGGCGGTCCAGCACGGCGATTGCGCGCCGCCGGGCCTCGTCGAGGGGTACGGCAGGCCACAGGCTCAGGCGCGCTGCTGTGAGTCCGCATCCGACTCCCAGGATGAAGATCAGAAAAGCTCGTTGCAGCCAGCGTGTTCGTCTGGTATCGGCTTCCATGGTGTGCTGTTAGCCCTTCACGTGTCTGAGCAGATGTGCCATTTCTACCGCGGCCAGCGCCGCTTCCGCACCTTTGTTGCCGGCCTTGCTACCCGCTCGCTCGATGCCCTGTTCGATGGTGTCGACTGTCAGCACGCCGAAGCCGACGGGTATGTTGTGGTCCAGTGCTACACGGCTCACGCCACCGGTGACGCTGCTTGCTACGTGGTCGTAGTGATCGGTGGCTCCGCGGATCACGCATCCGAGCGCGATCAGGGCGTCGTAGGTGCCGGTGCGGGCCATGGTCTGCAGGGCGATCGGGATCTCGAAGCTGCCCGGGACCCAGGCCACTGTGATGGCGCTATCATCGGCGCCGTGCCGGCGGAGGGCATCCAGAGCGCCGTCCAGCAGGGCACGGGTGATGAAGTCGTTCCAGCGGCTCACTACGATGCCCATCTTCAGGCCGGATGCAGACAGATGACCTTCCAGCGTGCGCATGGTGCGTTCTCCGACGCCTCCTTGTTGCCGATGCCCGTTCCTGTGGAAGGGCTCTTTACTCCTGTTTCGCTTCCTGTGACGGATTCCCTGCGTCCGGGATGCTATCGACCGGCAGGAGGTGCCCCATTTTCTGTGCTTTGGTCTGCAGATATCGCAGGTTGTGCGGGTTGGGTGCGACCGGCAGAGGCACCCATTCCACGATCTCCAGACCATAGCCTTCCAGTGCGGCCACTTTTTTGGGGTTGTTGGTCATGAAGCGGATCTTCTTGAGGCCCAGATCGACCATGACCTGCGCGCCGATGCCGTAGTCTCGCAGGTCTGGCTTGAACCCCAGTAGTTCGTTGGCCTGTACCGTGTCGGCTCCCTTTTCCTGCAACTCGTAGGCGCGCAGCTTGTTCAACAGGCCGATCCCACGCCCCTCCTGCTCCAGGTAGATCAGCACGCCACGTCCGGCCTCCGCGATCTTCTGCAGGGCTAGTTGTAACTGACTGCCACAATCGCAGCGCAGGGAGTCCAGCAGGTCGCCCGTGACGCAGGAGGAGTGGACGCGCACAAGGACTGGCTCCTCACCGGCTACGTCGCCCTTCACCAGGGCTACCACCGGGTTCGGTTCCACCTGCGACTCGTAGGCATGCACCATGAAGTCCCCGTAGCGTCCGGTGGGCAGGCGCGTGGTTGCTACGCGATGCACCAGACGTTCGGTGCGCCTCCGGTACTTGATCAGGTCTGCAATGGTGATGATCTTCATTCCCATGCGCTGCGCGATCTCGAATAGCTGTGGCGTGCGCGCCATGGTGCCGTCGTCGTTCATCACTTCGGCAAGTACCCCGACCGGTTGCAGGCCCGCGAGGCGGCAGAGATCCACTGTTGCTTCTGTGTGTCCGGCGCGTTTGAGCACACCTCCTTCTTCGGCGCGCAGGGGCACGATATGTCCGGGGCGGCTGAAATCCCCGGCGCGCGCGTTCGGGTTGGCCAGCAGACGTACCGTGGTGGCACGGTCCCGGGCAGATACTCCGGTGGTCGTTCCCTGCCGGGCGTCCACGGTTACGGTCATGGCGGTGCCGAGGCGGGAGGAGTTGCGCTCCACCATCATGGGGATATGCAACTCGTTCAGGCGCTGGGCAGTCATCGGCGCGCACACGAAGCCGCTGCCGTGCTTGATCATGATGTTCATCTGCTCGGGCGTGCACTTTTCGGCCGCCATGATGAAATCGCCTTCGTTCTCGCGATCTTCATCGTCGACGACGATCACGATCTTGCCCGCGCGGATGTCTTCGATGGCGGCCTCTATGCTGCTGAATTCCATGCCACACGGATCTCCTTTCCTGAGCGGACATGCCCCTGCTCTTTCTGAAGTCTACCTCATGCGAGGGGCTCCGTGTATTGCTGGTCCGCGCACGTCCTTCTGTTGGCAAAGTATGGCGGTCGGGCGTATAATGGAGGCACACATGGCGCGCGGGCGTAGAGGATAGAAAGGGGAACCGCAGGTGAACCGTGCTCATCAGCAGGTGACGTCCACGGGAGCGGGTAGCGGGCGGACGGGGCGCCTGTTTGTTGTCTCTGGTCCTTCCGGGGTTGGGAAGGATACGTTGCTGGACCGGCTCTTTCCCCGGCTTGCGGGTGTGGTGCGCAGTGTGAGTGCAACCACGCGTGCCCCGCGGCAGGGGGAGGTCGATGGAGTGGACTACCATTTCCTGACTCCGGAGCAGTTTCAGCAGGGGATCGCGCATGGTGCCTTTCTGGAATACGCGCAGTATGGCTCGAATTTCTACGGTACGCCCCGGGATTGGGTGGAACAGCGGCGCGCTCAGGGATTTGATGTGATCCTGAAGATTGAGGTGCAGGGTGCTCTGGAGGTGCGCCAGCGCGTGCCGGGGGCCGTGCTGGTGTTCATTCAGCCGCCCTCACTGGAGGAACTGGAGCGGCGCCTGCGTGCCCGGGGTACCGATTCGGAGGAGCGTGTGCGCGAGCGGCTTGCGATCGCACAGAGAGAGATGGCCTGCATTCCGCATTACCACTATTTGATCACGAACGATGAGATTGAAGAGGCTGTCGATCAGTTGCGCGCCGTCATTCTCGCGGAACGATGTCGGATCCATCCTCAATGAGCTTGCATTCCCGACGCATTCTGCTGGGTGTCTCCGGCAGCATCGCGGCCTACAAGGCAGCGGACCTGTGCAGCCGGCTCGATCAGCTCGGAGCCGACGTGCACGTGGTACTCACCTCGCATGCGGCCGAGTTTGTTGGCGTTGCTACCTTCCGCGCACTGACCCGTAATCCTGTGCTGGTCGATCTGTTCGAGGAGCCCCATGCACGCCGGATTGCGCACATCGATCTGGCGCAATCTGCCGATCTGGTGCTGGTGGCGCCGGCTACCGCGAACGTTCTGGCGAAGCTCGCGCATGGCATCGCGGATGATCTGCTGACGACCTGCTTACTGGCCGTTCCGGCAACCACTCCGTTGCTGGTGGCGCCGGCCATGAACACGCACATGTGGCAGCACCCGGCTACAATCGCCAATGTGCAGCTGCTGCAGCAACGGGGCGTGGTGGTGATCCCGCCAGCCAGCGGGCGGCTGGCCTGTCTGGACGTGGGGGCCGGGCGGCTGGCTGCCGTGGAGGATATTCTGGCCGCTGTGCAGGAACGCCTTGCTCCAGCACCGGATTTCGCCGGGCGTCGTGTGCTCATTACCGCCGGCGCGACCCGGGAGCCACTGGACCCGGTACGCTTTCTCTCCAATCGTTCCAGCGGAAAGATGGGGGTCGCTCTGGCGGAGGCAGCGGCACGCCGCGGGGCGGAGGTGACCCTGGTAGCCGGTTTCATGACGGTTGCACCGCCCGTGCAGGTTCGCACGGTGCACGTGGAGACAGCGCAGGAGATGATGGAGGCCTGTGCAACTCACTTTCCACAGTGTGATCTGCTCATCGCTGCTGCGGCTGTGGCGGACTACGCGCCGGAACAGGTTGCGCCTCACAAGCTCAAGAAGTCAGACAGCGACGAGACCATCACGTTGCGATTGCGTCGCACGCCGGATATTCTGGCCACACTGGCTGCGCAGAAACGGCCGGGGCAGGTCGTGGTTGGTTTTGCCGCTGAAACGCAGGATCTCTTTGCCAGTGCGGTACGGAAGCTCCATGCCAAGCATCTGGATCTCATTGTTGCCAATGACGTGCTTGCAGACGGGGCCGGTTTCAACGCAGATACCAACATCGTCACTCTGTTCTGGCCAGATGGGCGTCACAAGAGCCTGCCGCAACTGCCCAAGCGGGAGGTTGCAGACCGGATTCTGGACGCGGTGCGGGAGATACGGGCCGGGGAGGCCGCGTGATGCAACAGGCGCTCTACCGCCGTCTGGACTGGCCGTTGCTCGTGCTCACCTATCT
>JANWZQ010000034.1 GCA_025054835.1 Chthonomonadaceae bacterium
ACTCAAAGCCCCCGTACGGCACAAAAAACTTGCCCGCCGTCAACGTCCCGCCACGCGCCGGCAACTGATAATACAGCTCTACTGGCGGCTCAAACGCACCCCCGCCCGCATTGACGATATACCCGACGCCCACAGACAAACGGAAGCTATGTCCCGAGTCCCCGCGCCAGCTCAACGACAAACTGGAGGGAATCGGAGGCGCCAGATTCGCATCCACACTCCGAGTATTGATGATCCCCGTATAAATATCCGCACCCACATGAAAAGACCCGCGGGACCGACGCGCCCCCGACGGCGCCACCGCCTCCGGACGCTCCGCCGAACCCACCACCGGAGGCACCTCCGCCCCCATCGTGCCCCGGGCGCCACCGCCCGCAACATCCTCCGCAACCGCAGGCCCGCAACACCCGGCCAGCAACACCACCGCACAGCACAGGCCCGAAACCCCCTGCACCCTGCGCGCGCCTCCACAATTTCCACCAGCGAACGTGCTCAATGCAATCCCTGCCTTTCTGGCCTCACAGCCACACAGTGCGCCCCATCCCGGAGGATGCATAGCACACCTGCAAAATCAACCGTGAGATCTTTCCACGAAAACGCACAGGGCAGGAACAGCACAAATAACAGGGCGCCCCGCAAAGGGCCAACCCGGGAGGCATCCGAACACGTACAGGAATCGAGGCAATCCAACCCGAAATGGAGGACAGAATGAACCGCTACCTGGGCATAGATGGCGGCGGCACGAAAACCGCAACCTGTATCATTGACCCCGCCGGCACCGAACTCGGACGGGGCACCGCCGGGCCCGGCAACATCGCCACCCATGACGATGCCGCCCTGGCCTCCGCCATCCAGCACGCCGTCACACAGGCCTGCCAGCAGGCAGGCCTCCCCGCAGACAACGCCCGCTTCGCCGCCGTCTGCGCCGGAGTCGCCGGCTACTCCGTCGAAGAACGCCGCGCCGCCTTCGAACACCTGCTACGCACCCTCGTAGCCGCCGACATCTACCGCGTCGAACCCGACTACGTGATCGCCTACTGGGGAGCCTCCCACGGAGAACCCGGCATCATCGTCATCGCAGGAACCGGCGCCGTCTCCTTCGGACGCAACGCCGCAGGACACACCTGCAAAGAAGACGGCCTCGGATACCTCCTCGGAGACCGTGGCAGCGGCTTCAACCTCGGACTGCGCGTCCTCCGACACACCCTCGAACGCATGCAAGAAGGCCTCACAGACCCGCTCGCCGAAGCCATACAGGAACACACCGGAGCCCGCACCCAGAACGCCATCCTCCAGTGGCTCTACGGCAACTTCAGCCCGGCACGCGTCGCCGCGCTCGCACCCCTCGTCGGACAACTCGCCGAACAGGGCGAACCCCACGCCCGCAAACACCTGACCGAAATGGCCCGACGCCTCCGACACGCCGTCCGACAGGTACGCCACCGCCTCTGGCTCCCACGCGACACACCGGTCTACCCCCTCGGAGGCCTCTGGCACATCAGCGCCTTCCTCCGCGAAGAATTCCAGGAACCCCGATGGACCGGCGAAGGCCCCATCCGCATCGAACCAGAAGAACTGCCCGGCGGACGCTTCCACATCGTAAACCCCCGCAACGACCCCGCCTACGGCGCAGCGCTACTGGCCCTGCGCACCCACCGCCAGAACCTCCTCGGAGAACCACCCGCCTAGCAGAAACAGAAGCAGAAGGTCTGTAAGCCGGGTTCTGTCTTTGTGTGGTCATCTCTCTAGGACGGCGATTACTCGCCGCCTCCAGCGGGCAACCCGGAGGGTCGGCGGGCCGCGTCATCCCCTCCTGTCTGCCCTTGCTTCCGATGGGGTTTACCAGGCCGGCGTGTCTCCACGCCGCCGGTGCGCTCTTACCGCACCTTTTCACCGTTACCGCCGTTACCGACGGCTGTGTGTTTTCTGTGGCACTTTCCGTCGGGTCACCCCGCCCGGACGTTATCCGGCATCGTGCCCTGTGAAGCCCGGACTTTCCTCTGCGACACAAACGGTCACAGCGACCACCCGACCTTCTGCTCCCTCATTCTACCACCCCCGCATCGGCCCGTCAAATCACCTCAGAAACCACGCCGATCCCGCAACACAGGCCCCCTACAACACCCATATCGCAAAATCGTCCGTCTCCACAATCTGCGGACCACGCGCGGTGATCCGCTCCGCTCAGCTCTGACACAGAGGAATAATCTGCAACCGATCCTCCTTGAAATCCAGCAACGCCTCCACCTTCCGACACATCCGCAGAAAATCCCGCGTCTCCAGATCACACGTGAACACACTCAACTGCAACCGCCGACCAAAATTCAGCAAACAACGCGCCACCCGGTTGCGGCGCCCATTGTCCGGAATATCATACGCCACCAGATACTGCATCCCTTTCCCCCCGGCCAGCAAGCAGCCACTACATCCGCGGCATGAACGGCAGATACGCCGGCACCTCCCCGGTCAACACCTTGGCCAGCAAACGCACCTGCAACTCAAAACACCGCCGGTAACTCGCCCGATACTTGAACACCGGATGCCGCACCTCATCGTTCTTCTTCCGCTCGTACTGCTCAAAGAAACGACGACGCGCCCCCTCCCGCAACAAACAGGCATCCAGCGTCTGCTCGAAATCCTCCGGACTCACCACCCGGTTATTGATCAACGACAGCACCAGCGTATCCGCAAAACAGGGCCGGAACTCCTCCATCAAATCAAACGCCAGCGACGCCTTCCCATGCCGCTCCGCGTGCAGAAAACCCACATACGGATCCAGACCCACCACATGGATCGCCGCCAGCACCTCATTCATCAACAACGTGTACGTGAACGACAGCAACGCATTCACCGCATCCCGCGGCGGATGCTTCAACCGCTGCGTGAACGCAAACCCCGGCTGACGGATCAAACTGCCAAACACACCGAAATACACCGAGGCCGCCTCCCCCTCAATCCCCCGCAACGCATCCAGCGTCCGCGCACCCGGAACCGCGCGGATCCCATCCGCCAGCAGATCCACCGCCGCAGCCAGACCCGGATGATCCTCCGAACCGTACTGACGCAGATGCCGCTGCAACACCGCACGCTGATTACGCAGCTTCCCCACCACAAAGCGCGCCGCCAGACCCAGCTCCCGCTCCGGATCCTGCGCCACCTCCCACTGCGCCTGCCGGATCCGCGCATTCCGCGAGAACTCACCCACCACCCGCCCGCGAAACCGACCGTGCTGCGTCAGAAAACACAGATCCACCCCCTGCTCCAGCAACAACGCCAGCGTCTGCGAAGACACCTGCACATTCCCCAGACACACAATCTGCTCCAGCTGAATCAACGGAATATCCCGCACCACCTCCCGATCCAGCTCCACCACAATCCGCTCATCGCGCTTCCTCAAATACGCTCCCTGCTCCTGCACATACAGAACACCCATCGCAGCTCACTCCCTCAAACCCACACAGGGCACACCCCATCCACAACACTCACACACACAACGCCACATGAACCAGAGCCGGAAGCCCCCCGGCCACCTCCGGAAGCCGGCGCAACTGCGCCACCTCCTGCGGCAGACAGTGCATCCGCAAACTGCACCCCTCACAACGCCGCGTGTAATCCGGCGGAGGCGCCTGCAGTGCCACCGTCAGCGCGCGCGCCGCCTCCACAACCCCCTCGGTCAACGCCCGCAGCACCGGATCAAACACCACCTCGGTGCGCCGCCGATCCTTGAACGTGAACACCGCGCCCCGCTCAATCGCCTGACCCGTTCGCTCCTCCAGACAGAGCGCCAGCGCGCAGAGCTGCACCGCATCATTGAGCCACACACCCCCGTCCTCCCGTACCGCGCCACTCTTGTACTCCACAGGGTAGAAACGGCCATCCCGCACCTCCAGCACATCCAGCTTCCCGGTAAGGCGCAAACGATCCGAAAACACCATCACCGAACGCAACACCGTCTGATCCGAACGCGTCTCCTGACCCGGTGCATGCGCGCGCTCATGATAGTAACTCCCCTTCAACGTATGCGCATTGTCGGACCACTCCCCCAGCACATGCTGGTAGTAAAACCGCCGGGGGCAAAACACAAACGTGTTCAGCTGACTGACAGGCAGGTAATCCTCTCCCATCGTGCGTTTCTCCGGTTCCTCCCAATCACCATCGGCGCAACTCCCTGCGCAACCACTCCAGCACCACCGCGCGCTCTGCCGCATCACGCGCCGTGGTCGTCACACACAGGGGAAGCGCTCTGTCATCGCGGCAGTACACCACGCCGATCACAGGCACCTCCGGGCCCTCCCGATAAATGCGGGTCTGCCCCGGCCCTCTCGGGCCCGTGCCATCATACCGCACCTCCTCCACCCACGCCTGCCGGATCAGAAAGTCCACAAACTCCCGCCAGCCCGGCGGACGATGGTGCTCTTCGCTAGAGACTCGATTCTTGTCCGCCGGGTTTCGTAAACTATTGGGGGGCCATGCTGCCGGTGCCGGCACCCCGTGGCGCTCCTGATATGCCCGGTACAGCAACTCCCCCGCCGCGCTCAACAGCACATACCCCTCCTCCTCATACACCAGATCCCGCAGAGCCGGGCAGGCCCGCAACCAGCTCTCCGCCTCCGCCCGCGTGCGTAACTCCCCATCGATCCACGCGAAAAACGCCGCATGCTGCGCCACCAGCTGCGTGTCCCACTCCACCGGCAAACGGGGCAAACGCACCGGACCCTGGAACCGCTCATGCAGGTAATAGACCTCGATCTGCATGAGCAGACCGACCAGGTTCATGAAAGCGGTCTCCGCCTTGAATCCCCCGGTCGCGCAGATCACCGGCTCCCGCCCCTGCGCCCGCGCCTCCCGGATCAAACGAAAAGTGACATCCAGCAGGCTCTTGAGCCCCTGCTCCGCAAAGCGCGTCGCCTGATAATTCATCCCGGCAATCACCTCCAGACACCCGCGGTACCCGGCCCTCTCATAGAACTGACACAGAACGCTGGCGCACCGGCGCCCCTCCTCCGTATCGGAGTGCAGCCAGCGCATCAGGTCCTGCGATTGCAACCCCATCAAATGCAACGTATGCACCTCCGCACTCGCCCTGCGCGGATCCGCATCCCGGAGCGCGTGCAGCAATTCCGGCTCCCCGGGCAACGCATCCCCCGGCCGCCACCCCTGATTGGTCAGCAAAGAAGTGCCCACAGTCACAAGGATCATGCGCATCAGAACCCTCCTCCATCAGAGACGCGCCGGAGCGCCGCACCGCCCCCGGCACTCTCGCGGCGCCACACAGTCCCGGGCTGGCCACGCATCCGGCCACCCGTTGCCATGCTCTTACAAAGAATGGGAAAACTCACTCCTCCTGAGGCAGGAACGGGGTAGAGCCGGCAGAGAGTGCCGGGCGCGGGCTCGCCTTCGGAAAGATGCGCTGGGTCTGCCCCATGCCCATCCCGGTCTTCCGGCCGGTGCCAGCGTAGAAGGAAAAATCGGCCAGCGTGATCAGCTGCATACGCTCCAGGTAGGGCGCAGCACGCAGATTGTAGGAGCAGGTACCCAGAAAACCGCTGCACGCGCCCTCCTGCAGCACCACGCGCCGGGTCCGCAAATGATAACGCTCCACCGAGACGCACTGCTGCACCACCTCGAGCAACGCCGGCTCATCCACCGACGGCGCCGAGGCACCGCAGAACGCGTTCCACGTGCGGATCCACGACTGCCACACCAGCCGCGGCTCCGGCCACAGCACCGCCTTCCCCTGCGAGCGGAAGACCGTGGGCGTGCGGAAACGCACCATCACGCGTTCCGCATCCCGGGTAGCGGCCATCAGATCGGCGTAGCGCCCGCTCCCGGCCAGCGGATGCGTCTCCGGTGTGGTGAACAACCCCGTCACATCAAACAGGACCGCGCCAACGCGCAGCTGGTTCTGCAATATGCTGGCCAGCAGCGTATCCATGAACGCCGGAAAGAGCGCATCATCCAGAAACGTGAGGCGCAGAGCGGTCGTATCCCCGGCGCGGGCCTGCCGCCGCTCCTGGATCGGCCCGAGCGTGAAGGGCTTGCGCTCTGGAACGGCGTGCAGACGCTCGGCCAGCTCCGGGCTACCCCGCGCAATCAGATGGAAGAGCGCCGCATGCACATACTCGCCCACCGCCTCCGGCAGGGGCGCATCATTGGTTCTCTGCAGTGCGATCACCAGTGCGTACGGCATCCGCGCGATCCTTTCGATAGTAGATACGGGCGCGCCCGGAGGCGTGCAACTCACCGGGCAGCGTATAAAATCCCAGCACGTAATCGTTGTTGCCTCTGCCGGTGCGCCGCTGGAAAGGGATCAGGCGTTCCAGCGTCGGGGCGCGCTCCCCGGCCAGATCCACCAGCCGGAAGATCGGCCCCCGTACGGCCGGAATGTCCTGCGCGGTGCGCACCGCCGTGAGGGCCAGATCCTCCAGATCCGCTGGCAGATCCACACTCTGCGTCACCTCCCAGCAGGTGACCTGCGAGTCCTTGGCCCCCAGGTACGTGACGCGCCACAGCGCCCGCTCCATCAATTCCACGGCCTCCACCGGCGCGTGCACGGCCACGCGCAACTCCCCCTGCCAGAGCGCGTACTCCCGGATGTGCGGGCTCACCGCGTAGAACCCCCCGGTGTTGCCATCGCGCTGGCTCAAAGCCTCCTCCGAGCGCACGTCCGGCGGGCGCACATAGCGGATGAACGCCTTGAAAGCCACGGCCCCCTCCGGGGGAACGATGCGCAGGTGCGGCGCGTTCAGGTAGGGCAGATAGTCGGTGAGCTGCTGTGCTCCCTCGATGTCGCCGTAACGCGCCAGCGCAGCCACCAGAGCCAGCTTCACCGTCAGCGGGGAGGGCACAAACGGAGAGACCGAGGCCACCGCCACCGTTTCTGGCATGCGATAGTGGAACACGTGCGCATGGTAGCGCGCGCAGAGCCAGATCCGCTCACCGCAGATGGAGACCCGGGGCATCTCCGTGCTCTGTGCCGTCTGTTTGCGTGCCATGGTTCACTCTCCTCGGGCGGGCTACATGCCGCCGGCACCGTTGCGCAGGTACTGGCGCACCCGATCGAAGGCCTCGGCCAGCTGCACCACATCGGTGAACTCAAAGCACATGAGGTTGTCCGGGCGTTTCGCCACCAGCCCCCGGAGCTTCTCCCGGAAGTCCGGGTTGTACGCGACGGGCGTCTCCGCCTCCTCAGCCCCCTCCGGCATGCGCGTGAGACGCACGGCGAGTGGCGAAATGAAGGGAGCCGGCCCGGACTTTGACAGGCAGAACACCCCTTCCCGCAGGTCGGACTGATGCTGGAGCCACCCGGCCTGTCGCGCCCCTCCGGGCGAGAGCAGCCACTGCTCCAGCGCGTCCAGCAGGGCCTCCACGCGCTTCTGCCGCTCCGCCTCGTCCAGCACGCGGCTCTCGGTGTTCGTCAGCCAGGCCCAGTCGCTGCGGCCCACGCGGTCCAGATCAAAGCGGAACACCCCGCTGTAGATGCCCACCCGCATGTTCTGCGTGAACGGGTTGTTCTGAGCCGGGTCGGCGCGATAGGCGACCTGCTGGGTGAACTCCACAATGGCCGGGTCCTCGGTGATGAGCCAGCCGAACTCGATGCAGGAGTCCCGCTTGAGAGTGCCTTTGACCTTATCCGTTGACTCGAACGGGATCAGGTAGCCTCCGAGGTCCGACAGCGCACACCGCTCCAGCAGATGTGCGGTGGCATTGTGGTAGTGCTCGGGCCTGAGATCGTTGATGTTCGCTTCTCTTTGCATCCAGCTCTTGAGCAGGTTCTTGCTGCGTTCGGGAGCCAGTCCCCGGCACTCGTCGGCGAGGGGGATATCCCGCTCCTCGCACAGACGGATGAAGTTCTCCAGCACATGCCGGCGCACCATCTCGCCGCTGATGCCATCGTACTCGTGCTCCAGAATGGTGATGCGGCGTGGCTCCATGACGTTGCCGCTGGCTCCCTCGTTGTTCAGGCAGTGGAAGGCGAGAGGGATGCGAAAAGAGAGCGATAGGCTCTGTGCGTTCATTCCTGTCCTCCGTTGGTTTCGTCACCGGTGTTGTTGCTGTCGGACTCTCCGGGTGCGGCCGCATCGGGTGCGTCAGGCTCGGTGGCCTTACTGCCGGTGCGGACCTGCAGGACGCGCAGCAGGAAGGCGGCGCGGAAGGCACGGTAGCGTTGCGGGCTGGGTGCCAGGTCGTTGATCAGGGCGGTCAGGGTGGTTCCGTCGATTTCCGGTCCGTAGTAGAGGTCGCGGTCCATGCGGGCGCGGGAGATGAGGCGCTGGGCCTCTTCCACGAAGCGGTGGATGGTGGTAGCGTTCTCCAGCTTCATGTAGCCGCCGATCCATCCTTTTTCACCTTTTTTCGGGTTGAGCGCGTCTCGCACGGCGTTACAGAGACTTTCAGGGATTGCAGGGATCTGCGTGTTGATCATGTTCTGGATCTCCTCCAGGATCTCGGGTCGTTGCCAGAGCATTCTGGCCATCCGGGCGTAGTAGGCCTTTTTAGCATCGTTCTGTTCCTCATCGGCCATGGTGCGGGCTTTCATGCGCACCACACGCTCCAGCGATACGGCATCGGGGTTGAGCGCGAACGCGGCGAGGGCGCGGGCGAGGTCCGCGCCGTGGCCTGCCTTTTCGCCACTGGTGTTCTGCAGGAAGCGGCTGACCTCGATCAGGACGTCTCGGGCGCCCCGACGCCAGAGACGGCAGAGCCGTTCGGCGCCCATGGTGCCGCTGTGGAAGATGGGCCGTCCCACGCGGTTGTAGGCGAAGTCGGCCACGGGGAGGCGCACGTCGTAGAGGCATTCGAGCATGGAGAGCATGGCCCAGACGGCCGCGATCTGTTCTCCTCCTTCGTGCTGGAAGCGGCGCTCGTAGTTCCAGTAGCGGGCGGTGGGCATGGGATAGCGGACGCCGGGGGGTGAGTTCAGGTCGTCGCCGAACACAGGGAGCAGGAACAATTCGTTGTTGACGCGCGCGGCGTGGCTCAGTCCGAGTAACGCGGCCAGCAACTCGGGTTCTGGTTGGTCCAGTGTGGAGCCTTTCTGTGCGGCGAAATGCGCGTACTGGCTCGGGTCCAGGCCCCGGGTGCCCTGCAGGCAGGCGGCGTCCATCAGACCGGTGGCGCCATCTGTATCTATCTCTGTTCCGGCGAACGGGTCGCGGAAGTAGGTGCGCCATTTTTCCCAGACGTTGTTGAGGTCCACTTTCTGAAGTCGTTCGTAGTTGTTGGGCTTTTTTTCGAAGCGGCGCAGGCGCTGGCCGATCCAGAGGCGATTTTCTGCACGGTGGCGGTCGCGTGCCAGTCCCCGGATGGCCCAGGCGTAGCCACGGTCTTCTACTTCTGCTTCTGCGGTGCCGAAGAAGAGCTGGGCCACTCCGATGACGCGCGCGGCGTCGTAGAAGGCGAGGCCGGTGCGTGTTACCAGGAAGTATTCGGTGTTGAGGTCAATGCGTTGCATGGGGGCTCTCCTGTGAGGTTAACTCCAGTGGCCTGCCGCCGGCGTCGCACCGGTCGGCGTGGATGACCAGGCGATTGGCGAGGCAGTAGAGGAAGTAGCTGTAGGCGGCGGGGCCGGGGGCCTCATCGGCGAGGGTCTCCTGCGTGAGCTGCTGGCAGGCGGCGGCGATGATGTGCGGGTCGATCCGGCGGTCGAACGCTTCGGCGATGACCTGCTGCACGACGTCCTGCCCTCCCGGGGTCCACTGGAATTCGCCGGCGGGGACATCGCCGTCGAGGGTGATGGTGTGATGGCGCGCGGCGGCGAGGGCGAGGTGGTCGAGCATGCGGTAGTCGCCGATGCAGTGGCGCAGGAGGAAGCGCAGGAAGGGGTAGGCGTGGTGGGCATGGTGCGGTGGCCGGGGTTTGCCCTGTTGCCTGAGGGCCTCCCGTTCCTGCCGGGTGGTACGGGCGATGGGGGGTTCGGCAGGGTCGTGGCGGCCGACGGCCTGTTGCCAGCTGTCGTTGAGTTTGCCGATGTCGTGCATGAGAGCGGCCATGCAGAGGGCTTGCTGCAGGGTGTCGACGAGTTCTTCCAGTGGGAGGTCGGCGGGGCGGGGCAGGTTGCGGGCCCATGCGGTGAGGAAGGGGCGGTAGAGCGCGGCGATGCGCCGGGCTTCTTGAAAGGCACCCATGGCGTGTTGCTGGAAGGTCTGGCGTGGCCCGTCCTGCTCGCACAACCCTTTTTCCTGTTCCGGGGGTGTGCGCAGGGGGGTGGGATCTCCGTTGCCTGCGCCGGTGAGGCCCTGCTCTGTTGAGTAGCCGGCTTCGCTGGCGAGGACCAGGTAGGTGGCGCCGGGGCGCAGGGTGCGCACGGGGATCAGTTGCACTGCGGGTTTTGCGGGGCGGCTGTTGCGCCGGGCGGAGCGTTCGATCCGCAGTTCCCGGACCTGTTTCGGTTTATCCGGGGAGAGGAAGAGGTTGCGGAAGGTGGAGAGGCGCATGGAGATGGTTTCCGGGTACTGTCGGTTGTGGCCGTCCTGTTCGTTGCAGGCTTTTTCGAAGGTCTGGAAGTCCTGGACGATGGCGACGTCGACCGAGAGGGAGTCGCGGATCAGGTCTTCGACGTAGCGCGCGTCTGCGGCGTGGAAGGCGCGTTCCAGCACGCCGAGGGCGGTGACGGGGGTGAGGGGGGCGGGTTCATTGCGTTTGTTCTTTTCGGTGTTTTCTTCGGGTTCTGCGGCATCTTTTTCGGGGTCGCGCAGGGTTTTGCGCGCTTCTTTGCCGGGGTTCTGTCCGCTGACGAATTCGGCGTAGAAGGGGGCGAGGCAGTCGTCGATGAATTGCTGTTCGCGCTCCCAGTTGAGTTGCTGGCCGTGGAGTTTCTGGAGGAATTTGCGGGTGCGCTCTACTATGTCGACATCGTAGGGGAGGCTGCGTTCCCGGCGCATGTCGTCGCTGACGCGTTTTGCGTCGGGGTCGACGACGGGCCAGACGATCAGCTGGCCCCGGAGGGGGTGTTCCGGGGTGGCCTGTCGGAAGAAGCGGGCGCACCGGCCGGCGCGCTGGATGAGGGCGTCGGCGGGGGCGAGTTCGGTGAAGACGATGGGTGCGCTGATGTCGAGTCCGGCTTCGGCGACCTGTGTGGTGATGAGGATGCCTCCTTCTCCGTGTTCTCCGAAGCGGGCGGTGAGGAGGGCGTCTTTGGCCTTGCGATCGGTGGGGGTGAAGCGGGAGTGGGCCAGCAGGAGCTGTGCGGGATCGACTTCCGGGGTGTTGCGCAGGGCGTTGTAGAGTTCGATGGCGCGGGAGACGGTGTTGCAGAAGGCGATCACGCGGCGGTGTTGTTGCCAGGCCTGGAGCAGGTGGCGGGCGCGCGTGGTTGCGTCCGGCGGGGTGTCTTCGGTGTAGTGGACGGTGACCTGGCGTTGCCGGTCCCGGGCGGCGACGCCCTGGGGGTCGACTTCTTCGGCGCGGATGACGGTGAGGTCGAGGTAGCGCTGGAAGTGGGCGATGAGGTTGCGCGGCAGGGTGGCGGTCATGACGCAGGAGAGGAGTCCCCAGTCCTGTCGCAGGCAGAGGGTGGCGAAGAGGAGGGGGAGTCCGGCGCGTGCGTCGAGGAGGTGGACTTCGTCGAAGACGCTGTAGCTGGTGAGCAGGGCGCCGGCGGCGGCGTGTCCGCTGCGTGCGGAGAAGGAGAGGGGTGCTCCGGCGAAGGCGGTGAGGTACTGGTCGATGGTGGTGATGATGGCGCGTTCGCGGAAGAGTTCGCTGTCGGTTTGCTGGCCGTGGTGGACGGTGATGGGGCCCATGTTGCGGTTGTGGATCTGGAGTCTGTTGTTGAGCTCTTTGTGGACGCCGCCGGCGAGGGCACGGACGGGCAGGGTGTAGACGATACGGGTACCGAGGAGGCCGCCTTCGGTGGCGGTGACGCAGGGTTCGATGGCGGCGCGGGTTTTGCCGAAGCCGGTGGGTGCGATGAGGAGCGTGGATTTTTCTTGCTGGAGTGTGGCGAGGGATTGTTGCTGGAACGGTGTTAACTGCATGGGTGTTCGTCTCCTGACCGGGATGGCGCTATCCCGGTGCGGGTGTGCGCTGCGGGCAGAGCGCATGTTTCTCTGCTCTTTTTTGCAACTGTTCCGGTGCCCTGTGAACAGGAAAGGGCGGGCCGCACGATGCTGCGCGCGCCGTTGCGGGGGCGGTTTTTACCGGAACACGGATCTCTCTATCGGAAGTCGGGCAAAAGCGGAAAGCACGGGCAAAAAATTTTTGAAAAAATTTACGGGGCACAGGCTGGTGGTTATTTACCGGGCCCGTTGCCCGATTCCTGCCGTGTGGTGTGCGGGCCGGGGGTGCATTGCAGCAGTGTGTGGAGGGGGGTTCCGGTTTCCTGTTCCCATGCGGCGAAGGTTTTGCGTTCGTGGCGGGCGTAGGCGTTGATGAGGCGGAGGGCGAGCGGGGTGGGGATGGTGCGCGGGACCTTCTGGATGGGGCAGGGCATCCATTCGACGTGGCCGAGGAGGCGGCAGGCGAGGGGGCGGACCGGGTAGATGGCGCAGTGGTGGGTGCGTGTGTCCCAGAAGCGGCACATCTGCACGGTGATGTCGTCGCCGAGGGAGATGGTTTTGTTCTGCGCCAGTATTTCCCGGATGGTTTGTTTCTGGTGTTCGGGGGCCTGCGCGATGTGGTTGCAGATGGCCTGCCATTCGTGGCGGCTGGCGGGAACGTCGGCGGTGCAGCGGAGGGAGCATGCGGTGCATCCGTTGCATATTTCCAGCTGCATGTGCGCGGCGCATTGTTGCTGGAGCTGTTTCAGGGTGTCGGGTTCCATGGCGATTTTGCTGTGATGCGGGATGTTGTTCGGGCGTAGTACGGGTATGCGTACCGAGCATGTTCTGGAGGCGCCGCGGTGGATGTCGTGGGTGTTGTGGGCGGCCGCGGTGTATAACGTGGTGTGGGGCGGGGCGGTGGTGTTGTTTCCGCTGGCGTTTTTTCGCTGGCTGGATATGACGCCGCCGAATTACCCGTCGATCTGGCAGTGTGTGGGGATGATTGTGGGGGTGTACGGCGTGGGGTATGCCTGCGCGGCGACCGATCCTCTGCGGCACTGGCCGATCGTGCTGGTGGGTTTTCTGGGGAAAGTGTTCGGGCCGATTGGTTTTGTGGTGGCGGCGTGGCGTGGGGAGTTGCCCTGGCGTTTCGGTGTGTTGTTGCCGGGCAACGATTTGATCTGGTGGGTGCCGTTTGGCCTGATTCTGTATCGGGCATACCGCGCGAGGCGGGTATCGGGTGGCTCTTCATGGCCGTGTGCGACGGTTCAGAGGGGTTCTGTGGAGAATTCTTCGCCGTCGTAGGTGAAGAGGGTGGGTTCGTCGTCGACAACGGTTTGCAGGTGTACGGGCCGTTTCCAGATGGCGAACAGGTATTTCATGGTGCGCGCGGTGTCGTTGCGGTCGAGGGGTTTGCCGTCGTAGGAGTGGACGAGGAGGAGTTCTCCGCGTCGGCGGAAGTCGGCGTCTTCGACCATGATGACGGGGATGCCGAAGTTGGTCATGGAGTCGAGGAGGGTGTCGCGCACTTTGCGCCAGTCGGTTTCCTGCACGACCCACACGGGTTCTCCGTTGACTTCTTCGAGTTTGTAGGTGTACATGTCGAGGCGTTTGACGAGTCCCTGTGTGAGGTATTTGCGGAGGAAGGAGACGTCGGACTCGTCGCGGCGCACTTCGAAGATTTTCTGGAGTCCTTCGCCCTGCGGGCGGTGGATTTTCTGTCCCTGCCAGTCTTCTTCCGGGTAGTCTTCGTCTTCTTCGCCGTTCCAGCGTCGTTCGATATCGCGGAGGATGTTGTATCCGACGTAGTAGGGGTTGAGGGACATGCGGGATCCTGGTGAGAGGACGGCGGCGTGCATGCGTCGGAATTCCAGGTGTTCTTCGGGTGTGAGGTCCAGGTCGGTGAGGATGCGTTCGTGCCAGAAGCTAGCCCATCCTTCGTTGAGGATTTTGGTGCGCATCTGCGGGATGAAGTAGAGCATTTCGTCGCGGATCATGCCGAGGATGTCACGCTGCCATTTTTCGAGTTCGGGGGCGTGGTCGCGCAGGAAGCCGAGCAGGTCTTTTTCGGGTTCGGGGGGGATGCGTCGAGGGCGGGCCTGCGGGGTTTCTTCGGTTTCGCCGGTCAGGTTCCAGAGGTCGTCGAATTCGGTGGTGGGGCGCTGGGGTTTGCGGCGTTCGGCTTCGTATTCTTCGGGGGATTTGCGCCGGAATTGCGCGGTGAGGCTGGCGTCGAAGTGTTCTTCGATGGAGAGGACGGCATCGAGGAATTGTTCGACGGCGAGCGGCCCGTATTCTTCCTCGTATTTGCGGATGCGGTTGCCGTGGAGGCGGACCTTTTCGATCATGTTGCGGTCGGTGTGTTCGAAGTAGATGTTGTTTTTGAAGAAGTCGTTGTGTCCGAGGACGTGTGCGATCACGAATTTGTGGGCGAGCATGGAGTTGGTTTCCAGGAGGAATGCCTGGCAGGGATCGGTGTTGAAGACGATTTCGTAGATGCGGGACATTCCGTATTCGTACATGGTTTTCTGGCGGTGGTAGTCGCGCCCGAAGGTCCAGTGGGAGAAGCGTGCGGGGAGGCCGTAGCTGCCGAGTTCGTAGATGACGTGGTCTGGCACGACTTCGAAGTGGGTGGGGTAGAAGTCGAGGCCGAAGCTGGCGGCTTTTTCGGTGATAATGTCGATCCACTTTTCCAGTTCTGCGCGTTCACTCCGGGTCATTTTGTTTTCTCTGCTCCCTGATGGTTGCCAGTGCGTTGTTCTTTCGGTGTGCCGGGGCGCGGGTTGCGCCCTGTTATGTTCTGTGGCTGTACGGTTGTTCTTTTCCCTTTATTATGGTTCTTTCTGATACGGGATTGCCCCTTCTGCAGTGCCGTTGCGGGTGGGCACTGCGCAGGAATTCTGCGCGTGGAGCTGTAACAGTGTGGCTATGAAGCGTCTGTTGATTGCCAATCGGGGTGAGATTGCGGTTCGGATTATCCGTGCCTGCCGGGAGATGGGGATTTCTCCGGTTGCGGTGTATTCGGAGGCGGATGCCCGTGCGTTGCATGTGTCGCTGGCGGATGCGGCGGTGTGCATTGGTGGGGCGCCGGCGCGTGCGAGTTATCTGAACGTGGAGGGGATTCTGGAGGCGGGGCAGCGTCTGGGTGCGGATGCGATTCATCCGGGGTATGGTTTTCTTTCGGAGAATGCGGCGTTTGCACAGGCGTGTGTGGACGCTGGTTTTGTTTTTGTGGGTCCTCCGGCGTCGGTGATTCGCACGCTGGGGGATAAGATTGCGGCGAAGCGTTTGATGGCTTCGGCGGGGGTGCCGGTGGTTCCGGGTTATGCGGGGGAGGCGCAGGACGGGGAGACGCTGTGCGCGGAGGCGGCGCGGGTGGGTTATCCGGTGCTGATCAAGGCGGCGGCGGGAGGCGGGGGGCGCGGGATGCGTGTGGCGCGGGATGCGCGGGAGTTTCCCGGGGCGCTGGAGGAGGCGCGTCGGGAGGCGGTAGCGGCGTTCGGTGATGGGCGGGTGTTTCTGGAGCGGTATGTGGCTGCGCCGCGTCATGTGGAGTTTCAGATTTTCGGTGATGCGCAGGGGAACGTGGTGCATCTGTTCGAGCGGGAGTGTTCGATCCAGCGGCGGCATCAGAAGCTTCTGGAGGAGAGTCCGTCGCCGGTTCTGACTCCGGAATTGCGGGCCCGGATGGCGGAGGCGGCCGTGACGGCGGGGCGGGCGGCGGGTTATGTGAATGCGGGCACGGTGGAGTTTCTGGTGGAGGTGGGGCCGGGGGGCGACGTTTCGTTTTATTTTCTGGAGGTGAACACGCGGTTGCAGGTGGAGCATCCGGTGACCGAGATGCTGACCGGTGTGGATCTGGTGCGGTGGCAGCTTGAGGTGGCGTGTGGTCGGCCGCTGCCGGCCGTTCAGGCGGAGATCCAGCCGCAGGGGCATGTGATGGAGGTGCGGATTTATGCGGAGGACGCGGCGCAGGGATTTCTGCCCTCGGTGGGTGTGTTGCAGGAGTGGCGCCTGCCGGAGGGTCCGGGGGTGCGTGTGGATTCGGGTGTGGAGCGGGGGGATGAGGTATCTCCGTACTACGATCCGATGCTGGCCAAGTTGATTGTGCAGGGGCGTACGCGGATGGAGGCGCTGGCGCGTATGGAGCGGGCGCTGGAGCAGTTTTCTGTTGCGGGGGTGCAGACGATTGTTCCGTATCTGCTGGCGATTGTCCGGCATCCGGATTTTCGGCGGGGGGCGACTACGACGCGTTTTTTGAGCGAGCATTTTGCCGGGTGGCGCCCGGATTCTGCGGTGCCGGAGGAGGTTCTGGTGGCGCTGGCGGCGGAGGCGTTGCTCTCGGAGGCGCCTGCGGCAGGGGCGCGGATGGCGGTTCGTGGGGGCCGGGGGCATTTTCCGGACCCGTGGCGGGTTGCTTCCGGGTGGCGGAACGTGTGAGTGTTCTGCGTTGCTGCGGGGGGTGCGTCTGTGTGATGGGGCGCGTGCGCGTCTGTGAGGGATTCTGAGTGGAGGAGGGTGGTTTCTGCATGGCTTCTTTGCGCTGGTATCAGGGGGTACCGCGCTATGCGTGGCTGGTTCTGATTATCGCTGCGCTGGGGTGGTTGTTTGATGCGATGGATCAGAACCTGTTCAATCTGGTGCGTCAGCCTTCGGTGAAGGAGTTGCTGGAGGGACGCGTTCCTGCGGAGCGGCTGGATGAGGCGGTTCGGCAGACGGCCGGGATGCTGACGGCGGTGTTTCTGGTTGGCTGGGCCTGCGGGGGTTTTATTTTCGGGATGCTGGGGGATCGTCTGGGTCGGACGCGGACGATGATTCTGACGATCTGTATTTATGCGTTGTTCACCGGGTTGAACGGTCTGGTGCAGACGATCCCGCAGTATGCGCTCTGTCGTTTCATCACGGCGCTGGGGGTTGGCGGGGAGTTCGCCGCGGGTGCGGCGCTGGTGGCGGAGGTATGGCCGGAGCGTTCGCGCCCGATGGCTCTGGGCACGTTGCAGGCGTTGTCGGCGGTGGGGAACATGGGGGCGGCGGTGATCAACATTCTGGCGGGCGCGGACTGGCGGGTGGTTTATTTTGTGGGCGCGTTGCCGGCGCTGCTGGTGATCTGGATCCGCGCGTCGTTGCGTGAGCCGGAGCGGTGGAGGCGCGCGGTGGCAGAGGGGGGCGCCGGGAAGGAGGTGGGGAACATTTCGGGCCTGTTTCGTGATCCGGTTCTGCGGCGGCACACGATAGCGGGCACGCTGATTGCGCTGGCGGGCGTGGGGGGTCTGTGGGGCGTGGGCTTTTTTCTGCCGGATCTGATCCGCGGGGTGATGCAGCCGGAGGTGAGTGGCCTGGCGAAGCGGGAGGCCTCTGCGCAGCTGTCGCGGTGGGTGGGGCAGGCGTTTCTGCTGCAGAACGTGGGGGCTTTTTTCGGGATGTTCGCGTATGCGGCGTTGAGTGAGCGCACGGGGCGTCGGCCGGCGCTGGTGTTGTTTTTTTTGCTGGCCTTCGGCGCGGTGCAGGCGGCTTTCTGGGGGGTGCAGGACCTGACGACGGCGTTTGCGCTGTCGGTGGTGCTGGGTTTCTGTGCGCTGGCGCCGTTTTCTGCGTTTGCGGTGTATTTTCCGGAGCTGTACCCGACGCGCCTGCGGGCCACGGGGGTGGGGTTCTGCTACAATTGCGCGCGGTTGCTGGCGGCGGTGGCGCCGTTTGTGCTGGGGAATCTGGCTGCCAGTTTCAGTGTGCCATCGGATCCGACCCGGGGGTTGCGGGTGGCGGCGGGACTGGTGGCCTGTGTCTATTTCGTTGGCTTTCTCGGGGTGGCGATGGGGCCGGAGACGCGGGGCAAGCCGTTGCTGGAGGATGTGCCGGTTTGATGCTGCGGACGCAGTTCCGATCTGATGGATCCGGCATGGCAGTTTCCGTTCGGGGTGGTTCTGGCAGGCGGCTGCGATCTGCTGCGGGCAGAAAGGCGGTAGCGATGGAGAGCGTGGATCCTGCGCTTGTTTCGGGATTGCTGGTGTCGCAGGTGGGTTATGCTCTGCGCGCGCCCAAGTGTGCGCTGTACCGGGGGGCGCACCGGGATGCGTGGGGGCGCGGATGCGATGTTCTGGCTGGTGTTGCTGGACCGTGGCGCGCGGGTGCTGCATCGGCCTCTGACATATCAGGGGAAGTGCTGGCGCAGTCACTGGTGGGTGGCCGATTTTTCGGAGTTACGCCAGCCGGGTGAGTACATGCTGTTGCTGGAGGGGCCCGGGACGCCGGATGCGGGCGGGTGGGTCAGCGGGCTGGTGCATCTGCGTCAGGTGATGCTCTGGTCGTGAGCGATTGGACCTGAAAGGAGCGGGTAGAATGCACCGCAGGATTGTGGTGATTGGCAGTTCCAACGTGGACTTCATCATGAAGATGGAGCGGTTGCCCCGGCGGGGAGAGACAGTTACCGATGCCACATTTGCGCAGACGTTCGGGGGCAAGGGAGCCAATCTGGCGGTGGGTGCGGCGCGTGCCGGCGGGGATGTGTGGTTTGTCAACTGTGTGGGGAACGATGCATTCGGGCCACTCCTGCAGAACAACCTGTATGAGGCCGGGGTGCATACCGATTATATTTTCATAGAGGAAGGTGTGGCTACCGGGGCGGCGCTGGTGATGGTGGACCGGCAGGGCGAGAATTACCTTTCGGTGGCCCCGGGCGCGAACTATCGTCTCACGCCGGATCGTGTGGCGGCCGTACGTCCTTTGCTAGAAGAGGCGGCTCTGGTGGCGCTGCAGTATGAAGTTCTCCCCGAGACGCTGTACGCGGCGATCGACCTGGCGCACGCGCTGGGCCGTCCTGTTCTGTTCAATCTGGCGCCAGCGCGTCCTTTTGATTGCACCTATCTGCCCCGGGTCACCTATCTGGTGGTGAACGAAGTGGAGGCGCAGGCCCTGTGCGGATTTGCGGTGGACAGTCCGGAGCGTGCGGCGGAGGCTGCTGGACTGCTTCTGGAGCGCGGGGTCCGGGCGGTGATCATCACGCTGGGCGCGGCGGGGGCGTACCTTGCTGCCCCGGATCTGCGCATGCATCTGCCCTCTTTTCCAGTGGAGGCTGTGGACACCACGGCCGCCGGAGATATCTTCTGCGGCGCTCTGGCCACTGCTCTGGTTGAGGGGCGCTCTCTTCTGGATGCAGCCCGTTTCGCCAGCGCGGCTGCCGCTCTGAGCGTGACGCGCATGGGAGCGCAACCTTCTGCGCCCCGTCGCGCAGAGATCGACTATCTTCTAGAACGCGCATAGCCGTTGTTCTTCCACTGTACTGTCATCCTGCGGTTCTGTTCCCGCGGGATGATGTGCCCCTGTCAGGAGGGGAGCCATGGAGAGGGCTGCTGTCATTTCCGAATGGTCGGAACGCGAGGCGTACTTTCGGACCTTGCTGGCGGGGTTGCCCGCAGGCATTCTGTTGCTCTCTCCGGAGGGCGAGGTGCTGGGGGTCAATCCGTACGGGCTGGACTTGCTGGAGGCACAGAGTCGCGAGGAGGTTGTGGGTCGTTCACTGCTCTCATGGGCGATAGATTCGTATCGTGATGCGTTTCAGGAGCGCATACGGCAGGGGTTCCACGGCACACCGGGGCATCTGGAGATGGAGATCGAGGGCCTGCGGGGAACGCGCCGGTGGGTGGAGGTGCACCTGACGCCGGTAGGTCCGGAGCCAGGCAGAACAGTGGCCGTTCAGGCGCATCTGCAGGACATCACGGAGCATAAACGCACCGAGAGCGAGCTACGCAACGCGCGGCAGTTTCTGCAGGCCACGCTGGACACGCTCTCGGCGCATATCTGCGTGCTGGACGAGCAGGCCAATATCCTTGCTGTCAACCGGGCATGGCGGCAGTTCGCGCAGGAGAACGCTGCGTTGAACCCGTTGCTGCTGAGCGAGGGCAACTACCTGGAGATCTGCGATACAGCCACCGGTTCCTGCTCCGAGGAGGCTCCTGTGGTAGCTGCGGGCATCCGGGCGATCCTGAGCGGACAGCAGGAGAGTTTTGAGCTGGAGTACCCCTGCCATTCGCCGACGGAGCAGCGCTGGTTTCTGGCACGGGCGACGCGTTTTCCAGATCAGTACAGCCCCGCACGCATGGCCATCGCGCATATCAACATCACGGCGCTGAAGCAGGCCGAAGAGGAGGCCCGGCGGGCCCGGCGGGCCTATGAGGAGCTGATCGCCAGTATCGACGGGATTGTCTGGGAAGCGGACGCGAACACCTTCCGGTTCCTGTTCGTCAGCGCGCAGGCGGAGCGGCTGCTGGGTTACCCGATCCGCCAGTGGCTGGAGGAGCCAGATTTCTGGGCCAATCATATCCATCCAGAGGATCGCGAGGCGGCCATCGGGTTTTGCATTGCGCGCACGCGCGCGTTGCAGGACCATCATTTCGACTACCGGATGATTGCGGCGGACGGTCGCGCGGTGTGGTTGCACGATATGGTCACAGTGGTTGCGGAGAACGGCCGGGCGGTCAAGTTGCGCGGGATCATGGTGGACATCACGGCGCGCAAAGAGGCGGAACTGGCCCTGCGCCGGAGCGAGGAGCGCAACCGCGCGTTGATCGAGGTGCTACCGGATCTACTGTTTGTGGTGGACCGGGACGGCACCGTGCACGATTATCGCGCGGGTAACGGACATCCGCACACGCTGCCTGCACCACTATCGGCGGGTTGCAGTCTGGGTGCCCTTTTTCCGGAGGATCTGGCCGGGCGTTTCCGGGAGGCTGTGGTCCGGGCGATGGACAACCATGAGATCGTTACACTGGAGTACACGCTCACGCGGGATTCAGAGCGTCACTTTGAGGCG
Source organism: Chthonomonadaceae bacterium (assembly GCA_025054835.1). GTDB lineage: Bacteria > Armatimonadota > Chthonomonadetes > Chthonomonadales > Chthonomonadaceae > JANWZQ01. Next base: position 20,788 of record JANWZQ010000034.1, read on the forward strand.
CGTGTGACCGCCATGCACACGGACCGCGCCCTGGTCATTGCCCGCGACGTGACCGAACAGAAGCGCGCGGAGGCCGAGAAGCGCAAATTTGAGGCGCAGATGCTCCATGCGCAGAAGCTGGAGAGCCTCGGAGTTCTGGCCGGGGGCATCGCGCACGACTTCAACAACCTGCTGACCGGTATTCTGGGGTACGCGGATCTGGCTCTTCTGGAGTTGCCAGCCTCTTCTCCGGCTCGATCTCTGGTGGAAAAGATGGTGGATGGGGCGCGGCGCGCAGCAGAGCTGACCGGCCAGATGCTGGCATATTCCGGCAAAGGGCGGTTTGTTATCGAGCCGGTCAATCTGTCCGAGCTAACCGCGCAGATGGCGCAGTTGCTGCAGGTCTCCATTTCCAAGCGGTGTGTGCTCAAGTATTATTTGCATCCGGATTTGCCGTTGATTGAGGCGGATGCGGCGCAGATCCGTCAGGTTGTTATGAATCTGGTGATCAATGCCTCCGAGGCTGTTGGCGACCAGGACGGTCTGATCACGATCACGACCGGGGTGATCGACTGTGATCGTTCCTACCTGACGGGCACCTATCTGGACGATCAGCTACCGGAAGGGCGGTACGTTTATCTGGAGGTCACGGACAACGGTTGCGGGATGCCTCCGGACGTGCAGGCCCGAATATTCGAGCCCTTTTTCACCACGAAGCTGACCGGGCGCGGGCTGGGGCTGGCAGCAGTGCTGGGGATCGTGCGGGGCCATCGCGGTGCGATCAAGTGCTACAGCGAGTCGGGTAAAGGCACTGCATTCAAGGTACTGCTTCCTGTTGCACAGGCAGCCGGCACTACTTCTGCAACGGAGGGCGTGCCCGGTCTTGAGTGGCGTGGCAGCGGCACGGTGCTGATTGTGGACGACGAGCCTCTGGTGCTGGAGATGGCCCGCCGCATGCTGGAGAAGATGGGTTTTACTGTGCTGACTGCGGACAACGGCCGGGAAGGGCTGGAGGTCTTCCGTCAGCACGCCGGGCAGCTCCGCTGCGTGCTGCTGGACATGACCATGCCGCAGATGGACGGGGAGCAGACGTATCGAGAGATGCGCCGTTTGCATGAGGAAGTGCCGGTCATTCTGATGAGTGGATACAACGAGCAGACCGCTACCAGCCGGCTGGCAGGCAGGGGGCTGGCAGGATTTGTTCATAAGCCCTACGATTTCGCCACTCTCTCGAGCGCAGTCCGCAGGGCACTGGGGGAGTGAACCCCGCAGGGTTCCTGCTCCCTACTGTGTGCGCCGAAACCGCCCATAATCTCATCTGTGCGCCCGTATGAATGAGCCATGTCGTGGCGTGCCAGGAGAAGGAGGTACCTCTTACACCATGGACCCTGCAACTGCCAGTGCAGTGCCTCTGCAGGGCGAAGGTGCCGTACCGGCACCTGCCAGCGAAAATCCTCTGACGGTGTCGGTGTTGATCTGCACGAGCGGGCGCGGTGCTTCTGCGGTAGAGACCATACAGTCGATCCTGCGCTCTACCGGCCCGTTCTGTGAATTGCTCGTGATCGATCAGAGTGCGGATGATCGTACAGAAAAAGCCTTGCGGTCTTTCCTGACCGACACGCGTTTGCGTTACATTCGCACGGCCACGCGCGGCAAGGGGATTGCCCTGAACATCGGGTTGGAAGCAGCGCAGGGTGAGGTGCTTGCCATCACGGACGACGATTGTACGGTAGACGCAGACTGGCCTCGCGGGCTGGTTGAGGTATTTGAGCGCTATCCGCAGGTGGCCGTGGTTTACGGCACA
>JANWZQ010000176.1 GCA_025054835.1 Chthonomonadaceae bacterium
AATCTTCTGCAGATATCGCCGGGGGAACAGATGATGTCGCTCCAGTGCAGCTTTCCTGGTGTGTACCGATGGGTTAAGCAGATCTCGCACCCGCAGTTTGGAGTAGAGAACAGGCGCATCGAGAATACAGAGGGAGGCATAGAAAGCCGACTGGCCCGTGGTGCGTGCGCCAGCAGTGACAAGATCATTGGGCAGGGTCGCTCCCCAGTAATCCGGTGTTAGCACTGCTTCCATCTGTTGTTTCCAGACGCGAAGGAATTCCTCGGGCGTAGCAACATGACGCAATAGATCCAGATCCTGCTCCAGACGCCCTTCTGAGGCGGTGTAGCGTGCCGTGAGCAGCGCCATGAACAGCCACTGCGCCATGACCTCGCGGAGCATATAGTCGTTGACGTGAAAGTCTCTTCTACCGATCAACCACAATGCGTAGGTAAAGAGGACCGTTCTTTCTGAGGTGATCAGACCGGGGTGCACATACCCGGCACGCTGGAGCACTTTGAAGAAATCGTGCCAGTTGGTCAGATCGAGTACCTCGCTCTGTGCACGCCGCAGGATATCGAATTGCTCATCTCGCTTTTGCTCCGAGAACTCGCGTGTCTGCAGGTCTTTCCCGCGCAAAAGCAAATAGACGTACTCCAGGGACGTGCGGCGAAATCCCAGCGCCACGCTGGTACGCAACAGTTGCCCGGGCTCGGGCTGAAGATAGGGATTGTAGGGGGAAGGCTGATAGTCCGACGCAGGGTTCCGGGCCGCACGGCAGAAATCTTCCAGCTCCTTGCGTCCCTCTTCCCAGAACACCGACATCAGTGTGAGGATAAAGTCGGCCTGTTTCAACAGGGCGCCCTGACTGTTGATGCGCACAAAGATCTCTGACACCTGTTCTTCGTCGACTGTGGACGAGATCTCCAGGGAGGTCAGAGGGTAGTTCTTCAGGTCCACCAGACGGGTGATTGCCTGATAGATGCGTGCACGCTCTTCCTCTGAGAGCGGACGCTTCCCCCCCAACCGGTTGATAAACTGCTGGATCAGATTGTACTGGACCGTGCTTGATGCCCAGAGAGCGCTGATGTCGGATAACCACTCCGGGTTCTGCTCGATGGCAGCGTTGGTTACCTCAAAGCGCTCCTCCAGGGGGTTGAAAGCCAGATGGATGGGCACCTCATTGAAGTTGTGATCCACAATGGGCTTACCACGCATCACCGCATAGAGGGCCGTAAGGCGTTGCTGCCCATCTACGATAAGCAAATTAGGGATTTTCTGTTTGGTTTCAGTACCGATGGTGTGGTACCCGCCCGAAAGACCGTTCTCCCAGAAAAGCAGGTAGCCAATGGGAAACCCACGGTACATGGAGTCGAAAAGGTCTCGCACTTTGGACCGGGGCCATACGAAGGGACGCTGAATATCCGGCAGCCCGATGTTGCCAATGTCGATATCTTCCAGCAACTTGTTAACCGTGTAATCTACTTTTTTGAAGAGAACGTCCGACATCGATGTCTCCTGTACAACGCGTGTGTGCGCTTTTGTGCGTTATTCATTGACAACGACATGACGGGGAATATATTACGTACGTTGTTCACGATGCGGAAAATGTCCTGCTACGCGCACTGTGCGCGAGCTCGCACAGAGCCTGACAGTGTATCCGGGAGCGGGGAGAACTATCAGGGAAGCAAAGCATAAGAAATGAGAAGGACACACAGAAAAGCGCGACGGTGCTTCCGTCGCGCTCTCACGGAGAGAGTGGGATTCGAACCCACGGGGCTGTTACGCCCACGGCTTTTCGAGAGCCGCACCATAGACCACTCG
>JANWZQ010000039.1 GCA_025054835.1 Chthonomonadaceae bacterium
CCGGTCACGGTGTCGGGAAGCGGGACGGTGATCGTGCCTCCGGTCACCCTGCTCGGAGGCGACGCCAACGGCGATGATGCCGTCGACGTGCTGGATCTGGCCGAACTGATCACCGCCTTCGACTCCAGTGACGGAGACCCCAACTGGAACGAGGGGATTGCGGACTTCAACTACGACGGCACGGTGGACGTGTTCGATCTGGCCATTCTCGTCCAGAACTTCGATCAGACTGGAGAGGGCTGAAATTCTCTCGCGATTGATCGTACGGACACTCCAGACGCTGCAGAGGAAATCGGAGGCATGGAGACGAACTGAACTGTGTCTTCGGTTTCTCGTTTCGCTTCCAGAGCATCTTTCCCCGATCGCAAAAGGAGTGACCCGACATGCTGCGCCACCTGTTCGTTCTCACCTGCCTCACGTTGATCGGTCCAGAGGTTCACGCCGCTCCCCCCTATTTCCGGGCACCTGCGGGTAAAGAGCTCGCCCGTGTGGTGCCCGGAGGAACCACCATACTGCCCAATGGCCGCTTCCTGACTCCGAAAGGCAAACGCCTTTACGGTCTGGAGAACGTATGGCAGGTCGTCCTGAGCCCGGATCAGAAGACCGTGGTCCTGTTGCACGACGACGGCTTCACCGTTTATTCCGATGCGCCGGACTTCAAGGTGCCGCGCAAGACATACGCCCGCAAGCAGATCGCTCCGGCGGGCGTTTTTACTGCGGACGGTTCCCGCTTCTTTCTGAGCCTCGGTGACGATGGCGCGATTGAAATTCTTGACCCGCGCAACGACTTCCAGTCGCTGGGCACCATTTCTGCCAACACCGGCTCCTTTCAGAGCAGTTACATCAACGACATGGCGCTCTCGCCCGATGAGAAATACCTGTATGGCGTCGACGTAGCCCATCAGCGGGTTGTGGTCTTTGATCTGCAGGCGCGCCAGGTCGCTGGTAGCGAGAAGGCCGGACGGCAGCCCTATGCGATTGCGCTCGATCCTGATGGCCGCTCGCTGTACGTGGCCAATATCGGGTTGTTCGATTACACCGTTGTCCCGCCTCCGCGCCCCGGTGAGGGAGACCCGCGGGGCATCAGTCGTCCGCCATTTGGCTTTCCCAGCTCGGAGAGCGAACGCGGGGTGGACTTCGAGGGCCGTTTTATCGCCGGGCTGGGCAACCCTCGCGTGCCCGATGCGCAGTCGATCTACCGTTACGACCTGACCCACCCGACTGCGCCGAAACTGGCCGGAGCGGTGAAAGCCGGCCTGTTGATCCATGCGCCCGCCGATGGAGGCAAAGCGGTAGGGGGGAGCGCGCCGAACGCCCTGCTGGTACGGGACAATCGTCTCTTCGTCAGCAACGCTAACAACGACACGGTCCAGATCTTTCGTATTCCGGAGTTGCGTCTGGAAAAGACCATCCGTCTGACCCCCAGTCCGCTGGTGCGCCGTCTGCGGGGCGTGATCCCCAGCGGCATGGCGATGAACCGTGCGGGTACCCGGCTCTATGTGTGCGAGAGCGGCCTGAACGCTGTTGCCGTCATCGACCCGCGCCGGGGGAAGGTGCTGGGGCACATCCCTACCGGGTGGTTCCCGGTTCAGGCACGGCTCTCGCAGGACGAGCGGACGCTCTACATCGCCACGCAGAAAGGCATCGGCCGTGGCCCGCGTGGCCCGAAATCGGCGCGCGCGCAGAGCGATGAGCGGGCAGGACTTCCCGACATGCCGGGGATGGTGGATGCTGTCGCCGTGCCCACAGACCATCAGCTCCGGCAATGGACCCGGGAGGTACTGCACAACAACGGGATCGTAGATCGCACTGCTGAAACGCGGCGCTTCCCGCGCACACCGGTGCCGTTAACGCACGGGAAGCCCGGTGAAAAGATCCGGTACGTGGTCTTTATTACCAAGGAGAACCATACGTTTGACGGCATCTTTGGCGGTCTGCCCGGCTCGAACGGCGAACCGGAGTACGCCGAATTCGGTCAGAACGGCTGGATCGCAGAGAAGGGCAAGCAGGAGCGCCTGCCGATCATGCCCAATCACATTCGTCTGGCCCGACAGTTCGCCATCAGCGACAACTTCTATCTGGAACCGCACTACAGCGGTGACGGGCATCGCTGGCTGGTTGGCGTGTACCCCAGTCTCTGGACGACCCGCGTCTTCTACTCCGGATGGTCCTTCCGTCTCTCAGACGACGCGAAGGGGCGCCTTGCCTCTTTCGAGAGCAATGGTTCCCAGATCCCGGAGGATTATCTGGAGAATGGCTCCATGTGGGAGCATCTGGAGCGCGGGGGCATTCCCTTCCGCAATTACGGTGAGGGGTTCGAATTCCCCGGGCAGGATGAGGGACCGGGCACGGGCCGTTCCGGGTCGTTTCTCACGGTGAATCACCCGGTGCCACAGGCTCTGTGGAACAACACCTGCTGGGAGTACCCGGTGTACAACAACTTCATTCCCGACATTGCGCGCGTGGAGTGGTTCAAAGAGGATCTGGAGAACAACTTCCGCAAGCAGGGGAAGCCAATCCCGCGTTTCATGAACATCACACTCTGCAACGATCACGGAGCCCAGCCCCGCCCGCAGGACGGTTACCCGTACGTGTGCAGCTTCATGGCGGACAACGATCTGGCGCTGGGGCGCCTGGTAGAGTATCTCACGCACCTGCCCGAGTGGAAGGAGATGGCCATCTTCGTGACGCAGGACGACCCGGGGGGCGACAACGATCACGTGGATCGCCATCGCTCCTTCGTGCTCGTGATCAGCCCGTACGCGAAGCGCGGCTACATCAGCCACGAGCACACCAGCATTATGTCTATCCTGAAGACCATCTACCTGATCTTCGGGCTCGGCCCCAACAACATGTTCGACGCGCTGGCCACGGACCTGCGGGACATGTTCACCGACACTCCGGACTTCACGCCCTACACGCATGTGCCCGTGGACCCACGCATCTTCAAGCCGGAGGCCACTGTGGATCCGAACGACCCGAAGTTCGAGAAGCGTAAGGCCATGGCTCCCAGTATTCGAATGGACGACCCGAAGTTCATTGAGTGGTTGCGCCAGCGATCACAGGCAGGAGAGCAGGCGGGTTCCGACGAGCAGAAGCGTTGACCCGACCGGGGCTCAGTAGCTGCGCTCCTGGAACAGCTGCTTCGCCCCCCTGGGTGCCCTGAACCGGAAGGCGGTCTCTTCGATCGGGGCGTTCAACCGGGTGTTGAAATGCGTCTCCTCGAAGAAGACCCCTCCGGTGACGGGCTGCTCCAGCCGCATGCCATCCGCGGCAGTAACTTTCCAGGCAAAGTCCCCGGATGCTTTAAGCAACAGAGACGTCTGCGCATCGATCCAGAGCGCGACGTTGCGCTTCACTGGCACGATGGTCGCATCGGGAACCATGTTGCGCATCCACGCTGTGTCGGCCTGCCCCACCACCTTGTAGGCGCGACGGCCGTTCACGCTGGCCTCTCCTGCGAAACGGAACGATCGTGCCTCCCGGGGCATGCCGTCCGACAGGAGAAAGCTGATCGGGCTCAGCACCTGATTGAACTGCACGCCGAACGCGTCCTGCGCGGCTTTGGTGACCACCCGCATGGTGCCCTGCAGATCCGGCATGGCGTTGCGATTGGTGAAGATGTTCTGCCGCTGGCTGTAGACCGTAATCAATCGGCCATCAGAGTAAACGTGCATGGTCCCCTGCTGCGGGTCCTGTGAGTAGATGTAGACCTGATTGGGACGCCGCCACTTGATTGCGCCACTCTGGATGAAGCTACTCCCGTCCGGCATCACCATCCGGGCTTCGGTGTTCTCCTGTATGGTCTGTGCTTTGCGGTAGGCTGCCACCATGCGGCGCACCAGAGCGTTCGCATCGAGTGCACTCCCTGCAGGCAATGCAGGCCCTGCCGCACTGCTGGCAAGCGTCATGCTCCCTGTAGCGATCAGGCAGACCAGCGACCGTCGCAACCACGGCCTGCCGCTGTTTCCGGTTCCTGCCATCGTATATCGTGATCTGCTCCGAACCCGCATCCGTGATCTCCCTCCATGTTCCCGCAACGGGCCTCGTTCTCTGGCCAATCTGCCTGCCCATTATCGGCCAGAGACCGCAACAGATGTAGCGGTCGCTCGCTCCACTGTAGCCCTGCAGACGCTGGTTGAAGCGTTGTTGCAGTTTTCTCAGTATACCCATCCTGGCCCTGCGTTACGCACGACAGGAAAGAGCAGGCCGCACGCATCGGAGGAAAGTGCTCCTGATTTCTCGTTTTATATTCTGTTTTCACGGGCAATTCTGGCACGTTTCTTGCACCAATGGTGGGTATAGCCGGCCCTGCGGACTCAGGTCACCTGCAAAGAGGCCGGCAGTGCCTTTTGTTCCACCATGATCCGCCTGCAGCTGATGCCCGATGATACAACGGGCGACGCGCCAGACGGCTCTGCAGGCCCGCTCGGCCAGAGGGGTTGTGCTCCCTCTGCGTACACTGTTTCCCTGCCCCTGTGCACGCAGGGCGGGAACACCTTGCTCGCGTTCGTGCCTCGTGGTTTTCCTGTTGTCTGCCGCGATGGATGCAAGACACAAGGAGGTCACACTCATATGCTGGTGTCACAACGCACTCTGTCATCCCGGGTACTCTCTGCTGTCGTTACTGGAGTCCTGCTATGCGCTGCCTTCCCGGTTGCAGCACAGCTCGCTTTTCCTACCTCTCTGCTGTACCCGGTAGGTAACGGACCGCAATATCTGGTACACCACGATCTGGACAACGATGGCCGGAACGATCTGATCACGGCCAACGCGCTTTCCAACAACGTGAGCGTTCTGCGCAATAACGGCAACGGCACATTCCTCCCTGCCTCGCATTACGCCGTCGGGGCGAATCCGCAGACCGTGGCAATTGGCGATCTGGATCGCGATGGCGCACCCGATATTGTCGCTGTCAATTATCAGAGCAATACTCTCAGCATCCTGCGCAACCATGGCAACGGCACGTTCCAGAATGCATATCATGTGTCTGTTGATAACATGCCCTTCGCAGCGGTTGTGGCGGACTTCAACCAGGATGGTCATAACGACATCGCGGTCACCACCCTCTCCCTGCGCGGCGTGCGCATCCTGTTCGGTAACGGCAAGGGCCAGTTCCAGCGTGGGCCATCCTACGTCACCGGTGTATCTCCGATTGCGATCACCTGCGCTGACTTCAATCGGGACGGCTGCCCGGACCTGATCGTTGTGAATTACGTGAGCAGGACGATCAAGCCCCTGCGCGGTAACGGTGACGGTTCTTTTGCGCTTCTGGCAGATGTCCCGCTGCCGGTCAACTCGAATGCGATCGCCTGCGGTGACCTGAACGGCGATGGGCGGTGCGATCTGGCGGTCGTCTCCCGGGTCGCACATCAGGTCCTGGTGCTGCCCGGCAACGGCGACGGCACCTTCCGTGCCCCTACAGCCTACTCGACCGGCCTCGCGCCCTGCAGTGTGGCGCTCCACGACATCGATCGGGATCGGATCCCGGACGTGGTGACTGCCAACTACAGTGAGAACAGCGTCAGCGTGTTGCGGGGGATCGGAGATGGCGGGTTGCACGCGCAGGTGTCCTACCCGGCAGGCTCTCAGCCCGTAGCGGTGAGTGTTGCCGATTTC
>JANWZQ010000164.1 GCA_025054835.1 Chthonomonadaceae bacterium
CCTGCACGACGAAGGCGTCTGCGGCCAGCACAAGCTGACGCGTGAAGTGATCGCGTGCGCCGGACACCTGAACCAGCGATTGTTGCCGGGATACAAGGGCCTCCCACGTGTCCCGGGCCGGCGGATCGGGGTCGGGCTCCACCGAAGCGACCGCGACGAGCGTCTCTCCAGCATGTAGAGGCGCGACAAAGTCCCCCGGTGTGTACAGGTCTTCCTCACCCTCCATGCCACGCTCCCATTCCCGCGGGTGCTGGAAACGGTAGTACCACCATCCAGTCTCCTGGAACGCGGTGCCGGGGTAGGAGCTACCATCCTCCCGCAGCAGGGCGATCCGTAGTGTGGTTGGCCGGCTGGTCACCTGCCAGATCGGCGGGAGCTCCAGCTGGATCCCTTCGGGCGTGCGCGTCGTCCGCGGCGGATCCGCACAGCGCATCTCGCTGTGGTAATCCTTCCAGGCCAGCAGGGGTGTCAGACGGAGGAGGGCTGTATGGCCTGCGGGCAGGGCGTTCAGGCGGTAGGCGATACAGACGCTGTTGCGCCCTCGCGGCATCCAGATCCGTTTTTCCAGACGTATGCCCGGTTCCGGCGCCCAGACCCACGTCGGCGCGGGGTAGGCCTGCCAGGACTCCAGCCAGCGGTATCCTTGCGGGTGGATCGTGTCGGGGTAGAAATTCGCAGCGAGGGGATAGGCTCTCAGCCCCGGGGCACTGTTGACTTCCAGCACTGCTTCCAGTCTGGACAGCAGCACGGCACGCCCCAGCGGAGGCCGGAGCGCAGCAACCAGAAGGCCATGATAGCGCCGGGTGCTGGCGGTGCCCAGAGTAGCGGAGGCGTACCCCCCCAGACCGTTGGTCACAAGCCATTCGCGCTGGAAAACGACGGTCGTGTCACGCAGGACGTCCGGTCCAAAGGAGATGTGCGCATCATCAGGCATGCCTGGATCCTCTCTGAAAGGGGCGCACGAAAAGGCCCGACTCCACTTTTCGAAGCGGTCGGGCCTGCAGCGGCATATGGACGCACCTACTTCAGGCTCTGCAGGTAGGCGATGAGCGCATCAAGGTCCTTGCCCTTGATGGTCTCCTCATACGAAGGCATGGAGGAGTCGGGGCTGTCCGCCTTCGGGTTATGGATGGACTCTTTCAGGAACGCGGTGGTTCTCTTTTTCGGGTCCGCGCCGATCTTGGTCAGTTCCGGGCCACTGGTGCCTCCCTGCCCGGCGATCACATGGCAGGCGGCGCACCCGTTGGCCATGTAGACTTTTTTGCCCGCGGCGATCAGTGCCTTCTCGTCTTTCTTTTCGTCCTTTTTCGCGGGGGGTTTCTTGGGGGCAGGCTTCTTTTTCTGTGGCTCCGCTACGGTAGCGGTGACCACCATGGAAACCAGAAGAACAAAGGTAGCCAGTGCCATCGCACCGGCGCGTTGCACTCGACAGGTCAAAACCGGAACTCCTTTCACCCTGTGATCCTGGCCACGTGCGTTTGCACACGTTCCCTGTGCTCTATAGACGCACCGGCCTGCAAAAGGCTACAGGTATTTCCACGCCCGGCTCGCTTCTTCCTGCCGCATCCATTCCTGCTCTTCCTGAGAGATGCCAGAGGTTGACGTGTTGCAGATGGCGTATATTACATCGACCGTACGATCCCCGCAAGGAGGCAACTGGCAATGGCGAGAATCAAGCAGTCGTTTGCGTGGTGGGCTGTGGCCCGCCATTTCGAGAGCCCGGAAGCGTTGATCCAGACTGCGGCGCGCATCGGCTATGTCGGCGTGGAGATGTGCCCCCAGGAGGTATGGCAACGGGTGATCGACGCCGGTATGAAGGTCGTCACCATCGGTGGGCATCAGTCGCTCACAGACGGTCTGAACCGACTGGAGAATCACGACCGTATCGAGCGTGAGATCCACGATAATCTGGCGCTGGCGCAACAGTGGGGCATTCCCGTGTTGATCGTCTTCAGCGGTAACCGCAACGGACTGGATGACGCGCAGGGTAAGGAGAACACGGCAAAAGGGTTGCAACGCGTGGCCCGAGCAGCGGAGGATGCCGGGGTCACGCTGGCTCTGGAGCTGTTGAACTCCAGGGTGGATCACCCGGACTATCAGTGCGACCACACCACGTGGGGGGTCGAGGTTTGCCAGATGGTCAATTCTCCACGCGTCAAACTGCTCTATGACATCTATCACATGCAGATCATGGAGGGAGACATCATCCGCACCATCCGTGCGCATATCGATTGGATCGGGCACTTCCACACAGCGGGCAATCCCGGGCGGAATGAACTGGACGAGAATCAGGAGCTCTACTATCCGGCCATCATGCGCGCCATTGCCGCCACCGACTACGACGGATATGTCGGGCAGGAATTTGCGCCCAAAGGGGATCCGATTGCTGCGCTGCAACAGGCCTTTGATGCCTGTAATGTGTGATTGCAGGTGCGCTGTCCTGGCGCTCTGTTCCCCGGCAGGTTCTGCACGAATGCCAGAAGATCTCCGGAGCCCGCAGGACCTGCCGGCGTACTGTGCCGGGGCCGGGAGAGGCCAGTCATGATCCCGATTGTGTTTTTCAGCAAGGAACTGAGAAGCCTGTCTGTGCCGCAGTTGATCGATGCATTGCATCGAATGCGCTGCGACGGGATCGATCTCTGCGTACGTGAGGGGTACCCGATCAACCCGGACAACGTGAAGTCGGAACTGCCGCAGGCGGCCCGGCGGTTCCGCGAGGCCGGGCTGAAAATCCCGATGATCTCCGTGGCAACGGACCTGACAGACCCGCATCTGCCCGTCGTTGACCGCCTGCTTGGCGCCTGTCACGACGCGGGCGTCGCCCTGCTGAAGCCAGGATACTGGCGCTTTGTGGAAGGAGACTACTGGCATCAGGTGGATCAGGTGCGCCGTAGCCTCGAAGTCTGGCAGCAGAAGGCGACCGCACAGGGGGTGCGGATTGCCTGGCACACGCACAGCGGCTACAATCTGGGCCTGAACGCCGCGGCGATGATGCATCTGGTGCGCGGGTTCAACCCGGCGCACATCGGCGTTTACCTGGACACCACACACCTGTTGCTGCACGGGGAGCCCCTGCCAATGGCCATCGACATGGTGCGCCCGCACCTGTGCGTGATCGGGGTGAAAGATGTGCTGCGAGTGCGACAACCGGATCGTCCGGGAGCTTTCGCGGCCACTCCGATTGGCGAGGGCATGGTCGACTTCCCCGGGCTTGTGCGAGCGATGCGGCAGCGCGATCTCGCGGTCCCACTCACGTTGCACACCGAATACCGCGTGGGTTCGGAGGAAGAGCGCATCGCACAGGCAGGTCGTGATGTGGCCTATCTACGGCAATTGCTGGGGGCACAGTCCTGAGGGGGCTAACGCAACCCGCCACCGGCGTAGATCACCTGCCCGGTGATCCAGCCACCCTCTTCCGAGGCCAGAAAGGCAACTACAGCGGCGATATCCTCCGGTGTGCCCAGTCTGCCGAGCGGCGTGCTGGCGATCACCTGCTGCTTCTGTTCTGCCGACATGAAGGCATCCAGCATATCGGATTCGGTGGCGCCGGGAGCGACCGCGTTGACGGTAATACCTCGCGGTCCCAGGTCATGGGCGATGCTGCGCGTCAGGTTCTCCAGAGCGGCCTTGGTAGCCGCGTAGACCGGGGCCATCGGCGCGGGCACCTGCGTGATCCCGGAGGAGAGATTGATGATCCGGCACCCGGGACCGTGAAAGTGGCGCGCTGCCTGCTGCATGGCGAACAACGGCCCACGCACGTTGACGTGGAACATGCGTTCGAAGTGCCCTGCGTCGAGAGAGTCCAGCGACAGGCGCTCGGCGATCGCGGCGTTGTTGACCAGAATATCCAACCGACGAAAGCGATCCATGACCTCTGTGAACAGACGCTCGATGGCGCGCAGGTCCCCCATGTCGGCCTGTAGCGCCATCGCCTCGCCCCCGGACTGCTCGATCCGGCGAACAACCTGCTGCGCTGCCTCTTCTCGCTGCGCGTAGCCCACGACGACCTTTGCACCGTCAGCAGCCAGACGCCGGGCGATCCCGGCGCCGATCCCCCGGGACCCTCCGGTCACAATAGCAACTTTTCCCGTCAGTCCTGCCACAGGTCTTCCTTCTGTAACCCATGCACCAGCTCTGCCAGCAGGCGCACTCCGTAGCCCGTCGGCCCTTTGATGAAGGGGCCCCTGTCAGCGTCGACCGCGTGTACACCAGCGATGTCGATGTGTGCCCAGGGAATTTTTCGCTCAACAAAGTGGGTGAGAAACACGGCACCCTGTATGGGATGCGCCTTGCGGCCGGGGTTGGAATTGACCAGATCGGCAACCGGGGATTTCATGAGCTCACGGTACTCGGCGTGCAGTGGCAGGCGCCAGACGCGTTCGCCACTGACTTCCGCAGCACGCTCCAGACGGGCCAGAAGCGATACATCCTCGCAGAAGAGCCCGGCATACACGGAGCCCAGCGCAACCACCACACCTCCAGTGAGTGTGGCCAGATCCACGATCAGGGCAGGCTTCTCGATCTCACAGGCCCAGCACAGCGCGTCCGCCAGCACCAGACGGCCCTCCGCGTCCGTATTGGTGATCTCGACGGTGACCCCGTTCCGGTAGGTGATCACGTCGTCCGAGCGCATGCTGGCGGCGCCAATGCTGTTTTCCGCCGCTGCCAGAAGCCCCACCACAGGAAAATCCGGTCGGATCAGGGTGCTGACCGCCTGCATCACTCCAAGCACAGCACATCCGCCATCTTTATCGCGCTTCATCCCGACCATGTTCTCCCGGGACTTGATGCTCAGGCCGCCCGTATCGTAGGTAATGGTCTTCCCTACGAAGACGACCGGAGGGCGCGTTGTGCCCTTCTCCGGGCGATACTCCAGCCGGATCAGACAGGGAGGGTTGGCAGAAGCACGGCCAACATGAAGTAACCCCTCCATGCGTTCGGCTTTCAATTCTTCTCCCTGCAGGACCCGGCAGTGCAGGCCACTCTGCTGCGCCATCTGTTCCGCACGTTCCGCGATCCACAGGGGCGTGGCAATGTTGGGTGGGGTCTGCGACAGGTCGCGGGCCAGATTGACGGCCGAGGCGAGCCGCAGGCCATACTCCACACCAGCGCGAAAGGTGTCATCCGGAACGATAAGGGTCAACGGATCAGGCGTCTCCGGTTTCGTTGCAGAGCCCCGGAAGGCGTCGCCTTTCCACGCGAGCAGACCCGTACCCTCCCCGAAGGCCCTGCCGCAGGCATTCATGTCCAGCCCTGCCTCCCGGACCTGCGGACCCAGCGCCACGTGAACGGTGCAGATCCTTGCCTGTGCCAGTCGTCGTCCGGCTACGGCTGCCAGGTTGCGGAAATCGCCGGGGCGCAGCGCGCCCGGTTGCCCCAGACCCAGTAGCAGGATCCGTATCTCCCGGTCCTCCTTCAGGTAGAAGGTCTCTACAAGGTTCTCTTTCTCACCTGTGCATTCTCGACGCGCCAGTGCGGCCTGCAGGGTAGGAAACGCCTCCGGGAACACCTCCGGGGCAACACGTTTATCCTGAAAAACACCGAGGATCAGCGCTTCCGCCTCTCCTTCCGGCGCAACATGTACCGACTGAAACATCGCTCTGCGTATCCGCAAGGAAGCTCCTGCGCTGCGCAAGATTCGCGCGGCCGGGCAGGCTCATGATAGCAGAGTCACTTCAGAGGTGTCAACCGCGGTCAGCAAATGCGCAGGACAGAGCCGTGAGACGTGTCTGCACACGCTCATGCTCCTCTGCCAGGCGGGCATGCAGCACTCCCAGCTCCCGCTCGGCAAAGGTGTAGCCCTCCACACACAGTTGCCTGTACTCTGCTGCGAAGTGATCCCGGATCGGGCGCACGCGACGGTAGACGCGCATGTGAGCGCAGGTCGTGTCGTAGACGGGATGATTGCCAAGCAGGGACTCCATCCCTAGATGGTGCAGGAGCGCGTCGTAGACGGGGGCATAGAAGTCGTTGGCAGGTCGATGATCGCAGTTCCCTGCGTGGTTGAACAGGTCCAGAGAGACGAAGAGCAACCCTCCGGGAATGAGGTGCGCCACCCAGTTCACCAGCAGTTGCACCGGATCATCCACATGCTCGAAGCAGTCATGACACCCGATGAGATCGAAGCGCTCCTGCGGCAGGGCGCGTGCGTCCACGAAGCGTGCCCGAATGCCCCGGCGTGCGTAACGCCACTGCGCGAACTCCAGCTCATGACAGGGAATATCCGCGTGCACGATCCGGGCACCGCACCGCGCAAACGCAATACAGTCCCTGCCAATGCCCGGGCCGATATCCAGATATGCCCTGCCACGCACATCGCCAGCGAGCGCCAGAGTGACCTGCAGGCGCGCCAGCACATGCGGCAGGCGTGCTTCCGAGACCAGGGGCAGCAACAACGTGTGCTCCGGGTCCACCGGTTCCTGAAAATCGGAGGCGCGCAATCGGTCGTAGAGTGCGCGCACCTGCTCCAGTGGCAGACGCCGGTAGTCGGCGTACTCCAGTGCAGCATCTTCAAACAGGTCGAGCACGCGATAGCGGAGCAACGCCTGCACCTGTTCTACCGGCATCGCGACGATTTCCATGTCACTGTCCCAGCATGCTCAGGATACGTTGCACGTACTGCCGGGTCTCTGTGTAGGGCGGTATACCCCCGTAGCGACGTACCGTACCGATGCCAGCGTTGTAAGCAGCCAGCGCCAGTGGCAGGTCTCCGCGAAATTCGCGCAACAACCCGGCCAGATGCCGGGTGCCGGCAGCGATGTTCTGCTCCGGATCGAAGCTGTCCCGCACGCCGTAGAGAGCGGCCGTCTCAGGCATCAGTTGCATCAGGCCCTGCGCCCCGGCTGTTGAAACGGCCCGCGGGTTACCCCCGGACTCCTGCTGAATGACGGCGCGTACCAGTTGCGGGTCCAGACCATTCAGGCGGGCATACTTTTCAATGTGCGCCTCGATGTCCCGACTGAAAGTTCCCACGCTACCGGTTACGGGTTGCAGTGTGATCTGACCTTTCGCCTGCGCCAGAGCCACATCGAACAGAGCCGCTTCCCGGCTCTCTGTTCGAGGAGCCTCCCACGGTGCCGGGGAGTTGCCCGGACTCAGAGCTTCCAGACGCATCTGCAGCTCCTGAACGCGGGCGAGCGTCTCGTGTATGCGTGACTCCATCATGCGGCCTCCCGGTATTCCTGAATTGCAGGCCGGAGCCGGGTGTGGCGCCGGGTCGCGATTTCGTCCAGCGCGTCCTGCTCCATTTTGTTGCAGAGATGGACGTGCGCCTGCCATTCTCTCTCATACAGGCGGGAGAGCGCCTCTCGCGCCTGTCGCGCTGCGATCAATTCCTGCCGCTTCTCCTCCAGCAGGATCTGCGCGGTCTCCAGAGCGCGCTTCTGCCGCTCGATGGCCGACTGCACGACCTGCAGGTAGCGCTCCCGGTCATAGATGCTGCCGACGTCGAAGGGGACGCCAACACATCCACCGGGCCGGGACAGGACAATGCTGCGAAACTCCTGTTGTAACTCCCGCAGGCGCGCCTCGATCGACTGCACGTTCTGCTGGACCTGCGCGAAGTCCCGCTCCCGCAACTCCTCGACAGTCTCACGGTGCCGCAGTACTGCGGCCAGTCGAAACTGAAAACGTCTCACGATACACCCCCTGGCGGGAACTGGCGCAACAGCTCCCGCAATGTCTCGCCGAACGTGCTGGTCTCACTGGCACGCTGGCGCAGGAAGGCAGTGACCCCGTCGATCTTCGCGCGGGCAGCGTCGATCCGCGGGTTGCTCCCTTCCACATAGGCACCGATGTTGATCAGATCTTCCGCGCTCTGATAGACGGCCAGCGTCTCGCGCAGGGCGCCAGCCGCCTCCTGATGTTCTGGCCCGGTGATCGCCGGCATGACGCGGCTGACGCTCTGCAGGATGTCAATGGCCGGGTAGTGCCCCCGGTGCGCTAGGTGGCGCGATAGCACCACGTGACCGTCCAGAATACCCCGTACGGTGTCTGCGATCGGCTCATTCATATCGTCGCCTTCCACCAGCACGGTGTACAACCCGGTGATGCTGCCCACGCCACCGTCGGAAGTGCCTGCGCGCTCCAGCAGACGGGGCAGCAGGGCGAAAACGCTCGGTGGGTAGCCCCGTGTGGCCGGCGGTTCGCCAATGGCCAGCCCGACTTCACGCTGAGCCATTGCAAGCCGCGTGACAGAGTCCATCATCAGCATCACGTCGGCACCACGGTCGCGGAAGTATTCGGCAATCGCGGTCGCCACCAGTGCAGCCTTGATACGCACCAGGGCAGGCTGGTCGGACGTGGCGACGACCACTACCGACCGCTGGATGCCCTCCGCCCCGAGGTTCTCCTCGATGAAATCGCGTACCTCACGCCCGCGTTCTCCGACCAAGCCAATCACGTTCACGTCTGCGGCGGTGTTCCGGGCGATCATGCCCAGAAGCGTACTCTTACCCACGCCAGACCCCGCAAAGATCCCCATGCGCTGTCCCTTGCCGATGGTCAGGCAGCCGTCCAGCGCACGAACGCCGGTCTGCAGGGGCTCGCAGATGCGGGCACGCGTGACTGCGTTGGGCGGTGGCGCGTTGACCGGGTAACTCGATGGCAGCTCGATGGGCGGGCCCCCATCCATCGGACGGCCCAGACCGTCCAGCATGCGCCCCAGCAACGCCTCGCCGACCATGACCTGATGGGTCTGGCGCGTGGCCACCACCTCACTCCCCGGTTTGATCCCCTCCATCGGGCCCAGAGGCATCAGCAGAACCCGATTGTTGCGGAAACCCACCACTTCCGCTCGGATGGGTGGGCGCGCCGGGTCGTAGTCGTTGGCCCGGTCGTAGTAGATCTCGCAGATCTCCCCGACCATTGCGTTGGGGCCAACCGACTCGATCACCAGGCCAATTACCTGTGCGACTTTACCGTTCTGCCGGACCGGGTCGAGCCGCTCCAATCGTTGACGATAGCGGCTCAGGTCCACAACCGGCGGAGGGATCTCGGGTAAGGGAATTCGCGTGTCGGGCATCTCCTTCTTCATTCTGGCCTTCCCATGAAAAGATTGCAGGGATTTTGTGAGCCCATCCTCTGCAGGGATCGATGCGGAGCGTGCGGAAAAGTGCTGTGGACCTTCATCAGGGAGAAGCGATCATGGACGCGCCAGTTATCTTGAGCCGGAGAGAGTTGCTCCAGCTGGGAATGACGGCCACAGGGCTGGTTCTGGGAGTCGCGATCGATACAGAGGCACAAAAAGCGCCTTCACGAGCGCAACTGTCCCCACGCCTCCACCAACTGAACACCTTCGTTCACGTCGCCACAGATGGCACAATCACGCTTTATATTCCGCGTGCTGAAGTAGGACAGAGCGCACACTCCACGCTCGCTATGCTGATCGCCGAGGAAATGGAGGCGGACTGGAACATGGTCCGGGTGAGGCAGGCGCCCCTGCGCCCGGAAGCGGGGGATCAGCGAACTCACGGCATGTCCGTCAGCGTCCTGTGGGAGCCGCTCCGCAGCGTGGGCGCTACCGCCCGGGAGCTGCTGGTACGGGAAGCCGCACAACGGTGGAACGTCACGCCCGACACATGCCGCGCCCGAAACGGCACTGTGACGCACGTCTCTACCGGACGCACACTCTCTTTTGGCGCACTGGCGGAGGGCGCGGCAAAGCAGGTGTTGCAGGAACCCGCATCCCTCAAGCCCGATACACAGTTCACTCTGATCGGTCGTTCCGTTCGCAGACGCGACACGCTCTCCAAAATCGATGGCACCGCGGTGTATGGAATTGACTTCCGGCTGCCGGGGATGGTGTTTGCTGTGATGGCGCGGCCTCCTGTGGCGGGAAGCGCGCCGAACCGGGTGGACGACCGGGATGCGAAGAAAGTGCGTGGCGTGCGGCAGATCCTCCATCTGGGCGAGCGCGGGGTTGCGGTAGTCGCCGACACAACCTGGACGGCCATTCAGGGACGCAATGCGCTCAAAGTGGAATGGGGAGAGAGCGAGGCCGCACAGGAGAGCAGCGACGCTCTGCGCACCACACTCTCCGAGGCAGTGAGCCAGCCGGGGAAAGTGGTCTATCGGCAGGGCACTCCCCCGGAGGACGCTGATCTGAAATCAGTGGAAGCGCTGTACGAACTGCCGTTCCAGGCGCATGCCCCCATGGAACCGCCGAACTGTACGGCGCGCGTTCAAGGCGGCCGTTGTGAGCTCTGGCTCGCCACACAGAACCCGGAGCGCGTGCGCCGTGCGGTTGCAGAGGCCCTGCAACTTCCGGTGGAACGCGTCGTGCTGAACCCTCTGATGGGTGGTGGCAGCTTCGGGCAGGACCGTTCCGGGGTCGCATGCGAGGCTGCGCTGGTCGCACAGAAGGCCGGTCGGCCGGTCAAGCTGCTCTACACGCGCGAGGATGACCTGCAGCACGACGACTACCGCCCCGCCAGCGCGCACCGTCTGACGGCTCTGCTGAGCGCGGAGGGCCTGCCTGTCTCTCTGACTCATGCCATCGCCTCAACACCCCCGACTGCCGGGGACGCTCCAGAAGAGACCGAGCTCTGGGGGGCTGCCGCGTCCCTGTACGCTATACCTCATGTGCAGGTCGAGTACACCCCGGTCCCCGCGTCTCTGCGTCGTGGCGAATGGCGTTCGGGCAGTCACAG
Organism: Chthonomonadaceae bacterium; assembly: GCA_025054835.1. Classification (GTDB taxonomy): domain Bacteria; phylum Armatimonadota; class Chthonomonadetes; order Chthonomonadales; family Chthonomonadaceae; genus JANWZQ01. The sequence goes on from JANWZQ010000164.1 coordinate 10,650, forward strand.
CAACAACGCGTTCGCCATCGAGAGCTTCCTCGACGAGCTGGCTGTCGCCGCAGGAAAAGATCCCATCGCCTTCCGACTGGCCCTGATTGGCCCCCCGCGCGAAGTAGCATCGCCTGACGGCGCTCCGATCGACACAGGTCGGATGCGGCGTGTTCTGGAGGTCCTGGCAGACAGAGGGGGCTATGCCAGGCCGTTCGGTGGCGTGCAGGCACGCAGAGGACGTGGCATGGCCTGCCACATCGCGACCGGTAGTTACTGCGCCCAGTCGGTCGAGCTGGAGGTCGATGCGGACGGCAGAGTGAAGGTAACCCGTGTGGTCTGTGTGGTGGACTGCGGACGAAATGTGCACCCGGACACCGTGGTAGCACAGGTAGAGGGGAGCATCGCCTACGCGCTGACCGCCGCCCTGAAAGCGTCCATCACAGTCGAGAACGGGCAGGTCATGCAAGCCAATTTCCACAACTATCCCGTGTTACACATCGGCGAGATGCCGAAGGTAGAGGTGTTCTCCGTTGCCAGCACGGCGCACCCGGGCGGTGTGGGCGTTGTAGCAGTTCCCCCGCTGGCTCCCGCGCTGTGTAATGCGATCCATGCAGCGACCGGCAAGCGCGTGCGGCGCCTCCCCGTTCGCACTCGCGAGTTGCGTCAACGGTGAGATGAGGCCTGCGGATCCTCCCGTAACGTCGGCTCAATGGTCAGCACGGTCCCGTCTGTCCGGCAGGTGATCGCGCCCATGCGGTCGGTGCGGTAGATCCTTGCACCTGCCCGCTCCAGCCGCGCGAGCACCTGGCGGCGCGGGTGCCCGTACGCATTGTTTCTTCCCACAGAGATGACGGCCACGCGCGGGCGTATCCCGCTCAGGAACTTCTCCGAGGAAGAACTCAGGCTGCCATGATGGCCAACCTTCAGCACATGACACGGTTGCAGCAGCCCGCTCTGGGCCAGCGCCTGCTCTGCCGGTTCTCCTGCATCGCCAGTGAAGAGGAAAGAGATCTGTCCGTACTCAAGCCGTGCTACAATGCTGGCCTCGTTGTCACTGTCCAGGCCACTGTCCGACAGATCCTGTCCGGCAGGCGCCAGGATCCGCATCGTTACCCCGTCGTCTGTCTGCCATACCTGCCCGCGACGCGCCGGATGCAGGGGTGTGCCATGAGTCCGCGCAGCCTGTAATGCGCTGGCAGCAGGCGCCGAGTCCGACCGTGTGAGCTGCCCGTTGTCCATCAGCAGGCCGGTCGGAAACTGCTGCAACAGAGTCGCCGCACCGCCGATGTGGTCCGCATCCGGGTGTGTGAGGATCAGCGCATCGATCCGGTTGATCCCGCGCCATCGCAGGTAGGGCGCAACCACGAGCCGCCCCATGTCGTCCTCGCCATCCGCAGTGATGTTGCCCGCGTCTATCAGCAACGTTTTGCCGCAGGGGGTCTCAATCACGGCAGCGTCCCCCTGACCGACATCCAGAAACGTGACGCGCAGTTCCTGCGAAGGGCGCCGCGCAAAAACCCCTGTCGTCACAACGAGCAGGAGGACCATTACAAGACCGGCGGCCCATCGTGGGTGCATCTGCCATCCCCTCGTTCTACTCTGGCCTCCTATCCTCGCTGGATACCTCCACCATCGGGAAAACGCCAGTACGCTCGCTCCGCAGAGGACGACCCACCAGACCGGCGGGGAGATCACGTTGATGCTGGATAGCGGCAACCGGGAGCAGAAAGCCACCCAGGAGAGCAGGCACGCCATCAGGAAGTCCAGCACGCGATCCGGCACTGCAGACAACCACGGATGTATCGCCTCGAGCGCGGCTGCGGAGAAGCCCAGGGCAATGATCATGCCCATTGCAGGCACTGCGGGCCCGTTGGCAATCAACCCGCTCAGTGAGACCGTGTTGAAGTAGCAGGCTGTTAGCGGGGCAGTCCCCGCCTGCGCACACAGAGTCAGGAGCAGACAGGCCATCAGTGTCGTGGCCGTAGCACGGACGATACGTGCCCCGGGCCAGTCCCCCCGGATTGCGTCCTCAACCCGCCTCACCAGTGGTTGTGTGCAGGGCCATAACACGGCGATGGCGATCACGGCGGCGTAGGACAGCTGGAAGCCGATGTGGAACAGGTTGTGCGGGCTCATGAGGAGCGCGATCAGGGCCGACAGCGCCACGGCACTGGCAAAGTCCGGCTCACGGTCCAGCAGCATCCCGATCAGTACGACGGTCGCCATGAGCGTGGCGCGCAGGACGGAAGGGCTCAGGTCCGCCATGAGCGCGAAGACCCAGATCGCGCCCAGCGCCACCGCGTACGTTGCGCGATACCCCATGCCGAACAGGCGCAGCACGGCCAGCACCAGCACGGTGACCAGCGCCACATTCAAGCCGGAGGTAGCGAGCAGATGCGCAGTTCCGGTGCGCTGGAAGGCGTCCCGGACGGAACCGGGCAGGGCGTCTCTGGCGCCAACCAGAATACCGTTGAGCAGGGCAGCATGCGTCGCAGGCATCGTCCGGTGGGCATGTTCCATCACGGCCTCCCGCAGCTCATAGGCCATGCGACGCAGAGGGTTGCTGTGTATGCCCGGTCGGGCCAGTATGTCCCAGTCTTCTTTCCGGCGGACGCGCAACGTGGCGTGAATGCCAGCGCGAGCGAGGTAGGCACGTAGATCAAGTGCGCCGGGGTTTCGTGCGGTGTCCGGGATTTCCAGCCTGCCTCGCAGGCGTACAGTGTCCCCGTAGCGGGGCAGAGAAAGGTCCGTACGGGCAGAGGTTTCTCCTGTGGAAGCGGCAGGAGCATACACTCGCACGTGGCCGGAGACGCGGAACGGGGGCGCAGCAGGATCCGGCGTCGCGCCAGTTACCGCGAGGGTGAACTGCGCGATCGGCGGGGCATGTCCGGTGGCGGTAAAATCATGCTCGACATCAGAGTCGACAGTTCCTGTTAGCGTCAGGATCCCCGGGGCCAGCGTGGCAACGTCATCCGGCGGACGTACGGTTACCGTATGGTATCGGAGACCTCCGAGCAGGGCGAACACCAGCACCATGGTGACCGGCATCCAGAACGCCCCGCGGATCACGACCAGTAACGCGCACAGCACGGTAACGCCGGCAAGCCCGTACAACCCCTGCACGGAGTACCTTTCGGCCAGCAGAATGCCTGCACTGCAGGCCACGGTCATGGCTACCAGTGGCCGCGTGCCCATGCCTCTCGCCCCCCAGAGCTCCGAGGTACCATTCGCATTGCTCTCTTCTCGAGTCAGACAGGCCCCTCACGCGTTCAGCCGGCATATCGGGCATACCGGGTAGTCGGTCTTGTGCGTGGCACCGCACTTCGGGCAGACGCGCCAACCGCGTTCCAGACGCCAGTGCCGCAACCGGGCATCCAGTGCCACGCACCGGGCAATGCGGGTCCGGATCGCGTTGTCCTTGATGGAGATGAGCGCATGCAAGCGGGAACGTAACTCCGCTTTCTCCGCCGGGTCCAGAACGACTGCCTGCAACTCTTCCATGGAGGGGGCTTCTTGCTCGGGCGTCCTCTCCACGGTCGGGACTCCCTGAGCACGAAACACGATGTCCTGAATGATCGGTGCGCCCAGCAGGCAGTTGAGTGAGTGGAGGATGCGCGCCTTGTGAAAGGTTAGCTCATGTGACCAGACCGAGCTGCGCGTGCGGACAAATAGAATGCCATCGCGCACCGCCTCCGGCTGTGTTGCCGCCGCTGCCTGCGGTCCGACCGCGCGCGACCAGCAGGCGAGCGCAAGGCTCTCCAGGATCCGTGTGGCGCTCTGCATCCCGTAGATCGCACCGGTCAGTGCTTCCGCGAGAGGGCTGTCCTGCCTCCCGATGAGCGCCGGTTGCCGCGCCAGCGGGCTGGAAGAGCGCGGAGGTACCGGTTCGCGATCAGGACGTAGCCCGGACGCCGTTGCTGGCGATTTCTTCGACAGGTTGCTCTTTTCGCCGGCTCCTTGCGGTCTTCTCGGTCTTTCCTCTGGCATCGGGTGTCACCGTTCCGGCCACAACACAAAACGTCCGTGCCCCGGCAAGGATCTCTTTCGGGAAGGCGTTCAGACTGGTACAGGTCAGGAAGGTCTGGCAACGCCGCTGCACCCAGCGCAGCAGGTGCTGGCGGCGCGCGTCATCCAGATCGCTCATCACGTCGTCCAGCAGCATCACAGGGGGTTCGCCAACGAGGTTCTGGATCAGCTGAAACTCCGCGAGCTTCAGCGCGAGAACGACAGTGCGTTGTTGCCCCTGAGATCCGTAGATCCGCGCATCCGCGCCGTTGATCCGGAAGCAGAGATCGTCACGCTGCGGGCCGATCAGGGTGGTCCCCCGGCGTATCTCTTCCATACGGCAGGCGATCAGCTGCTCCCGGAACCGTTGTGCGACTGCCTCCGTGTCGTTCAGGTTTACAGCCACCGTGGAGTCGCTCGTGCTCGCCTTCCGCTCTTCTACCGGAAGATTGGAAGGCAGGGGAAAGCTGGGAACATACTGGATCTCCAACCCTTCTTTACCGTCCGTCAGTTCCCGCTGCACCTGATCGGCAAGAGGCGAGAGACGTTCGATGTAGAACTGACGCTTCTGCAGCAGACGCGTCCCATAGCAGATCAGTTGTTCATCCCAAGCGTCAAGGCCACTTTCCTCAATGTAGCGGGGGCGTTCACGCAGATCCTTCAGCAGACGATTGCGATTGGCCAGCACCCGCTTGTAGTGCCCCAGATCGTAGACATAGCGCGGACTGACCTGCGATATTTCCACATTCAGGAAGTGCCGGCGGTCTGCGGGCTCTCCGGTGATGATCTTCAGATCGATCGCGCCGAAAGAGACGGCGTTGAACTGCCCGAGCAGATCCAGGACGCGTTCGCGCTTCATGCCGTTGATGCGAACGGTTTTCCGGTCGCCCTGTTGCACGGAGATCTGCAGTTCTGCGTCACCCTCCTGCTCGCGCTCTATCTCCGCAGTGACGTGTGCGGCCTCAGCGCCATGGTGGATGAGTTCCGAGTCCCTGCTAACCCTTGGCGAGCGTGTGGTGGCTAGAAGGAATATCGCCTCAAGGATGTTGGTTTTGCCCTGCGCGTTCTCCCCGTGCAGGATGTTCAGACCCTCTCCGGGATCAAGGGTTAGATCCCTGTAGTTGCGGAAGCAGTGCAGCTTCAACTGGCAGACACGCATGCGTGCGCAGGCTCCGTTCTGTCGCGTTTCTGTCTGAATGATATCATACCTTTACCGGGTTCATTGATCGGCTCTTCCGGTCTGTCTTCAGCGTGTTGTTTCTCTGGCAGGTTTCAACCGATACACGGGGTGTGCCGGAACTCCAGAAATAACCACTGTTTCTTTCTTATATAAAGAGTCTTATGGTGCTTATGCTTATCTGGTGAATTTGGTGAATAACTCCTCGCAGAGAGGGGGCAAACCTCTCCTCCGCTCTACGGTAGATGTGAGTATTTGACAGAATTGGATACTCAAAGAGCCTCAAAAGTAGTTTTAATGTGTCTACTATTTTTACTCTGAGACCGGGTCAAGTTATTCACCAAGTTGGTGAATAACCTGGTGGATAACCGGGCAGTTATTCACCAGAATTCACCGGAGCGGAGACTGGCAGGGCCTCTGCAGGGCAGTTATTCACCAGAATTCACCAGAATTCACCAAGTTATTCACCAACTTGGTGAATAACTTGGTTTAAGTACAGGTTCAGGCCAGAAAGTTATACACGAAGGGCTTGATTCCGGGCACTTTCTGCAAGTGCAAAGGGCTGGAATGCGGGTTTCTACAGACTAAACTGACAGAACCGCTGACAACTTGCGGACCAGCTGCGCGATGTCTGCATCTACTTCCATCAGGGCGCGTACTTTCTGGTAGGCGTGTACGATCGTTGTGTGGTCTCTCCCGCCAAGCGCGGCTCCGATGACCCGTGTGTTCACTTCCGGCAATAACTCCCGGCACAAGTACATGGCGATGTGGCGAGCCAGCGAGACGTCCTTGTTGCGACTGGTTCCCTTGATCGCTGCCGGCGTGGTGCCGAACTGCTCGGCTACCGCCGCCAGGATTTCTTCCACGGTCACCTTGCGGTAGCGGATCGGCTTCTCAATGAAGTACTCGCTCAGCGCATCATGGGCCAGCTCCGGCGTGATGGGTACTTTCATGATGGAGGAGTAGGCGATCAGTTTTGTCAGTGCGCCCTCCAGTGCCCTGATATTGGACTGGATGGCGCTGGCAATGTATTCCAGCACCTCATCAGGCACATCGGCCCTTTCCCGGTTACGGCACTGTTGCAGGATCGCGATCCGCGTCTCCAGCTCCGGGGGACCGATGTCCGCGATGAGACCACTCTGAAACCGGGAGCGCAGGCGCTCGTCCATGGTATTCAGGTCGCGTGGGCTTCGGTCGCTGGCAATGACAATCTGTTTGCCTCCCTGATAGAGCGAGTTGAACGTGTGAAAAAATTCTTCTTTGGTGTGCTCTTTGCCCGCAATGAACTGCACGTCGTCGACCAGCCATACGTCGATCTCCCGGTACTGCCGGCGAAAGTTCTCGGTAGCGTGCTCGCGCAATGCCGCAATGTAGCTCTGCGCAAACAGCTCCCCGGAGATATAAGCCACGCGCAGATCCGGGCGTTTCCTCCGGATCTCGTGAGCGATGCCATGGAGCAGATGCGTTTTGCCCAGACCCGGCGCACTGTACAGAAAGAGGGGATTGTAAACCTCGCCCGGGCGGGCTGCTACCTGAACCGCCCCGGCGTGGGCCAGACGGTTAGAGCGGCCGACCAGAAAGTTCTCAAAGATGTAACGCTCGTTCAGGGGCAGGCAGGGAACGGGTAACGACTCCGGAGTGTCCCGCTTCCCCCGGTGCGCGTGTGCTTCCTGCGCGGTCGTTTGCTTCTTACCCGTGGGGGTAGCAGGAGAGTTCGGGCGGCTGGCCGTTGCGGTGGCCTCGCGATGGGAAGGGTGCGGAGCGGGCTTTACCAGATCGATCTCCTCCGGGTCGTCCAGAGGCAGAGTCGGCTGAGCGCTCGATGCAGCGGGCTTCCCTGCGCCTCGTCGCGCAGGACTGCTGGCGTCACGAGGAAGTACAACAAACTGCACCTGAATGCCTGTGGCGTCCAGATGGAATTCCAGGGCGCTGCGGATTGAATTGACCGCCTTTTTCTCCAGCCAATCTCGCGCGTACGGGCTCGCAACCCCTAGGGTGATCACGTTATTCTCGCGCTTGAGGGGAACGATCGGGCGAATGTAAGTCTCGAAGGTGACAACGGGGACTTTGCCAGCGAGCATGTGGAGGCACAGGTCCCATACGCCGCTCAGAGCGTCAACACGATCGTCCTCTCCGAATTCGAGTTGTCCGCTCACCCTGTTCCTCCCGTGCTCCGTCCGCTTGCCCGCCTGCATCGATGGGACGCGGCTTCTCATCAGGACAGCGCGACGTGCAGAGAGCCCTGCGCCGCCCGTCCAGGAATGGCAGATTATAGCAAATATTCCCCCCGTGCGCAAGGAGCGGGACCGCTGGAAGCGAGGTGCTTCCGGTCGCTTTTTTTGTCTACACAAAGGCGTCTTTTCACTATATGTATACCTGTCTGGCTACAGGCTATCTAGATGTAGTCTACTGTCCGGATCGGTTGCGGGGCAATCCTGAACGCTTCCTACGAGACCCCCCGGGTGCTGCAGCGTTCGTTCGAAGAGGCGTCCGGGTTGATTCGGTGGAGCAAATACGGTACACTGGATTTCAGTAAAGCTTCCTGAATAAAGTTGACTGTTCAAGGGGTAGTTACTGTGAACACCCGTTTGCCCGAGTGGTTGCGCAAGCGTGTGCCAAGCCCGGAGACCGTGCAGATAGTAGAGGGAATGATCCGGGGAGCACAGCTGCACACAGTTTGCGAGAGTGCGCGATGTCCGAACCTGGGTGAGTGCTGGTCCAAGCGCACGGCAACTTTCATGATCCTCGGCGACATCTGCACGCGCAACTGTGGCTTCTGCGCCATCAAAGTGGGTCGTCCACTTGCAGTAGATCCGGATGAGCCCCGCCGGGTGGCAGAGACCGCCCGCCAGATGGGACTGAAGCACGTCGTCGTCACCTCCGTCGCCCGTGACGAACTCCCCGACGAGGGGTCTGGCCAGTTTGCTGCGACCATACAGGCCCTCCGGCAGGCAATCCCGGGTGTCATCGTGGAAGTGCTGACGCCAGATTTCAAGGGCAAACGCTGGTGTATCCGGCGCGTTGTCGAAGCCCGACCCGACATCTACAACCATAACATCGAGACTGTAGAGCGCCTCACCCCGATCGTGCGTCCACAGGCCAGGTATGAGCGAACACTCGATGTGTTGCAGGCGGTCAAGAACATGGACCCCACCATCCACACCAAGTCGGGCATCATGCTGGGTCTGGGGGAAACCCATGAAGAAGTGATCCAGACCCTGCGCGACCTGCGTCGGGTGGGCGTGAGCGCGGTTACCATCGGACAGTATCTGCGTCCTACCATACACCATCACCTGCCCGTCGTGGAATACGTGCACCCGGATCGTTTCCGGGAATACGAGCGCATCGGAGAGGAGATGGGATTCCTGTTTGTTGCCTCCGGGCCGTTCATCCGCTCTTCCTACAACGCGCAGGCGTTCTCGGAGAAGATCCTGGCCGATCGTCTGGCGCTCGTCGGCGCGTGAGACCGATGTGACTGCGGACAGCCACCGATGCGCAGTCTGCGTTCGTGGGTCAACCTGCTTCTGCTGCTCCTGCCACTGCTCTGGCTCGGAATAGGGGCGTCGCGCCTGTTGCGCGACGTCTGTTCGCATCTCCTGTCCGGGCAACGCCTCGCATGGATCGTCTCAGCGGAAGCGACCCGTCAGCTGGAGCGTGAAGTGCGGATCGCTTCTCTCCACTGGAGCGGCAACCTCCGGGAATGGAACGCGCCATTCCGGGTCGAGGCACGCAACGTGCAGGTTGCAGAAAAAGACCTCCTCGCCAGTGGAATATTTGCCACCGTGGGTGAGATCCATATCGCCCCTGTATGGAGCCGCCTGTTCTCTGCGGACGTGCGTCTGCCGCTCTTCGACCGGATCGATCTGGTGGATCCATACGTGCTTCTATCCCGGGATCGGCAGGGGCGGTGGAACTTCGAGTCCTTTCTCAAACCAGAGAAGCCCCCGGGGCGACTTCTGGCCGACCGGATTACCGTAACGAGAGGCCGCCTGCACTACCGGGATGCTGCGTTTCCCCACCCTCCGGGAGTGTCACGCAGGCCTGTGACGTTGCGCGCAGAGGGCATCGATGGAACGATACTGATCCACCGCGACCGGAGCGTCGCCTTTCAGGCCGGGGCCCGGTTGCCCGGAGGTCCTGCACGGCAACTCTTCGTTGTCGGGGTCAGCGCGCCGGAGCAGACCGGTACCGATCTGGGGATCCGGGCATATGGATTGCAACTGTCCTCTCTGGCTGCACAGTTCCTGCCACGTCGGTACGGCCGCTTCACACGGGGCACTGCAGATCTGGAACTCTCCCTGCATCTGCCAGCACAGCATGCGCCGGGAACGTCCCGCGTTGCAAAGGCTGGAAGTGCGGTCAGCAACCCGGACTACCACGGCCGTATCTGGTTCTCTGATGTGGACTACCGGCACTCCCGGTGGGGAGTACCTCTGCAGAAACTAACTGGAAAAGTGCAGGTCACGGGCGATACGCTGGTGGGCCAGATGCATGCACGTGTTGCCGGTGCGGACGTGCAGCTGCAGGGGCAGCTGCAGGGCCTGAAAGGCCTGCAAAAGCCTGTTGTTTCCGCCCGGGTAGCAATAGATCGGGCCGACATTGCCCGGCTCATCCACACATCCGGCCTCACACAACGATTGTCCAGTTTGAGCCCGCAGTTGCGTCGGCACATCGTCCTTGCGTCCGGGCAATTCCGGGCGTTCCTCGACGTGAGAGGTCCCCTTTCCGGGCCGGAAGTGAGCCTGCACGGACGTATTCCATTGCTTGCCTCCGGGGCCTACCGGGCGCAGGACATCGTGCTGCGCGCGCACTATGCGAACGGGCATGTGGACGCCGACGTACGTGGAAGCTACGCCGGTGGGAAGATCGCGGCGCAGGCACGCTACCACAGGGATGCCGGCACCTACCGGGTCATTGGACGGGGCAGAGGTCTGAGTCTGGCTGCACTCGGTCTGCCGCTGGACGAGCCTCCCGATGGGACCGGGCAGGTGGATCTGATCGCGTGGCGCAACGGGGGGAAAAACCCGCGCATCGAAGCGCAGGCAGAGGCGCAACAGCTGAAATTCCGCGGGCAGTCCCTCGACACGATCTACGCTCGACTGAGCATTGCAGACCGGGAGCTCCGCCTGAGGGCATTGCGCGTGGAGGATGCGCGCGGGTTCGCTCTGGCTCACGGGGTAGTGAACCTCGACACGAAGCAGGCGCAGCTGGACTTCGGCGTGGATGAGCTGGATCTCGGCGCGCTGACCCGGTCCCTGCGTCCTGATCCAGCAACACGCGGTGACCCATCTGGCATCGCACCGCCCGAGAGGTTCCCTCTGGAAGGTATCGGCTATCTCAGAGGGCAGATTTCCGGCACCTGGGATAACCCGCGCCTGCAAGCCCGCCTGAATGCGTTTGCGTTGCAGGCCGGCAAACTCCAGCTGGACCAGATGCTGGCAGACCTGAGTTTCTCCCGGGAAGCACTCATCATCAGTCAGGGAGCTGTACGGCGATACCCGGGAGGACTGCGGTTCTCGGGCCTGGTAGTCGGTCCCCTGGAGAAGGACCCTTCTGTGCGCCTGACTCTCGATGTAGACGATCTGGACGTGCGTTACCTGCTGGACGCGGCCGGGATAGACAGTCAGAAACTGGGCCTGGCCGGCACACTGAACGCGCAGGGTATCTCCGTCGTAGGAACCCCGGGCGACCTGCGTATCACCCGTCCCTTCCAGATTGTTCTGGAAGGTGGAGTCATCAACGGCCTGCCCGTAGAGCGGGCCTCCCTGAGCGCGACACAGACCCCGGAAGGAATAGTTCTCTCCGACGGGGAAGCCCGATTAGCCCGGGGCATCGCCCAACTGAGAGGAAATGTCAGCTTCAAGGGGGATGTGGACCTGCGCCTTGACGGTCAGGGATTCCAGCTGGAGGACGCCATTGCAGCCCTCCCGGGTCTCTCGGATGCGATTGGCGGCACCCTCAACCTCGAAGGCACCGTGACCGGCACCATCGAGCAACCCCGGATCGAGATCCGCTTTTCCGCCCCGGACCTGCAGTACAATCGTTTCCCGGTGGGCTCGTTGCAGGGGATCGCGACCTACTCCGGACGACAGTTCGGTTTACAGGACGTGCAACTGCAGGCACCGCCGGATCCGGGGGGCACGGCATCCGGATCTATCACGCTGACGCGCTTCACATTCGATCCGGAAGACAACTCCGTGGTAGGAGAGGGCCGCTGGAACAATCTCAGGATCCAGCGTCTGAGTGATCTGTTTCTGGCCACGCCGTATGCCAGCACGGAGAGCGCTCTCCCGTTGCGCCGTGCTGTCGAGCGGCTCTCAGGCCGGATGCAGGGAGCCCTTCAGGGGACTGTGTCGCTGAAGGGCAATGTAGAACGGCCCCGGGTCGTAGTAACGTGGCAGGCAGAGAACCTGCGTGCTGACGAGTACGAGATCGTCTCGCTGAACGGTAGCGCGTTGCTCACCAGAGAAAGCGTTACCATCCCGGACCCGGAAAGGCCGCGCCAGTGGCTCCAGATCGAGTTGCCAGCCGGCATCATAGAGGCGCGGCAGGTCCATGCAGAGTTCGACGGCCGTATAGAGGCGGACGTCAGCGCACGCAACGTGGACCTGGGACTCCTTCAGAAGTGGGTTGGCGCGGACCCGACGAGGCCCGTTCGGGGCACTGGAGACCTGTTCCTCGTAGCCGGGGGACAGACGCGGCGGCCCGATCTGACCGTCTCCGTTCTCCTGAATGGTCTGGAGTATGAGGGGCGCCGCATCGAGAGCATCGAGCTCACACAGGCCGCGGTCACAGAGGGGCGCATACAGGCTGACGCCATACGCATGATCGCTACCGATCCGGTCTCCGGGCAACGCTTCGTGGCGCAGGCAAGTGGGAGCGTCGGTTTCTCCTACGAACCCCCCTATGTCCGTCCGGACGCTCCTCTGAGCTTCGTTGCAAGCCTGGAGGACCAGGACATTCAGGCCTTTTCCTCTCTGGTGAACGGGCAACTGCGCGACAGTGCAGGGCGTTTCTCCGCCCGTCTGGAGGTGCAGGGCACTCGCGAGCAGCCAGTAGTCACCGGCACATTGAGTCTTGATGCCCCGCGCATCAAGCTGCAGCAGTTCGCTACCGGGCTTGCCGACGTGCGAGGCACCCTGCGTTTCGAGGGCGATCGGGTTACTGTGGAGCAGGGCTTCCGGGCACGATCGCAGATCTTCACCGGGGGAGGCCCGGTCACAAACACAGCGGGCAGCCCCATTGTGCTGGAGGGTAGCCTGCCACTCGGTTTCAATGAGAATTCCGCACCCGGCGAGCTGCGCCTGCGGGCTTCACGCATTGCCTTCCGGGAGAACCCCTTCCCCGGCGCTACTACCGGTAGACTGTATGGCGAGGCCGCTCTGGACCTGCGGCTCACTGGCTCGGCTCTCAGGCCCCTGTTGCAGGGCGAGGTTGTGATCACGGATGCGCTTGCCGCCCTGCCGGCCGAATTTGCCCGTACTGCGGGTGCAGGGACACTGCCTGTCGACCCGCGCCTCGATCTGACTGTGCACCTCAGGAACAACGTGCGGCTGGCTAATAGTCAGCTGGATGCCCGGACCGAAGGGGACATTCGATTGACCGGTTCCCTTTCGGATCCAACCCTCTTCGGGCGCCTCGCGCTCAATGAGGGCCGCCTCATCCTGCCGACCACTCGTTTCCTGATCCAGCCCCCCGGCGCCCTGACCCTTGCATACCCGACCTATGAACCGGGACCGCAGGGACGCCCCGTGCCCACCATGGGCGTCAGTGTTGACTTGCGGGCGCAAACCCGGGTCACCGCGCCCTCCATCTACGGCACTGTAAAGAACTACCGCGTCACTGTATCCGCCCGTGGGCCGCTTACAGGCGGTGCAACGGACCCGGTCACAGGACGCCCGAGACTCACGCTGATCTTCACTACCGACCCTCCTGACCTCGCTGGTAGTCAGGAAGCACTCGCCCGGCGTCTGGCCGGTATCTGGATCGGAGAGAGCGCCATCGGACAGATCGGTGTCAACCCCACACAGGCCATTGCAACCCAGCTCACCAACGTCTTCACTGGATCGGTTCTGCCCGGATTGTTCGATCGTCCTGCTGCCGCACTGGGCTTCGAGCAACTCTCCTTCACCTACGACCCGGTGCAGCGGATCACCATCAACATCAGCCGACAGCTCTTCGGTCCCTTCTACGCCTTCTACGCCCGTAGCCTCTCCTCCGAGGACGAAATCTTCACGTTCCGCCTGAGCGCGCGCTTCCGTGAGCGACTCCAGGCCTCCTGGGAGGTCAACGAGCGCAACGAGCAGCGTATCCTGCTGGAAGGAATCTGGAGGTTTTGAAATGAAGTAATGTCGGAACAACCCCCGGCCAGAGAACACACGGGCCTGATGTGAGTTGTCGTGCACAGGCGCAGGCCATCCTGTTTGGCCCCGGATCGGCGCGCGCTTGCCTGTAACAAACCCCCTGCGCGGACGTCCATCTATAGCGGTTTGCCGGACAAAGGCGGGGACCATCTGACAGAGCTACTGCGGCAAACCCGTCCCTGTCATCGAAACCGCCGGTCACCGGCCCCATGCCAGGAGTACCGCTCGGCTCATGAATGCGAACCCGCCGGAAGACGCCGACAGAAATCTGGACTTCGATGCGCTGGTCGCCAAGTATGAGAAGAAGATTTTCAACGTCATCTACCGGTTTATCGGTGACTATGAGGAAGCGGTAGACCTCACACAGGAGACCTTCATCAGCGCCTATCGTCACTACGACCGATTCCGCGGCGAAGCCAAAGTCTTCACATGGCTCTACCAGATCGCGCGCAACCTCTGCATCAACCGTGTGCGTCAGAGAGACCGGCAACGCGCCCTGCGTGTGGAGTCCCTGGATCAACCCAGAGACCTTGATGAGGAGGATAATCTTACCAGGGAAATCGCCGACTGGTCCAGCGCGCCGCAGGTCGTGCTCGAAGACAAGGAATTGCGGCAGCGCATCCTTGCCGCTATCGACTCCCTTCCGCCAGACTACAAAGAGGTAGTCGTGCTCCGGGAGTTCCAGAACATGTCCTACAACGATATCGTGGAAGCGACAGGCCTCACTCTGGAGAACGTCAAAACACGTCTCTCTCGTGCTCGCGCCATGCTCCGGCGCAAGCTCGAGCCCTACTACCGCATGTGAGACCTGTGCATACCGATCGTTCCCTGAAACCGAGGAGAACTCTGCCTACATGAAGCAACTCTTCTGCAGGAAAAAACACTTCCTGTTGTGCCTGCATGCCCGCATGATGCCCATTACCGGTGCGCTGTGTGCTGCTATGTTGCTGTTTCACATGCTCGCATTCCCCGTAACCGCCATGCCCCTGCAGGGACAGGACGCGCCACAGCAACCCCCGACCGGGTCCCCGCCCACGGTGCCTGCCGGCCTGGTGATTGGCGAAATCGTGATCCTCGGCAACAAGGTGCTCAACTCTGAAGCGATCATCATCTTCAGTGGCCACAAGGTCGGTGACCCCTGCAACAACCAGACGCTGCTGGAAATGCAGGAAAACATCGCGCGCACCGGCTATTTCGGCCGCATGAGCGGTTCGCTCGATGAGGCCATCCGTATCCGCACCGAGGAGAGCAATCCGCCAGACGGAAAGTGTAAGGTCATCATCGAGGTCGAAGAAAACCCGAAGGTGACTGCCACCCAGATTACCGGATCCGGGCCCATCAAGCCTGAAGAAATCGCCCGGCTCATCACGCCGACGCCCGTGTTCAACGAGATCCAGATCCAGCGTGACGCTATCGCCATACAGGAGGCCTACGAAAAACAGGGCTACATTGGCACCATCGCAGGCCTGGACATCGATGAGAGCGGCGTGCTCAAGATCGACATTCTGGTCGCTCGCGTTGCGGAAATCAAAATCGCTGGCAACCGCAAAACCCGAAACCGGGTCATTCTGCGCGAGATGGAGACCCGAGAGGGAGATTACTACAACATCAACACTGTCCTTGAGGACCGGCGCCGTCTCACCAATCTTGACCTCTTCGAAGAGGTCAACATCACAGAAAACAATCTGGGGCCGGGACGCATCGGGCTCACCATCAACGTGCCGGAAAAGCGCTCCGGACAGATCCTGGCCGGCGTCGGCTTCAGCAACCGGGCACAGCTCGTTGGCACTGCAGAAATCAGTGACACCAACTTTCAGGGCATGGGGCGTCAGCTTAGCCTCCGATGGGAAGCAGGAGGCGCGGTCGGGCGTAACAGCGTCGAGCTCGGCTTCTTCGAACCCTGGCTCGATCGGCACCATACCGCCATGGACCTGCGCATCTACGACCGGACTTTCTACCGCTTCTCGCAGAACCTCAACAACGCTTTTGTCGGTGGGGGGACCCTGGTTGGCACGGACACCCGCTACAACGAACAGCGCACCGGGTTCACAGGCACCATCAGTCGGCCCTTCCGCAGAACCTATCGGGGTGCGCTCACCCTGCGTGCAGAAAACGTACGTGCTGACCCGCTGGCCCTTTCCCCGGAGAACGCCGCGATCCTGCAGAACGGCCCCATCGCGCTTGTTGGCTTCTCCCTGCTGCACAACACACGCGATCTGGATCTGGACCCCGTCTCCGGTGCCTTCCAGTCCTACAGCCTGCAGGTCGGCTACGCCAACGTCAACCCGGTGCGTGGTGTAGACCCGGCCTCCCTGCCGGGTGTCTTCGGAACCACTAACTTTCTCAAAGTGTTCACCGATCTGCGCTACTACCTGCCTGTCGCCGGACGTCGGGCTCCCGGTAAGATCGATCAACAGAAAACCACACTGGCCCTGCGCCTCTACGGTGGTACCTCTACCGGGCGACTTCCCTTCTTCGAGCAATTCTTCCTCGGAGGTGCCGAGTCGCTCCGGGGATATCGGGAGGATCGCTTCTGGGGCAGCAATGTCCTGCTCGCTTCCGTGGAACTGCGTCAACCCATTGCCCGGGGCATCAACGGGGTACTCTTCTTCGACACCGGGTCCGCATGGGGAGGAAATTTCCGCAACGTCAACATTCTGGGGTTCACGCAAACCTCATTTCGCCTCCACTCCGCGATCGGTCTGGGGATCCGCGTCCGAACACCCATCGGGCCACTGCGACTGGACTTCGGCTATGGCGAGGAAGGGGGCCGCACCCACATCAGTTTCGGTAACGTCTTCTAAAAGATCACGTATGCTATAATATGCGAACCCGTCGGGGGGCTCCCGGCCTCACAAGGAAAGGATGACCGAATAATCATGAAGCAGACTACAGACGGCGTGCGCGCCATCATTCTGGCCTCGATCCTCCTCTGCATCACCATCTCCCTCACTGGAGCCCGGGCGGTGCAGGAGAAAAACGGAGGCCTCCGCGTTGCAACGGTCGATGTTGGGCGACTCTACAACGAGTACAGCTTCACCATCAACACACTGCAGGAACTGCAAAAGCGCGAGCAAGTCAGCATTACCGTACTGCGCACCCTGGCACAGCATGCCCTCCTGTCGGAAGCAGACCAGAAGGCCCTCGCCGATCTGGTCACAGCAGAAGCTACCAGCCCTAACGGCCTCACCCCGGAACAGAAGACAAAGAAGCAGCAGTTGCTCGATAAAAGCAAGGCTATGTCCGAAGAATTCCTGGCCCTGCAACAGAAAGTGGTCGGACAGCTCACTCCGCAGGATAAAGAAAAGCTCAACCAGTACAGTCGCGCCCAGAACGAGACCGAACAACGCCTGCAGCGGAGCAGAGCGGAAACGGAAGAGGCCCTGCAGGGCGACATGATCAAAAATCGCAACAAGGCGTTCAAAGATGTGCGTGATGCAGTCGCGAAAGTCGCCCGGGACAAAGGGGTCACTCTGGTTCTGGAAAGCCAGTTCGCCTGGTATGCAGAAACCGATCTGACAGAGGACGCACTCAAGGTGCTCAACAAAAAGTAAGCTTCCGGAGCTCTGTGTGACAGGTGCGCTCTGTGCTGGCCATGCTCGCAATCGGCGTCGTGGGGTTACAACCCGCAGGATGTCGTAAAACGCAACCTCCTGCCCCTCGTTACGCTGTCCGGATGCAGGACCTTCTCCCTCTGCACCCGCTCTGGGCCCGATCCGTCATCCTGCAAGAAAGCCCTGCTGAGCAGGAAAACAGAGCCAGCCAGCGCCTGCCCGGACATGTCTTCTATCCCCTGCCCCCGCCGTTCCCGGAACCCGGGCCCCTGCCCCCGGATCTCACGCAGGAACGCCAGCGCCGGCTGGAGACCGATGCCCGGCGGTACGTCCAGCAACTCGAAGAGTTCCTCCGGCAGCGCGCTAACGACGCGCTGGCTCGCCTGGAGCGTGCCGAACGCAAAGCCATCGAGGCACGTCTGACCGATGCCCGGGAGCGCCGGATAGCTGCAGAAACCGAAGAGAACCGGAAACAGGCGCAGAGACTGATCGGAGAGATCACGCGCCTGCGCATCCGGCGTATCGCCTTCGAGTCTCAGGTGCGAACCTTCAAAGGGCAGCCCCGATCCGACGCACAGAAACAACTGGGAATACTCGACGCGCGTATTGCTGCGCTGGAGGCCGAACGCGCCCGGATGCTCGATGACGTGCGCCCACGCATCTTTCAGGAGATAGAACAGCAACGGGATCAGTTGCTCAACGAGCTAGCAGAGAGAATGCGCGCGCGCCGGGCCGCTGAGGAGCGTGCGATCGCCGAAGCGCTATCCAGCGCACGCGAGCGCCTGCGCTTCGAAGCCGAAGCGTTCACACCCCTGCGCCTGCCAGAGCAGGACACACCTCACCCGCAGGCCATGGCGCAGCTCCGGGAGCCTGCTACCCGGATCGCAGAGTCGACGCGGGATGCCCTGCAAACCGCGCAACACAACAGCCGTGCCGCATGGGAAGCACACCGCCAGCGACTGCGCGCCGTCATCCGGGCCGACACCGAGAAAACCGTGCAGCAGATCGCACAGCACGAAGGATGGATCCCGGTTCCCCCCGGAACTCCCGGCGCACCCGACCGCACAGAGCAGGTCGCGCAGGCCATACGTCGCATCTGGCGTCAGCACCGATAACCATCAAACAGGCAAGCCATGTCCCGACCACACAAACAACCGCACTGGACCCTGCAGGAGATCGCCGCGATCACGCGCGGCCAGATCCATGGGGACAGCGCCACCCCCATCACCGGCGTTGCCAGCATCGCCGAAGCCGCGCCCGGCGATCTGGTCTTCGCAGAAAGTGCCCGCTACCTGACCGAGGCGCTCCGATCACCGGCTGCGGCCATTCTCACGGCCCCGGAAGTCCCGGTTGCCGTAGAAGAAATCCACAAACCCCTGATCCTGGTCGATAACCCCCGCCTTGCCTTCCTGCAGGTTCTGGAAGCCCTCGCGCCACCACCCCGCTACCCGGCCAGCATCCACCCCACGGCAGTACTCGGCGATCATTGCCAGATCGGTGCTGGAAGCCACATCGGGCCCCATGTCACCATCGGAGCCCGCGCTACTCTGGGTGACCGGGTCGTGGTGCTCTCCGGGGCGCACATTGGCGATGAATGTGTCATCGGTGACGACACCATCATCCACCCCAACGTCGTCCTCTACCCCGGTGTCACTGTCGGCAAGCGCTGCCTCCTCCACGCCGGATGTGTCATCGGTGCCGACGGCTTCGGCTTCATTCCCGTCGGAGAGACCCTGCGCAAAGTCCCCCAGCAGGGTACCGTCATCATCGACGATGACGTGGAGATCGGTGCCAGCACCTGCATCGACCGGGCAAAAACCGGCGCTACCCGCATCGGCCCCGGTACAAAAATTGACAACCTCGTTCATGTCGGCCATAATGTGCATATTGGCGCCTCCTGCATCATCATTGCGCAGGTGGGCATCGCTGGCAGTGTGGAAATCGGCAATGGCGTCATCCTGGCAGGGCAGGCAGGCATCAAAGACCACGTGAAAATCGGCGACGGGGCACGCATTGCCGCGCAGGGAGGAGTATTTGGCGACGTGCCGCCGGGGGCCACCTACTCCGGATATCCGGCCCGGCCACACGCACAGAAGCTGCGCGAGCACGCGGCTACCGCGCAGCTGCCCGAATATCTCCGGCGCATTCGCGCCCTGGAGCAAAAGGTCGAAGAACTCCTGCGCCGACAGAGCTGAAACCGTGCAGCAACACACGCTCGCAGCACCATTCCTGCTCGAAGGCACGGGCATCCACACCGGAGCGCCCTGCCGCGTTATCGTGCACCCGGCCGGGGCAGACACCGGGCGCAAGTTCGAAGTCGGGGGTACCGTCATCCCGGCGCGCGTCGAGTACGTGGTCGACACCAATCGCTCCACCACGCTCGGCCGCAACAACGTTCGGGTGCAAACCGTCGAACACCTCCTCGCCGCGCTCTACGGCGCCGGCGTGGACAACGCCCGGATCGAAGTGTTCGGACCCGAGATCCCGATACTCGACGGCAGCGCCGCGCCCTTCGTGCAGGCAATCCAGTCCGTCGGTATGAAACCGCAGGACCGGCCAGCGCGCCAGATCACGCTGACCGCACCGGTCGAGATCGCAGAAGGCCATACCCTCCTGCGCGCAGAGCCCGCAGACAGCTTTGCCTGCGAGGTCCACACCCGGTTCGATCACTGGCCTGAAGGGCAGGCAACCGTGCACATCGCAGACGGGCCGAACTTCGCAGAGCGATTTGCTGCCGAGATCGCGCCCGCCCGCACCTTCGCCTTCCGGCAGGAAGTCGATGCGCTCATCACCGCCGGCCTGGCCAGAGGGGGAACAACCGACAATGCACTCATCATCACACCGCCGGAAACCTTCTCGACCCCGCTCCGCCGACCCGGGGAGTGGTGCGCGCACAAGTTACTGGACATGATCGGCGATCTGGCGCTGCTGGACGCCCGCCTGCGCCTGCGCCTGTACGCCCTGCGGCCCGGCCACCGGGCCAACATCCGGCTCGCCGCGTTAATCCGAGAAAAGGGGACAACCTGATGGAGTTCATGCTGGACGTAGAGGACATCCGGGCTCTGCTCCCGCACCGCTACCCGCTCCTGCTGGTAGATCGCATCCTGGAAGTGCAGCCGGGAGAACGCATCGTGGGCCTGAAGAATGTCACCATCAACGAACCGTTCTTCAATGGCCACTTCCCCGGTCAGGCCATCATGCCGGGCGTGCTCATCCTGGAAGCCATGGCACAGGTCGCCGGTGTCATGCTCATGCTGATGCCGGAATATCGGGGCAAACTGGCCTACATCGGCGCCATGGAAAACGTCCGATTCCGCCGACCCGTCATCCCCGGCGACACCCTCGTCACCGAGGCAACCCTCACGGCGATCCGCAAAACCATCGGCAAAGTCCACATGATCGCCCGGGTTGGAGACGAAGTCGTCGCCGAATGCGACCTGACACTCGCCATGAAAGAGCACCGTATGGCCGAGGAGACGCAGGCGCGACTCCAGCGTATTGCACAGGCGCGCAACGGCGCCAGAGAGGCCGCAGGAGGTAAGCCGGATGGCACAACCCTCACTCGTCAGTGATCCCGCACAGCCCGCGCCGGAAAGAGGATCCGAAAAAAACAACACTGTTCGGATCCATCCCTCCGCCATCGTGGATCCAACCGCGGAAATCGAGCCCGGCGCCGAGATCGGCCCCTTCTGCATCGTCGGCCCCAACGTCCGCATCGGCGCAGGAACCGTGCTCGCGTCCCATGTTCTGCTGGAGCGCAACATCCGCATCGGGCGCAACTGCCGCATCTTCCACGGCGCCGCCATCGGAGGCCCCCCGCAGGACACCAAATACCGGGGCGAGGAAACCTTTGTGATCATCGGCGACAACAACATCCTCCGGGAATACGTCACCATCCATCGGGCCACCGGCGAGGAGTGCGTCACCCGCATCGGCAACAACAACATGCTCATGGCCTACGTCCACGTCGGCCACAACTGCGACATCGGCAGCCACGTCACGCTGGCTTCTTACGTGGGCGTCAGCGGGCACGTCAGCATCGAAGACTACGCCAACCTCGGAGGCATCACCGGCGTGCATCAGTACTGCCGGATTGGCAAGCTCGCCATGGTCGGCGGACTCTCTGGCGTCGTGCAGGACATCCCACCCTTCATGCTCGCCAACGGCCGCCCGGCCCGCGTCTACGACGTCAACGTCCGCGGATTGCGCCGGGCTGGCATCCCCGCCAAAGTCCGTGCCGAACTACGCGAGGCCTACAAACTGCTCTACCGATCCAACCTCAACGGCACACAGGCTCTGGAAGCCATCGAGGAAGAGATCGAGCCGAGCCCGGAGCTGGAACACCTGCTCAACTTCATCCGGAGCACTCGCGAAGGTTACGGCGGCCGGGGCAACAACCCTGTGCCCGTGTAAGTCCGGCCGTGCCCATGAACATCGCTCTGTTTGCTGGCGAACTATCCGGAGACCTGATCGGCGGCGCGCTCGCCCGTGAAATTCACCGACTGGATCCCGAAGCACACCTGTGGGGGCTCGGAAGCCACTCCATGCGCGCCGAAGGAGTCGAGCTGCTTGCCGACAGCGCCACATGGGGCGCCATCGGAATAGTGGAAGCGCTCAAACGCGTCCCCGGAATGCTCCTGCACACCCTGCCGGAGGTGCGCCGGGCACTTCGCGAACGACGCCCCGACGCCGTCGTACTGATCGACTTCGGAGCATTCAACGTACCGATCGCCCGCGAGAGCCGTCGGCTCGGGCTCAAGGTCTGCTACTACTTCCCACCCGGAGCGTGGCGCCGCACCGGCAGGCACGGAGCCGAACTGGCGCGCATCACCGACGTCGTCGCTACCCCCTTCCCATGGTCCGCTGAACGCTTTCAAGCGTTGGGCGTCAACGCCGTCTGCGTCGGTCACCCGATCGTGGAACGCGTTCAGCCCGCCATGACACGCGAGGCGTTCTGCAACCGCTTTGGTATGGACCCCGCGCATCCCATCATCGGCCTCCTGCCCGGCAGCCGCCAGCACGAAGTCGCCCACCTGATGCCCGTTCTGCTGGAAGCCGCCCGCCTGCTCCACAACGCAATCCCGGAAACGCAGTTCGTCGTCGCCGTGGCCCCCTCCATCTCCGAAGAAATGATGGCACGCTACCTGCGCAGTCAGCCAGAATGGGGCGAGCGATTGGGCGAGATCTGGCACGAGTTCACACAGGAAGCGGAAACACAGGTCTGGAAGCATGTCACGCGCACCGCACAACAACTGACACGCACACAACAACCCGCCTACGTCACCACCGGAGGAGTGCTCCTGTCCGACGACACGCTGGAAGAGCGCGAAAAAGAACGCCGGCGCGCCCTGCAACGACGCAACCAGCTCGGAAAATTGCCACCCCCCACTGTCCTGGCCAGAGGCCTCACCTACGACATCATGGCCCACAGCGACCTGCTGCTCACCTGCTCCGGCACCGCCACTCTGGAAGCCACTCTCTTCGCCACGCCCATGGTCATCCTCTACCGGGGCTCCCGGATCATGGAAATCGAGTACCGCCTGCGTGGCATCCGGCGTAAAGTCCCGCACATCGGGCTGCCGAACATTCTGGCCCAGCAACGCATCTGTCCCGAACTTATCCAGAACGAAGCGACCCCGCAGGCCATCGCACAGCACGCCCTGACCCTGCTCACAGACATGCAGGCGCGGCAACAGGTTCGTAATGCCCTCCGGGCCCTCCGTCCCCTGCTCGGAGAACCCGGAGCCAGCGCGCGCACCGCACAGATCGTCACACACCTGGCCCGACAGTCCAGACCATGAGCACCGAACGACGCCTATTTGCCTATCTCAAGCCCCACATCGGAACTCTCACTCTTGGCCTCCTCTGTGCCGGGGCTGTGGCCGCCATCACGGCAGGTATCTCCTGGCTCATTCAACGCGCCATCGACGCCATGGTCAGCGGCGAAGTCGGGCACCTCAACTTCCTCTGCGGGTTCGTGCTCGTCGTCTTCATCATCAAAGGCCTCTTCTCCTACGGCCAGAGTTATCTGCTCTCGCTGGTAGCCAACCGCATCGGCACCCGCCTGCGCGAAGAGATCTTTGCCCACCTGCACACCCTCTCCCTCTCCTTCTTCAACCAGCGGCGCACAGGTGCCATTCTCTCCACACTCACCAACGATGTGCCCGTCGTGCAGAACGCCGCCATGAGCCTGCGCGAGATCGTCTCCGCGCCCATCATCATCCTGGTGAGCCTCGGCGCGCTCTTCTACGTCAGCCCGCGACTCGCCCTCGCCTCCATCCTCTTCATCCCCTTCATGGCCGCGGTCATCTCGCGCATCGGCAAACGCATCCGGACCATCTCCGTCCGCGTACAGGGCAAACTCGCCGATGTCACCACCATCATCGAAGAGACCGTGGCCGGCGTGCGCATCATCAAATCCTTCGGAACCGAGCACCACGAGGTCTCACGCTTCTCCAGCGAAAATGAGCGCACTCTGGAAGCCATCCTGCAAGGAGCTCAGAAAAGCGCACAGTTACGCCCCATGATCGAGTTCATCGGCGCGTTCGGCATTGCGCTGGTCCTCTTTCTGGGGGGCAACTACGTGGCGCACACCTACCGGTATCAGGCCCGGCAACGCGAGGCCTGGGTGGCATCCCTGCCAGAGTGGTTCGCCAGAAACCCCGGCGCACGCACCCTGCCCCCGGAGCCGCAGTACACTGTTCCACCCGGAGGGATGACTCAGGGTGAGCTCATTGCCTTCCTCTATCTCCTCAACGCCGTT
Source organism: Chthonomonadaceae bacterium (assembly GCA_025054835.1). Classification (GTDB taxonomy): domain Bacteria; phylum Armatimonadota; class Chthonomonadetes; order Chthonomonadales; family Chthonomonadaceae; genus JANWZQ01. Next base: position 34,494 of record JANWZQ010000164.1, read on the forward strand.
GCCCGCGCCGCCGGAGAAATCGGAGGAATTGCCACCATACGTGCGCAGGCGCTCGCCGCCGCCCGACGTATCTTCGAGGAAGTACTCGACATCGAACCCGACGTCCGCGAAAAACCAGACGCCATTGTCCTCTCCAGCATCTCCGGACACATCCGCTTCGAGAACGTCTCCTTCCGGTACCACCCGGACGCCCCGGATGTGCTCAAAGACATCTCCTTCGAAATCCACCCGGGAGAGGTCATCGCACTCGTAGGCCGCAGCGGGGCCGGCAAGTCCACACTCGTCGACCTCATCCCACGCTTCTACGACCCCACGGAAGGACGGATCCTCATCGACGGCATCGACCTGCGTGACCTCAACCTGCGCTCCCTGCGACGGCAAATTGGCATCGTCCCGCAGGAAACATGGCTCTTCGCCGGCACCCTGCGCGACAACATCGCCTACGGCAACCGCGATGCCACCGACGAAGAGATCCGCGCCGCCGCCTATGCCGCCAACGCCTCCTTCATCGAGAGCATGCCCGACGGGCTCGATACCGTCGTCGGAGAACGAGGCGTGCGCCTCTCCGGAGGAGAACGCCAGCGCATCGCCATCGCACGCGCCATCCTGATGAACCCCCGCCTGCTCATCCTCGACGAGGCCACATCGTCCCTCGATGCATCCTCGGAGGCGCTTGTGCAGGAAGCCCTTGATCAGCTGATGAAAGGCCGCACCACGATCGTGATCGCGCACCGCCTCTCCACCATCGTCAACGCCGACCGCATCTTCGCCATGAAAGACGGGCGCATTGTAGAAACCGGCTCCCACCGCGAACTGATGGCCGCCGGCGGGTACTACGCGCAACTCTACGAAACCCAGCTCCGCGGCTTCGAATGAGAGCAACCATGGCCACGCATGCAACACCAACATCCACAACTGCTTCGCCAGAAGTGCCCGCATCCGAAACCGAGGCGCAGCGCCGGGAGCGCCTCCGCCACGAACGCCGGGCGCAACGCCTGGGATGGCTTATCTACCTGATTGCCCGCACCCTCTACCGCACCCTGCGTCTCTCCCTCATCAATCCTGAGAGGCTCGATCCGCAGGGAAAAGGCGCCATCTTCGTCACATGGCATGGCCGCTCCCTCATCCCCGCCAACCTCTTTCGCAATCGCGGCTACTGGGCTCTCATCTCCCTCTCACGCGACGGAGAGATCCAGACCAACGTCTTCCGTCACTTCGGCTTCCAGATCGTGCGCGGTTCCACCGGACGCGGAGGTGTTCGCGCCGCGCTCCAGATGGCCCGCAAAGTCAAAGAAGGAGGCGTGCTCGCCTTCACCCCGGATGGCCCGCGTGGACCCACGCACCGGGTACAGCATGGCGTCATCCTGATGGCCGAGAAGTCCGGTGCCCCCATCATCCCCATCGGCGTCAGCGCCGATCGGCGCTGGCTCATGAAAAGCTGGGATGCCTACATGATCCCGAAGCCCTTCGCACGCGCCTTCTGCATCGTAGGAGATCCCATCTACATACCACCGGATCTGGATGACGCCGCACGAGAAACCATGGCCCGCAGGGTCGAAGTAGCGATCAACCGTCTGGAAAAAGAGGCAGAGCGTCTGGCCGGGCACCCGAACTACCCTGCGGAATGGACCACGGAACTCTGAGCCTGCAACCCCCACCCGCTCCGAACCATGCCCTCCTGACAGGCAACGCGCAGGCACAGAGTAGCCCCTTGACAGCGGGTCGGAGGAAGGGTAACATACCCGCATATACAGAACCCACGCGACGCGCGTGACTGGCGTTCACGAAGAGCACTTCGGGGGAGCGCGCGCCGCAGAGATGTGCCGCACGCCTGGGCCACCTGCAACCTGCGGGCCCCGGCGTTTTTTCTGCGCCCGTGCCACGTAACCCCGACCAGCAGAAAGGAGCCCTATCGCCATGTCCCGGCAACCAGACGGAACACGACGTGCCCTCATCAGCGTCTCCAATAAAACCGGCCTCATCCCCTTCGCGCAGGGTCTCATCCAGCTTGGCTTCCAGATCCTCTCCACAGGAGGCACGGCCCGTACCCTCCGCGACGCGCAGATCCCGGTCACTGACGTCGAGCAAATCACCGGATTTCCCGAGATGCTCGACGGGCGCGTTAAAACCCTCCACCCGGCAGTCCACGGAGGCATCCTCGCCGACCGGAGCAAGCCCGATCACCTGCAGGCTATCGCGCAACAGGGCATCGCCCCCATCGATCTCGTCTGCGTTAACCTCTATCCCTTCACCACCACCGTCGCCCGACCGGACGTCACGCTGGAAGAGGCCATCGAGAACATCGACATCGGCTGCCCCGCCATGATCCGATCGGCGGCCAAAAACCACACCAGCGTCATCGTAGTAGTACATCCGGAGGACTACACAGCACTTCTGACCGAACTGCAGGCGCACAACGGCGACGTCACGCCTGCCACGCGCCGCGCTCTGGCCGTCAAGGCCTTCGAGCACACCGCGCAGTACGACGCACACATCAGCGCATGGATGCGCCAGCGCTTCCTTACAGAGCCCGACTCGACCACCGACAGCGCCCCGTTCCCGCAGGAGCTCACTCTGGCCCTCCACAAGGTGCAGGACTGCCGCTACGGCGAGAACCCCCATCAGAAAGCTGCCTTCTACGTCCAGCAAAACCTCACCGAGCCCTGCGTCGCCACCGCGCAGCAGATCCATGGCAAAGAGCTCTCGTTCAACAATCTCTACGACCTGAATGCCGCGCTGGAAACCGCCAAAGAGTTCAGTGAAGAGCCCCGGCCCGCCGCAGTCATCATCAAGCACGCCAACCCCTGTGGCGTTGCCCTCGGGGACACCCTCGCCGAAGCTTTTCAGAAAGCCCGTGAGGCCGATCCCGTATCCGCCTTCGGAGGGATCCTTGCCGTGACACAACCCATCGACGTCGCCACTGCCGAAGAGATCACCGGCAGAAACACCTTCTTCGAGGCCATCATCGCGCCCGGGTACGCGCCAGAAACCATTCCCATCCTGACCGAACGCAAAAAATGGGGAGCCAGTCTGCGCCTGCTGCAGGTCGACCCGCTCCACGGATGGCGTGCGAAAACCACTGCTACCGGCTACGACTTCAAACGCATCACCGGTGGACTGCTCCTGCAGACCCCCGATCACCACGAACTCACCCCGGATGCCCTGCAAACCGTCACCGAACGCGCCCCGACAGAGGAAGAACTGCAGGAACTGCTCTTTGCCTACCGGGTGGTCAAACACGTCCGGAGTAACGCCATTGTCCTCAGTCGAAACCGACAGACCATCGGCGTGGGCGCAGGACAGATGAATCGCGTGCAATCGGTACGCATTGCTGTGGAGCAGGCCGGGCAGAAAGCCCGTGGCGCCGTCATGGCCTCCGATGCCTTCTTCCCCTTCCCGGATGGCCCGGAGGTCGCCGCACAGGCCGGCATCACCGCGATCATCCAGCCGGGGGGCTCTGTCAAAGACGCAGAGACCATTGCCGTGGCCAATCGCTGCGGCATCGCCATGGTCTTCACTGGCGTGCGGCACTTCCTCCACTGAGTCCCATCCGTACCGCTAGGCGCCGGACGTACCGAACCGATGCGGTCGGTACGGGGCCAGCAGCGAAGGCACACGCCCCAGAACAATCTGCTCCGCCAGCAAACGCGCCAGCAGCGGTGCCAGCGTCACCGCACTGTGCGCCACGGCCACAAAAACCTCGCGCACTTCTGGCAGATCGCCCACAATCGGGCGCCCATCCGCCGGGAAAGGGCGCAGGCACACCCGGGCCTGCGCCTCCCGCTCTGCCATCGAGGCCAGACCCGGCAGCACATCGGCAACCCGGGCTAGCAGGCGAGACGGCGCGCCCCGCACTGTTTCCTCCCGGATCTCCTGCTGCAACTCCCGATCCAGATCCTCCGCGCCCACCAGCACTCCTCCGGAGGCAGTTGGGCGCAGATGCAGCCCCCCGGAGTCCGGCGGGTACAGCACGCGATGAATCAGTCCGGAAGCGCTCTCCGGAGCCGTCTCCACCAGTATCCCGGGCGCAGATCGAAGCGGGATCCACTGCCCTGCGGCCGGCCCGATCAGCTGCGACGCGATGACCGGTGTCTGCACACCTGCGGCCAGCACCAGCGCCGACGTGCTGATCCCGCGCTCCGGCGTCTTCACCTGGGCAATCCGCCGCGTCGAGTCCAGCACAAACGCGATGGCCGGTGTGTACTCATATACGATTGCTCCGCGCCGCCGGGCAATATCGATCAGCAGCCGTGTGAAGCGCACAGTATCCAGCCAGCGATCCATTGGAGCAAAAAGACCGATCAACGGCGGCACGCCCCTGCCCCGGAACGTGACAGCGCGGGGTTCCAGCGCCAGGATCTCCCCGGTGTTCAACAGAGCTACCGGGTAGCCCCAGCCCTGCAACCGGGAGGCCATCCCCATGAGACGCTCCCGCCCGACCGCATCCTCCTCCGGCACCCAGAACAACGCGCCCCCCTCACGCAACCCGATCTGCTCTGCTCCCCACTCCAGTGCCAGCGCATCATAACAGGCCATTGCACGCGCATGCAACCGGTGCTGCGTCTCCTCTGCCGTCTTCGAGGTTGCGTTGATCCACCCGAACCCACTGCCCGTTGCGCCACTGGCGAAAGCGTGCGCCTCCAGCAGAACCACGCGCTGGTGCCGTTGCGTCAGCTCGTAAGTCAGCGCGGCCCCCAGGATCCCTCCACCCACAATCACCACATCCGCCAGCTCTGCCATGGCTCTCCGCTACCCCTGTGGTTGTCCCGCTTCACAGGCACACCGTGCCAGCAAGGAAAAGATCCCCTGCAAGGCGAAATTACCCCACACTCTTCCTGAGAATGCATAGCACGCAAGAGGTCTCTCGCCCCGTGAGTGAACACCCGCAGAAGCCCGATGAAAGGCCCGCTACCCCGATGATGGTCACGCAGGATCCTCCGCCCCGCCCGCGCATGGTCACGGCGCGCGCAGTCCTGCTGGCCCTGATCCTGATGCCCCTCAATGCCCACTGGGTTATCTGCATGGAAGTGATCCGGTACTCCGGTCACCCCACCACCATCTCCCTCTTCTTCAACGTCGTATTCCTGCTGACCGTACTCCTGCTCCTGAACGGGCTTCTGAAGCGCCTCGCGCCCCGTCACGCACTGGCCCCCGGAGAACTTCTCACGATCTACATCATGCTGGCGCTCGGCTCCGCCATCGCCGGGCACGACATGATCGAGGTGCTCACACCCATCCTGTCGCACGCGCACTACTTCGCGCGCCCCGAAAACGGCTGGGCCAACGACATCCTGCCCTACCTCCCTCCGTGGCTCACCGTCTCCGATCCCCGCGCCCTGCGGGAGTTCTACACCGGCACCGGTTCCTTCTATCAGCCGCACAACCTGCGTGCGTGGGGCATTCCCGTGCTCTGGTGGACGCTCTTCTTCGTGCTCCTCGGCTTCATCATGCTCTGCATCAACACCCTGCTCCGCCGGCAATGGACCGAGAGCGAGCGTCTCTCTTACCCTCTGGTCACGCTGCCGCTGGAAATGGTCAACCCCCGCACACAGCTGTTTCGATCCCGGCTCTTCTGGGCAGGCTTCGCCCTCGCAGCCCTGCTCGAACTCTGGAACGGATTTGCCTACCTCTATCCGCAGATCCCATCCCTGCCCCTGAAACGCAGTGGCGCCATGCAGGACCTCAATAACTACATCACTACCCCCCCGTGGAACGCCATCGGATGGACCCCTGTCGCCGTCTACCCGTTCGGCATCGCGCTGGGAATGCTCCTGCCCGTCGACCTGCTCTTCTCCGCATGGTTCTTCGCATGGGTCTGGCGCCTGGAGCGCGTGTTCGGCGCGGCGTCAGGCTACGCGGAAATCCCCGGCTTCCCCTACGTGGAAGAGCAATCCTTCGGCGCCTACATCGGCCTGGCTGTGTTTGCCCTCTGGACCAGTCGGGGCCACTTCGTACGTATCTGGCGCGGACTGTGGAGTCGTGGAGTCGACCTGAACGATCGAGAGGAACCGTTGCCCTACCGGTGGGCTGCATTCGGGCTGCTGATGGCCAGCATCGCCCTGTTCGCGTTCTGCCGGGCCTGCAGGATGTCACCCCTCTGGATCCTTGCCTGCTTCACCATCTACTTCGCGCTGGCCATTGCCATCACACGCATGCGCGCCGAACTCGGGCCGCCGGCACATGACCTCCATCGCGCAGGACCCGACAGCATCCTGCCTGCCGTGTTCCCATCCAACCAGATCCCGCGCGCGGATCTGGCAATGTTCTCGCTCTTCTACGGGTTCAATCGCGCCTATCGTTCGCACCCGATGCCGGTGCAACTGGAGGGGTTCAAGATCGCGGAACGCGTCGGGGGAAACTATCGCTGGCTCTTCTGGGCCATGCTCCTCGCAATCGCGTGGGGGGCGCTCTCCGCCTTCTGGGCCGACCTGCACCAGACCTACCAGGTCGGAGCCGCAGAAAAGGTCGCTCCGCCCAACGTGCAACTGATCTTCGGCAGCGAGCCGTGGAACCGCATGGCCACGTGGGTACGCTCCCCCAATACACCCATGCAGCGCAACAACATCACGATCGCCATCACCACAGGCTTCTTCCTGACGCTGTTGCTCAACTCGCTGCGCGTGCGCCTCTCGTGGTTCCCATTTCATCCTGTGGGCTACGCGGTCTCCAGCTCATGGTCCCTCAGCCTGCTCTGGCTGCCCCTGTTCATCGCATGGGTCGTCAAAGCGCTCATCCTCCGCTACGGAGGCCTGCGCACCTACCGCCAGACGCTCCCCTTCTTCCTCGGGGTCATCCTGGGCGAATGCGTCCTCGGGAGCCTCTGGATGCTCATCGGCATTGTCCTGCGCATCCCCACCTACGCCTTCTGGCCCTAGTGACCCCGGGCTCCTGCAACGACCCGCGCGGCGCAGGACCGTATCTAACGGCCCGCCAGCATCACCGTCCAGTAACCGCGATAATGGGCCACACCGATCTCGGTAAAGTTGGGATCCATCAGGTTCCGCCGGCTCTCCACACTCTGGTTCATCCAGGCCTGTACCACGCTGCGCGGCGTCTGGAACCCCGAGGCGATGTTCTCCGCAACACGCTCTGCCGGATGACCGGTGTCCTGCACACGGTCCCATGGCCGGGACCCATCGGAACCAACATGCTCGCAGAACGCGCCACTCGCCATATCCCGTGTGTGCCGGAGCGCGGCGCGGGTCAGCAGGTCATTGCGCACCAGTTCCGACAGGCCTCGCTGACGGCGCAGAGCGTTGATCTCCCGGATCACCTCGATTGCCTGCGGATCCTCGGGCAGAGGCGACAACCCTTCCTGAGCCACAGGAGGCTTCGCAGGCGTATCCTGCGCTGAAATCTCCATCGGGGCCTCTGCGCCCTGCTCCGGCTCCATGTCCACCGGCATCGGGTTCGGAGAGGCATCGTTCTGCGCCACACTGTTGCGCGCAGCCAGCCGCAGGGCAATCTGCCGCTCCGTCAGGCCGGGAGCCACCACGCGCGCCAGAAGCGCGCGATCCTTGCCCCGGTCCTTACCGAGCACCGTAACGGGCGTTCCCGGCGTGATGTCGGCCAGCGTGGGTTCGTACGCCTCCGCACCCGGGATCTGCACGCGCACATCCTTCAGCAACACGTAGCGCCGGGTAGGCCTCACGATCGGAACCGCCTTTTTGCCCGGGCGTGTCTCCGCCGCAAGGTTGAGCACGATCCGATCCCCCTGAATGCTGAGCACCGAGCCGTCCAGACGCATCTCACCCGGCTCCGGCCTCATCTCCGGAAACGGCAGGTTGACCACGGGCTCCTTGATGCGCCGCGCCTTCCGCAACGACAGATGCGGATTGATGTGCTGGCGCTGATACTGCAACTCGAAGTGCAGGTGCGGCGCGGTAGTCTCCGCGTTCCCGCTATTGCCCACATAGCCGATCAACTGCCCGGCCCGCACCCGATCCCCGCTCCGCAGGCCCGCAGCGAACGCGTAGAAGTCACCGCCTGCCCCATCATTGGTGCCGGGCGTGTCGTTGTTCACATGCACGTACACGGCGGTCCATCCATCATCGCTGTGCAGATAGATGTGATTGCCCGCCGTGCCATGCCCGGTGTAGAAGTACACGGTGCCATCAAACACCGCAACCAGAGGCGTCATCTTGGGGGCCATCAGGTCCTGACCCATGTGACGGCGTCGCCCCCCATCCCGGGGAGCGCCATACGTATCGGACCAGCGGACGTTGTACAGCACCGGAAAGATCATGGAGACCATCTTTGGCGGTGGCGCCGGGCGGCTCGCATCCGGAAAGGTGGGCAGCGGGGCCGGATCGTCCGCACACAGAGCAGGCGTTGCAAGAACACCGATCATCAGGACCAGCAACAGGCTCGGGGCACAACGCATCGGCATCTCCTCCTGAAATAGCGCGACGCATGCAGGAACGGGAGCGGCTGACACGACCATGCTGTGCCTCCGCTCCTCCACTGGCAACCAGCGTAACTCTGCCGCACGAGAGCAGGACCTGCACCTGCAGACGATCGCACGTACTGCCCCGTGACAGCGCGCTGGCCACACAAGGGCCCTGCATCCGGGCACATCCATGCTATAATCGGCAATCAGGCCCCTTCACGCAGAGGGGGCATACGGGTCATCGGGCCCTGTTACGACTCTGCAGTCCGGGTCCCCCTCTCGGGAGACCCTTCAGGTTCGGGGAGAAAGGCGCGCAGTGGTGCCACCACAGCCTCAACGCCCCCGATCAACGTGCGGCGCTCTGGCGACTCTGGCACCTGCTGCACGCCCAGCAAAGGAAAGATCTGATCGCTCCAGCAGGAAGTGCTCCGGCGGTTCACAGAGAGGTTCCCGCTCAGTACCAGGTGTTCCCGGGCGCGCGTCATTGCCACGTACAGCACACGCGTATGCTCTTCCGCCTCGGCCAGCTGGCGCTCCCTGTCGATAGCGCGATACGCCAGGTTCTCCCGGCCGTGGAGCCGGGCCCCGATCGCCATACGGTGGGGATCACACACAAACGGGTCACGCCACCGGTGGCTCAATCCGCGCGACAGGTCCGCCAGAAAGACCACCGGAAACTCCAGCCCCTTGGCACTGTGAATGGTGATCAAACGCACCACGTCCGATGCCTCCTCCTCGACCGGTGCATCGCCCTCCCGGTCCGCGAGCTTCTCCAGATCCCGCACACGCCGGATGAACTCGGACACCCCGATCACTGGATCGTGATGCGCCATCTGCACCAGCTTGCGCACATTGGCCAGACGCCGCCGCCCATTGGGACGGATCAGGAGACGCACGTCGTACTGAAAGCGCGCGATCAAGCGTTCCAGCAGCAGCCCGACCAGCAACCGATCTTCCTCGGCGCGCAGTTCCTCCACGGCCTGCAGGAACCAGTTCAGGCGCTCGCGCTCGTCTTCCGGCAGCGTGTCGTCCTCCAGCAAAGCCGGGAGCGCGAGGTAGAGCGGTTGACGTTGCCCTCCCCGCTCCGCGGTGCGGGTCAGGCGTATGAGGGTGTCCACGCTCACGCCGGCGAACGGCGAGCGCAATGCAGCCACCAGTGCAACATCGTTCAGGGGCGTGTCGATCACGGTCAACAGGTTGACCACGTCCCGGATTTCCTGCCGCGCGTAGTAGCCCCTCCCGCCACCAACCACAAAGTACGGCACGCCCTGCCGCGTGAATGCCCGCTCGTACTCCTGAATATCGGTCAGGGCGCGCAGCAACACCGCAATGTCCCGGTAACGCACCGGCTGTCCGCACCGCGGATCAGAGCGATGCGTCAGGAACAGCTCCTGCTGCTCCACCATACGCCGGATCCGCGCCGCCAGAGCGGCGGCCTCCAGCGGTACATAGTCTCGCCGCGACATGTCCTGCGTGATCAGGATCTCCACGCTCGGCACAGGCTTCCCGGCGAACGCTGCGCCGCACTGCATTGGAAGAAAGGGAGGCGATGCATCGCGCCATGCCTGCTGGAAAATGGTCTCTACAACACGCAGCAGCTCCGGGCGAGAACGGAAGTTCACCTGCAGGGCCACGTGCGCGCCCCGATCACCTTCCCGGAACTGGCGTTCCATCTGCTGAAAGAGTGTGACCCGGGCGTGCCGGAAGCCATAGATCGATTGCTGCGCGTCGCCAACCACAAACAGCCAGTTACATCCCGGCGCATGCAGGAGCTCGATCAGACGCATCTGCAGCGGGTTCGTGTCCTGAAACTCATCGACCAGCAGATGCCGGAACTTGCGGCGGTAGCGATCGCGCACCTCCGGATACGCCTCCAGAAGATATACCGGCTCGGCCTGCAGATCATCCGAGTCGAGCCGGCACAGGCGACGCTTCTCCTCCGTGTAGGTCTGCCAGACCTGCAGGATCAACTGCCACATGGCGTGCGTGTGCGCCGCCGTCTCGCTCTCCACATCCGGAGGCACTTCCAGCAGCGCCTGCACCTTCTGGCAGGCCTCCCGGATCCGGTAGAAGTACGGGAGCGCCTGCTCCTCTCCGGGCGCTGCACCCCGCCGCGGGCGTACCCGGCTCGCCGCCTGCAGGATGGCTGGAAGCGCCCGAAGCGTGTCCTGCACACAGGCGTCCCGGCGCAGGTGCGCCTTGCGATCCTCGATCGCCTGAAAAGCCGTCTGTAGCGCGCCCGTCAGCGTATGCCGGGCCCGCTTCAACACCCGGTAACAGGCACCGATCTCCGAGAGCACCGGATGCAGGGCAGCACGAACCGGATCCAGAGCGCGGATTGCTGTGGCATCCGGCCCGCGCAGAACATGTTCCTCCACTTCAGAGAGGCGAACCCCTGCTCCCCGGAGCGCCGCAAGGATCTCCTCGGTGTTGCGGGCCAGAACGCTCAGGCGGTCCCCCTCCAGATCGCTCTGGGACTGGATCTGCGTGACCAGTTCGGTGATCTCCGGATCGTTCTCTGTGAACGCTCTGGCGACGACCTGATCGAACGCCTGACGCATCAGGCGTCGGGCCTGTGCCTCGTCCATCACGCGGAACTGTGGATCGACCCCGGCCTCGAACGGGTTCTCCTGCAGGAGGCGCAGGCCGAACCCATGGATGGTGCTGATGTAAGCGTTCTCGATCTGGCGACGCTCCGCGGTCATGCCGCGCGCCTCCAGCGCCGCCGCAATGCGGGATTTCATCTCGCGCGTGGCCCTGTCTGTAAAAGTGATCACCAGAATGTCATCAACCCCGGCGCGCATCTCCGGGGGTAGCGTGCCCGCGCTGCTTTCCGTGATCAGGCGCAGGAAGCGCTCCACCAGCACACGCGTTTTTCCGGACCCCGCCCCGGCCACCACGCACAGGTCGGCGTTGATGCGAACCGCGCGCTCCTGATCTGCCGTGAAATGGGGTGACACCTGTTCCATGGCCAGTGATTGTACCCCTCTTATTTCCGCACTTCCGACAGGGGTTCCTGTGAAGAGGGGAGCCGCGAAGCGGGAGCTGTCCCCCTATCGTTGCGGCCTCCGGAAATAAGCGGGGGCGCCCGGCCAGATACTGTTCCAAAAAAAGTGAACAAAAGTACACATTTTTGCGACAAATACAGTAGGTCACACGACCGGATACCCTGCGTGATATGGCAGGATTTCGCCGGTGTGAGGGACAACAGTAGCCCCACGAACGTTTTCCGTGCGTGCATTCCATGGAACGGAAGGTGAACCGGCGTGTCTGCTGTCTACGCAGTTGTGAATCAGAAGGGTGGCGTTGGGAAGACGACCACGGCAATCAACCTGTCGGCCTGCATGGCGCAGGCCGGGCGGAAAGTCCTGTTGATCGATCTGGATCCCCAGGCCAACGCGACCAGCGGTCTGGGGATCGACCGCAGTGCAATCAGGCTATCCACCTATGACGTACTGCTGGAGCAGCGACCTGTGCTGGAGGCTGTCCTGCCGACGGCGGTGGCGGGCCTCCAGGTAGTACCGGCCACACTGGATCTGGCCGGTGCGGACATTGAGCTGGTACCCCGGATCGCACGGGAAGGCTACTTGAAGCGAGCCATCGAGCCGGTGCGCACGCAGTATGACATCGTGATGATCGACTCGCCTCCGTCGCTGGGTTTGCTCACGCTCAACGCGCTGGTTGCAGCAGACGGGGTGCTGATCCCGATCCAGACGGAGTACTACGCGCTGGAGGGGATCAGCCAGTTACTCCGCACGATCGGGGTGGTGCAGGAGCACCTGAACCCGCGCCTGTACATCGCCCGGGTGATCCTGACGATGTTCGATCCCCGGACGCGTCTGGCGCATCAGGTGGTGGAGGACGTACGCCGGCATTTTCAGGACAGGGTCGCGAGCGCTGTGGTGCCGCGCAATGTGCGTCTGTCGGAGGCGCCCAGCCACGGGATGCCCATTGTGCTGTACGATCCACGTTCGCGGGGGGCGCGCGCTTACCAGCAAATCGCGATGGAGGTGTTGAAGGATGGAGAAGAAAGGTCTCGGGAGAGGTCTGGCGGCACTGATACCGGAGGCGGGGCTCACTGCGGCGCAGAATGAGGTGCATCAGGTTCCCCTGTCGCAGATCCGCCCGAATCCCTATCAGCCGCGTGTGGCCTTTGACCCGGAGAAGCTGGCGGAGCTGGTGGAGTCGATCCGGGTGCACGGGGTGTTGCAACCGGTGCTGCTGCGGCGTGTGGGTATCGAGCGTTACGAGCTGGTGGCCGGGGAGCGACGCCTGCGTGCGGCGGAGCTGGCCGGCCTGGCAACCGTTCCAGCGTTGATCCGGGAGCTAACGGAACGGGACCAGCTGGAAATTGCCATTGTGGAGAACCTGCAGCGCGAGGACATCGGGCCACTGGAGACCGCACGGGCCTTCCAGCGGCTCAAGGAGGAGTTCGGCCTGTCGCTGGAGGAGATCGCGCGGCGCACGGGCAAGGCGCGCTCTTCGATTTCCAACCTGCTGCGCTTGCTGTCTCTGCCGGAGGAAGTGCTGCACAGTCTGGAGGTCCGGGAGATCACGGAGGGGCATGCGCGCGCGTTGCTGCTGCTGGCGGAGCCATGGCGGCAGTCGTTGCTCTGGCGTCAGGTGGTGCAGGAGCGATTGAGTGTGCGCAGCACCGAGGAGCGCGCCCGGAAGTTGCAGCAGGAGGCAGAACAGCAGCAGCAGGAGCTGACAGAGCGCACGGGTGTGGTGATCCCGACCGGTGTGGTGCCGCGCACGGAGGCAGCGCTGGATCCCAACGAGCAGCAGGTGCTGGAGCGTTTGCAGGAGATCCTCGGTACGCGAGTGACGGTGCGGCGCCAGGCGAAAGGGGCCGGGCGTATCGAGATCCTGTTCTACAGTCAGGAGGAGTATGAGCGGCTGGTGGAGTTGCTGCTACAGTCCGGTGACTCGTGAGAGAGCGTGCCGGGCTCTGCCATTTCGTTTCACGTGAAACGGTCGTGTACGTTCAGGCGCGGGATTGGCAACCGCAGAGTGGCATGGATCTCTATCCATTGCGTTTCACGTGAAACGGTCTGCGAGGCACATTCCACCGTTTCACGTGAAACGGTGGTAGACCCGATTCTACCTGTACGATGAGGCGCTGCTGCCGGAGCAGGGAAAAGTCCCGGCAGCAGCGCTTTCTTCACTCCGGTGGGTGCTGCTGTGCTACGGGACGCAGGTCGGCCATAACGGGCAGGTGGTCGGATGCCTGCGTGGGGATTACCTCGACGTGTGCAGGCATGAGATCGTTGGAGTGGAGGATCAGATCGATCCGTACGGTTGGTCGGTCGGCGACGAAGGTGGGACGATTCTGCTGCGCATCATCATCCTGCAGGTTGACACATTCCCGGAGATGCCGTACGGCTGGATCGTCGGGAGGGGCATTGAAATCGCCGGCAATGAGCAGCGGCCGCGGTGCCTCCCGGGCGATCTGTGCGAGGACACTGGCTTGCTGTGCTCGTCCGGCGGGCGTGAGGCCCCAGTGGGTACAGAAGACCGTGAGCCGGCGCAGCCCGTTCAGGTTCCGGAGGCGGACTTCCAGAGCGCCCCGGGGTTCGGTGTCTCCGGGCAGTGCGTGCTCCCGTACGGCTTCTACGGTGTGGCGGACGGCGATGCCGATGCCGTATGTGCCCCCGAGGGGGTAGCGTCGCGTAGCCTGAAACAGCATGTGGCGTGCAAGGGAGCGGGCGAGCCGGTTCGGCTGGTTTTCGCGCCCGGCGTTCCATGTGCAGCAATGCAGTTCCTGCAGGCAGATGATGTCTGCAGCGAGCGGGCGCAGGACCTGCGCGATCCGGGAGAGGGAGCGGACACCATCCATCCCCAGCCCCCCTCTCAGGTTGTACGTAACGATGCGGATCAAGGCGCTGTCTCTCCCGACAGGGTACCGTTTCACGTGAAACGGTTGTACAGATCTCTTATCCCCGTTTCACGTGAAACGCAAGTAGACACAGATCTACTTCCTGGAGCGCATCGGTTTCGAGAATGGTGCTGGTATTGTAGGCCGGGAGGCACGGTCTGTCAAGGGGTTGGTGTTTCATGCTATAATGGAACCCGCAGAGGTGCAGAGGTACAACCCGACGGAGGCTGGATTGGAATGGCACTGTCACGGGATGCGGTGCGCCAGATCGCGTTGCTGGCGCGTCTGGAGCTGACGGAGGAGGAGCTGGACGCCCAGGTGGAGCACATGAATGCGCTACTGGCACAGTTTGAAAAATTGCAGGAGCTGGATGTGACCGGGGTAGAGCCTACCGCGCATGCGTTCCCGGTGTACAATGTGATGCGTGAGGACCGATGCCGGCCATCCCTGCCACGCGAGGTGGTTCTGGCCAACGCGCCGGAGCAACGCGCCGGTTGTTTCGTGGTGCCGAGCATTCTGGAGGGGGCCTGACGGATGGGCGCGTTACACGAGCTGACGGCCGTAGAAGCATGGCGCCTGCTGGAGCGCCGGGAGATCTCGGCGCGCGAGCTGGCCGGGGCGTGTTTGCAACGTATTGAGGCCGTGGAGCCGTCAGTGCGTGCTCTGCTGACTGTAGATGCCGAAGGGGCCCTGCGGCAGGCGGACACGGTAGATGCGCGCCGGGCCCGTGGCGAGGCGTTGCCACCCGTGGCAGGCATTCCGGTGGTGCTGAAGGACAATCTGTGCACTGAGGGGATGCGCACGACAGCAGGTTCCCGGATCCTGGAGCGCTTCGTGCCGCCGTACGATGCGACCGTGGTGGCGCGGTTGCGTGCTGCCGGGGCCGTGTTTCCGGGGAAGGCCAATCTGGACGAGTTTGCCATGGGGTCTTCCACGGAGAACTCGGCTTTTCAGATCACGCGCAACCCGTGGGATCTGGAGCGTGTTCCGGGAGGATCTTCCGGGGGCTCGGCGGCGGCGGTGGCGGCACAGGAATGTCCGCTGGCTGTGGGCTCGGATACCGGGGGGTCGATCCGGCAGCCGGCGGCGCTGTGCGGGGTGGTGGGTCTGAAGCCGACTTACGGTCTTGTGAGCCGTTACGGATTGATCGCGTATGCGTCCTCGCTGGATCAGATCGGTCCTATGGGATGGACGGTGCAGGATGTGGCTCTGTTGCTGGATGCGATTGCCGGTCATGATCCTCTGGACACCACGTCGCTGGCCGGGAGCGCGCGGGGCGAGGACGTCACGGGGTATCTGGAAGCGTGCCGGGAAGGAGTGCAGGGGCTCCGGATAGGAGTTCCCCGGGAGTACTTCGGCGCGGGGGTAACGCCGGCCGTGGCGGCATCGGTGCGTGCGGCGGCGGATCTTCTGGCGAACCTCGGGGCGATCGTGGAGGAGTGTTCCTTACCGACGACGGATTATGCGCTGGCAGCCTACTACATCATAGCGCCGGCAGAGTGTAGCAGCAATCTGGCGCGCTACGATGGGGTGAAATATGGCCTGCGGACAAGGGAGCTGGCCGGGCATGTGGGGCTGATGGAGAAAACGCGGGATGAGGGATTTGGCGCGGAGGTGAAGCAGCGGATCATGGTGGGGACGTACGCGCTGTCGCACGGGTATTACGATGCGTACTACAGGCGGGCGCAGCAGGTGCGGACGTTGATCCGGCGAGACTTCGAGACGGCCTTCAAGCGTTTTGATGTGCTGTTAACGCCGACCTCTCCGGACGTGGCGTTCCGGATCGGGGAGAGGGCGGATCCGCTGGCGATGAAGCTCGCAGATATCTGTACGATCCCGGTGAACATGGCGGGCCTGCCGGCGATCTCGGTGCCGTGCGGGTTTGTGGATCATCTGCCGGTCGGGTTGCAGGTGATCGGTGGGGCGTTGCAGGAGCGGATGTTGCTGCGTGTTGCGTACACCTACGAACAGGCGACCGGGTGGCATCGGCGGCGTCCGGTGCTGCCGGGGACTTGACAGGGGAAGCGATTTCTGTTAATTTTTTCGCAAATTACCCTGAGGATCGTGTGTTGTTCTGCCGAGAATAGACCTGAACGACGATGTAAAAGGCAAACCCACAGAAATGTGGGGACGCAAAGCCATGGGCCTAAGAGGAAGCATCAGATGGACGCCCGGTGAGGCGTTCCTCCCGGGGGTCCGAGAGGTTTGTTACCAGCGCTCCTGATGGCTGCCAGGTTGCCGTCCTCTGCAGGGATAGCGCTCGCGCTATTCGTTTCCTTTGAGGAGGCAAAGATCCATGAAAATCTCAAGTGAGGAAGTGGGCCGCTTGCTGGCTACTGCTCCGTCGGGTCGGGGCAATGCGCGTGTAGCCACAACGCCTGCTTCACCTGCGCAGGAGAGCTCCGGGAGCCGGGAGGCGGCTCTGGTGGAGGTCTCCCCGACAGCGCAGGAGATCCAGCAGATCAAACGACTGGTCCATCGGTTGCCAGATGTTCGTGAGGACCGGGTGCGCTCTTTGAAGGCGCAGATTGAGAGCGGCACGTACCATGTCAGCGGAGAGGACATTGCGGATCTGATGATCCGGCGGATGCTGGCGGACAATTCGCTTCTCTAGGAGAACTCACACGACTGTATATTGCTTCCGAAGGTTCTGAGGAACCGCGGGGTGCAGGGTGACAGACAGAGGGCATGCTCTCTGTCTGTTTTTATTTTGCTGTGGATTCAGGCGAGCTCGCGTGCGCGTTCGGTGGCGCGTTCGATGGCGTCGATCAGTGCGGCGCGCAGGCCGGAGTGCTCCAGAGCGGCGATCGCGGTGATGGTGGTTCCGGCGGGGGTGGCGACCATGTCGCGTAGCTGTGCGGGGTGCATTCCGGTCTGGAGGACCATCTGTGCGGCTCCGAGGACGGTCTGTGTGGCGAGCTGGTGGGCAATTTCCCGGGGGAGGCCGACCTTCACGCCGCCGTCGACCAGGGCCTCGATCATGAGGTAGACGTACGCGGGTCCGGATCCTGAGAGTGCGGTGACGGCATCCATCATGTTTTCCGGGACTTCGATGGCGGTGCCGACTGCCCGGAAGATGGCGGCAGTGTACTGCAGGTGTTCCGAGGTGGCGTGCGTGCCCCGGCAGTAGGCGCAGGCGCCGTATCCAACCTGAGCAGGGGTATTGGGCATGGCTCGCACGACGGGAATGCCGGGAGGCAGGAGTGACTCGAGGGTGGCGAGGTGCACGCCGGCAGCGATGCTGATGAGCAGGGGGAGGGGTTTGCCGCTTTCGCGCCGGAGGGGTTCAGCGATTTCCGAGAGGACGGAGGTGACCGTGTGGGGCTTGACGGCCAGCACGATGATATCGGTGTAGCGTGCGACCTGCAGGTTGTCGGTGGCGACTTTGATGCCGAGGCTCTGTTGTAGCTGGCGAACGTGCTCGGGATGCAGATCGCTGACCAGGATGCGGTTGGGCGGGGCGGCGCCCTGGTAGACGAGGCCGCGGCAGAGGGCGCTTCCCATGGCTCCGGCGCCGATGATGCCGATGCGTTTGTCCCGCAGGAGCCCGGTTCGGGACTCCGGGGTCTGTGGTGCTGTGTCTGGCGCCGGCGCGGGAGGCGCTGGAGGGACAGAGGAGGATTCGGCCGCCTCTTCTTCAGGCGGTTCGGGCGCACGACGGGCCATGGGTTGTTCTCTCCTGTGGCGCGCTATTCGCCGAAAGTGGGCCGGTGATGGGAAGGCCCGGACGTAGATCCGTTATCAACCTCGACGGTGACGTTGGCAGGCACGAACATGTAGACTTTGTCGCCAACGCGTTCGACGGTGCCGTCGAGCGCGTAGCAGACACCGTTGAGAAAGTCGATGATGCGTTCGGCCATCTGCGGCGTGGCACGTTCGAGGTTGACGATCTGGTGTTCGCCGCTCTTGAGGCCATCGGCAGCGAGTTTGGCGTCGTCGAAGGCCTGCGCATTGAGCCGCACGGCGACACGCCCTCCGCGGGCTGTTTGCAGTTTGAGGTGGGGCGTGGCCCTGCGGGCTGCGAGGTGACCTGCGTCGGTCTCTTCTTCGTCGGGTTCTTCGACGCCGAGGAGCTTGTCTTGCAGGCGCGCGAACCAGCTTTTGCGCTCGTATTCTTCCGGCATGGGGTGCGGGTTCAAGTTCGTATACCTCCCTGTGGTGTGGGTTGACCCGTTGTACGGGGCCTTTATTCTCCTGCAGTGCTGCGGGCTGCTTCGGGCGCGCTGTGGCGTGGCCCGAAGATCGCTGTGCCGATGCGTATCATGTTGGCTCCTTCTTCAATGGCGACCTCGAAGTCGGCACTCATGCCCATGGAGAGGATCTGCCGGGCGTCGGGTGGCAGCTGCTGGAGCAGCTGACGTAGCAGTCGGAAGCCGGGGCGTGCGGCTTCCGGGTCCGGATGGAAAGGTGCCATGCCCATGAGCCCACGCAGCTGAACGCCCGGTATGTGCAGGATCTGTTGCGCGATGTCAGGGACCTGATCGGCATCGAGGCCGAATTTGGTGGCAGCGGGATCGATTTTAACTTCGAGCAGGATGGGGACCTGCTGTCCTGTTTGTATGGCGCGTTGTCCGAGTGCCCGGGCGATGCGGAGCGAGTCCACGCTGTGGATAAGGGCGAAGCGTCCGACGACGTAGCGGACTTTGTTGGTTTGCAGGTGTCCGATGAAGTGCCAGTGGATATCGGGCAGCTGGAGCAGGGTGTGGTTGATTTTGGGGAGTGCATCCTGCACGTAGTTTTCACCGAAGTGACGTATTCCGGCGTCGTAGGCCTGTCGGACGATCTCCGGTGGCATGGTTTTGGAGACCGCGACGAGCGTGATGTCTGTGGCGGTCCGTCCAGCGCGCCGTGCGGCCTGTGCGATGCGTTCGCGCAGGTGGGCGATGTTGCGGGCGATCCGGGCCTCGGGCATGGTTCGGGACCAGCAATGCGTGGCACTGTTTCAGAGGGATGGCTCTACGTATAGGCCTTTCTGGCGTTGAGTGCCCTAAATATGCCGTTCGGGTATAAGTGTAGCAGATTTGATCCGGGGTTGCAAGGGGTGTTATCGGGTTTTTGCACATTTTTCGGGGCTTTTTCGCGTTTGTTGGAAGTTATCGTCTGTCAGCGGGGGAAAACGGTGCTTGTAGGCAACTGTTGGAGGGGGATGGCGGGGCTTCCCGGGGGTGTTGCCGGGAAGCCGTGCGGGAGATTGTTGCCGGGTTTACAGGAGGTGTTCGACGAGGTCGGTTTGTTCCCAGGGGAATGCGGGGTTGCCGAAGTGTCCGTTTTTGGCGGTCTGGAGGTATTTGATGCGGTTGGGGTTGAGCAGCTGGAGGCGCTCGATGATCGCACGC
Source organism: Chthonomonadaceae bacterium (assembly GCA_025054835.1). Lineage (GTDB taxonomy): Bacteria > Armatimonadota > Chthonomonadetes > Chthonomonadales > Chthonomonadaceae > JANWZQ01. Next base: position 54,097 of record JANWZQ010000164.1, read on the forward strand.
GGTCGGAGGTCGACAGCATTGAGGATGCGGCGTGTGATCTCCTGCTCGGGGATTTTGCCGGTGCCGAATGTGTCGACACGGACGCTAACGGGGCGGGCGACGCCGATGGCGTAGGCCAGCTGGATCTCGCAGCGGTCGGCCAGTCCGGCGGCGACGACGTTTTTCGCGAGGTAGCGTGCGGTGTAGGCAGCGGAGCGGTCGACTTTGGAGGGGTCTTTTCCGGAGAAGGCACCGCCTCCGTGTCGCGCTGCGCCTCCGTAGGTGTCGACGATGATCTTGCGTCCGGTGACGCCGGTGTCGCCCTGCGGTCCTCCGATGACGAAGCGTCCGGTGGGGTTGATGAAGTACTTGATGTTGCCTTTAACGAGGTGGTCGTATTTTTTGAGGACAGGTTTGATCACGTATTCGTGGACGTTGGCCTGCACGCTGGCCTGTGTGTGCGAGGGGTCGTGCTGGCAGGAGACGACGATAGTGTCGATATGATCGGCGTTGCCGTGCGCGTCGTAGGCGATGGTGACCTGTGCTTTGGCGTCGGGGCGGAAGCCGAGTTCGGGTTGTGAGCGGCGGGCTTCGGCCTGCTGTTTCATGAGCTGGTGGGCGATGGTGAGGGCGAGGGGCATGTGTTCTTCGGTTTCGTTGGTGGCGTATCCGAACATGAGGCCCTGATCGCCGGCGCCCTGCTCGTAGGGGTCTTCGCGGTCGACGCCCATGGCGATGTCGGGGGATTGTTTCTGTATGGCGAGCATGACGCCGCAGGTGTGTCCGTCGAAGCCGTAGTCGGTGCGTGTGTAGCCGACGTCGCAGATGGTGTTGCGGACGATGTCGGCAATTTCCACGTAGGCTTCGGTGGTGAGTTCTCCGCCGACGACGCAGAGGCCCCGGGTGAGGAAGGTTTCCAGGGCGACCCGGGAGGGGGTTTTGACTTTGTTTTCGTAGTCGAACCGGATCAGTTCGTCGAGGACGGCGTCGCTGATCTGGTCGGCGAGTTTGTCGGGATGGCCTTCGGACACGCTTTCCGAAGTGAAGAGATTGAACTCGGACATGGTGTGTGTTGTATCCTTTCTGGGCAGTGTTGTTGGTGATGCGCTCTGCCCGGGAACGTGGCGTGCAACGCCGGAAGGTAGCGTGCCTGTGCGATGAGTGCGCTGTGTGGGAACAGGGCCGGTGGCCATCCAACAAGAAACCCTCTTCCGGGTGCGGGAGGAGAAGAGGGTGTTGTGGCATCCGAGGTTGGTTCCGCCGGGTCTGGAGAGAGCCGCAGCGGTCTGTTTGCTCTGTTCGCCCTACACCTCTTATCTTGCAGCACGTAACTGCCCGGAATTAGCACCTGCCCGTCATGGCTGGCATGCGGGTGGTTGTTGTGGCGTCATCGGGCCGGTCCCTCGGCCACTCTGGATAAGAAGGATTATTCTGGCGTAATTTTCGGCACAGATTACCTCAATTTGCAGTGTGGTGTCAAGGGAGGGGATGACGTCACGGGGGATGCGGGGGTATAATACGCAGTTGCGCTCGTGCGCGCAGGGTATCGGTGCGATCCGGATTGTGGGGGATCGGATCTGTTGGTTAAGGAGAAGGGACGGATGGAGTCTGCAATGGTGTCGAACTCTCCGGAAGTGGTGGATGAGGAGCAGCTGGCGGAGCGTTATCTGGGCGGACTGGTGTACCGTGTGTTGATAGAGGCCGGGGAGCCGTTGCGGCTATCGGAGGTGGTGGCCCGGATGGGCCGTCTGGCTGGTCCGGAGGTGGATGCGCGTCTGGTGCGGGTGATTCTGGCGACGCACCCGGGGGTGACGTCGGTGGATCGGAAGTGGACGTTGTGGACGCGTTATCTGGACACGCAGCGGACGGTGGATCATAACCTGCATCAGATCCTGGGGGCATACGGTCAGCCAATGCGGATCGCTCATCTGGCGCAGGAGATGCAGACGCTGTACGGGCGGCCAGCCGAGGTGTATGCGACGATGCTGACGCGTCTGGCGGACGCGGGGGATCGTTACTTCCGTGTGGGGGAGGACGGGATTGCGCCGACGGAGTGGTTGCTCATTACGGAGTACGAAGATGACGATGAGGTGATGTTCGATAATTTTCTGGAGGACGAGGCGGTTCTGCCGTTGATTCCTCTGGCGGAGGAGGCGGGGTTAAGTCCGCAGCGGCCAGAGGCGGTGGTAGCGTTTCTGGATGCGGTGGGGCGGCCGGTATCGCCCCGTGTGGTGCAGTTTCTGGCGTGGCGTGCAGACAGGGAAGGGTTCCGCGCGGCCACGTTCTACGCAGCTGCTTTCCAGCAGCAGGGTGTTTCGGTGTTGACGGATGGCACGTGGGTTGGCCCGGCGGTGGTGGCACGGTTGGCGCGCTTCTTCCCGATCCTGGCGGAGCGTGAGGTGAGTGAGCCGGCGGAGGTGGACACACAGGAGGCGTCGCAGCCGTTGACGATCGGGGATGCGGAGCGGGAGCAGCTGGTGGAGCGTGTGTGTGCGAGCGATGGCACGGTGTTCGCCGAGCGTTTGCTGGAGGAAGTGTTTGAGGTGATGCCGGGGGCGCGCACCTATGCCGAGGATCTGCAGGCGGTGATGCGTGTGTTGCAGGAGGATCCGCGGGTGCTCTGGGTGGGCGGCAGTCGTTTTCGGCCACAGGGCACGGTGCCCGCGTACGTGCTGAAGGTGCCGGAGCTGCTGGAGATCCCGAACTATCAGTATGCGGATCTGGAAGGCAATCCGCTGGACTATTTGCTGGAGGATGAGGGGCTGGATGGAGCTCTGAGCCGGGAGATCCTGGATCCGCGGGTGCAGGACGTGCTGGACGAGGAACCTGTGGGGGCACCGGATCCGAATCCGCCCTCGAATGTGCGGGTGGTGATCAAGTATCATCACAAGCAGCTGGGGACGTTGCCGCTGTGTCAGTTTCCTGCCGGGTTCTTTCCGGTGGAGCCGGTAGTTCTGGAGACGGAGTTTGTGCTGCCCGGGGGACAACGGGTGCAGGTGTGGGTGAACAATCAGACGCGCCTGCTGTACGGGTTGCTGGACTGGTTTGAGACGATCCCGATCAATTCCGGGGCGACGTTCACGCTGGAGCGTCAGGCGCCGGATCGTTATGTGGTGAATTACAACAATGAGAGCGAGCCGGCCATGTTCATCAGCGACAACCGTATTCAGGAGTTGCTGAAGTTGCAGGAGCGTGCGGAGCAGGATGGGTTGTCCACGTTCGATATCATGCGGGCGATCATGGAGCACTCGCGCAAGGGGATCGAATTTGTGACGTTGCACACGGAGGTGAATGTGGTGCGACGGGTGGCGAGGCGGCTGGAGGCGTCGAACCTGTCGGCGTACCATTGCTTCTTCCTGCGCGGGGGTGCCTGGGTGTATGATGCGAAGAAGCTGTCGCAGGGGTTCGATAAGAGCAAGCGCAAGTATCTGATACGATAGAGGGCCGGGAGCGTTTATGGCAGTGCGGGTGCGTTTTGCGCCGTCGCCGACAGGTTCCCCGCATGTGGGGAACCTGCGCACGGCGATTTTTGACTGGTTGCTCGCCCGGAAGGAGGGCGGGCAGTTTATTGTGCGTCTGGAGGACACGGATCGGACCCCGGGGCGGTACGTGCCGGAGGGGATTGCTGAGATTGAAGCGAGCCTGCGGTTTCT
>JANWZQ010000001.1 GCA_025054835.1 Chthonomonadaceae bacterium
GACCGGCGCTGTGATCAGACCACCGGGGCGGCTCCGATCCGTGGTCATCACCTCATGAATGGGGCGATCGTAGTCCGTCTCAAAGCGGATGTCCCGGTTGGTCAGGATCCCGATCAGGCGGCCGTTCGGCTCGGTGATCGGCACGCCAGAAATGTGATACCGCTCCATGATCGCCACGGCGTCCCGGATCGTCTTGTCGGGCGCGAGGCTGATCGGGTTGGTGATGATCCCGTGCTCGGAGCGTTTGACCCGGTCGACCTCCTGCGCCTGCCGTTCCGGGGGCATGTTGCGGTGGATGATCCCCAGACCACCTTCGCGGGCCATGGCGATAGCCATGCGCGCCTCGGTGACGCGGTCCATCGGTGAGCTGATGATCGGCACCCTCAGCGTGATATCCCGGGCGATCACAGTGCGCGGGTCCGCCTCGGCCGGCGTGATGTCCGTGTCCATCGGAACCAGCAGCACGTCATCGAAGCTGAGACCTTCGCGCAGTGAAACTTCTGTCTCCTGCATCGGTAACCCTCCGGGGATCAGGCCCCGTGGACTGTGAGTTGGGGCAGTATACCCGAAGTCGGACGGCACGTCAAGCCTGTCCGGGACGCTACTGCGCGGCAGCAGACCCGCAACGCAATGGCGGCAGGCTCACTCGCGGACGGTCCAGGGGTAACGCCAGCCGTGGTCCCAGTCGTGAGCGCGCAGGGCCTGCAGCACCTCCGGAGAGAGTGGCGCATCCGACGCTGCCATGTTCTGCTCCACATGTGCAACCCGGCGCATGCCCGGCAGCACCGAGGAGACCGCCGGATGGTGCAGGCAGAAGCGCAGAGCCAGAAGAGGCAGTGTGGGCGTTTCCGGCGTGAGCAGGGCGCGTAGCGCAGCCGTACGGCGCTCGATCTCCTGCAGGCGTTCCGGCGTGAAGTACTGTCCCCGCCAGTCGTCCGGATCGAAAGTGGTACCGGAGTGGAGCGTGCCGGTCAGTGCCCCCTCCTCGAACGGGACACGGGGCAGAATGCCCACACCGTTCTCCATGGCAGCAGGGAAGAGCGCTTCCTCTGGAGTCTGCTCGAAGATGTTGTAGATGACCTGAATGGCGTCCACCCGCCCGGACTGTGCGAGGCGGACGCCGGTCTCCGGCACGTAGTCGTTGATGCTGACTCCGAACGCCCGGACCTTGCCCTGACCCCGCAGTGTCACCAGTGCTTCGTACCAGTCGAGCTGTTCGTTGTAGCCATCGGTCCAGGCGTGCAGTTGCTGCAGATCCAGCGTCTCTACACCGAGGTTCTGCAGAGTGCGTTCGGTGCACTGGATCACCCAGTCAACCGGGAACGTCTCGGTGACAGGCAGATGAGGCAACAGGGGCCACTGCATCGTTTTCGGGGGCACCTTGCTGGCGATGTAGACCGTATCGTGGATGCCGGCAGCGCGCCGCTCTTTCAGTACTTCACCGATCAGGCGCTCGCTGTGTCCATCACCGTAGCCATAGGCTGTATCGATGAAGTTGCCGCCAAGGTCCAGATAGCGATGCAGAGCGCGTCGAGCCTCGGCGTCATCCAGCGGGCCCCATCCACCGCCGATCCCCCATGCACCGAAACCGATCTCGCTCACCTGCCATCCTGTTCTTCCAAGGGATCTGTATTTCATCGCGGGCTCTCCTGATGCGTCCCGGGGTGTTGATTGACATGTTGCACAGACACTGCTACAATACCCCCATCTGCAACCAAATGCAAGGAGGCCCTTCTGATGTCGCGAACGGTGAAGGTTGGTCTGATCGGCTCCGGGTTTGTGGCGGATATTCACGCGCATGCTTTCCGGCACTTTGTCCCCGATGCCGAAGTGATTGCCGTGGCGTCGCCTACTCCGGGGAAAGCGGCGGAGTTTGCCCGGGCGCGAGGCATCCCGCATGCCTTCGAGGACTACCGGCAGATGCTGGCGATGCCGGAGATCGATATGGTCACCCTGTCGCTACCCAACGACCTGCACTGCCAGGCCACGCTGGATGCGGCTGCCGCCGGGAAGCACGTGGTCTGTGAGAAACCCCTCTGCCGCACGCTGGAGGAGGCCGACCGTATGATCGAGGCCTGTCGCAGGGCCGGCGTGCTGCTGATGTACGCCGAGGAACTGCTGTTCGCGCCCAAATATGTGCGGGCCAAGCAACTGGTGGACGAAGGGGCACTGGGCCGGCCGTTTCTGGTGAAGCAATGGGAAGAGCATTACGGCCCGCACTCGCCCTGGTTCTGGGACGTCAACCGGTCTGGAGGCGGGGTTCTTCTGGACATGGGGTGCCATTCCATTGAGTACGCCCGCTGGGTATTCGGCAAACCCCCGGTACGGAGCGTTTCCGCCACGCTGGGCACCTTCGTGCACGGCGATCGCACGGAAGGGGAGGATCATGCCATTGTTGTGGTGGAGTACGAAGGCAATCGGATCGCACTGGCGGAGAACTCCTGGGCCAAGCCGGGTGGTGTGGACGACCGGGCCGAGATCTACGGTTCACGAGGGCACACTCGCGCGGATCTGCTCCGGGGCAACGCGCTGATCACCTACAGCGATGTGGGCTACGGATACGCGACCGAGAAGATGGAGATCACCACTGGCTGGACCTTCACCATGTTCGAAGAGATCTGGAACTACGGGTTTCCACAGGAGATGCAGCACTTCGTGAACTGTGTTCTGGGCAAAGAAGAACCCATGGAGACCGGTGAGGACGGACGCGAGGTGCTGAAGATCATTCTGGCGGCCTACCAGTCGGCCGGGGAGGGGCGCAAGATCGCCTGGCCCTACGAACCGCCAGCATACGATAAGCCCATCGATCTCTGGAAGCGGCACCGCGACTGAAATCGAGCGGACACGATCTCAACGCACGCGCACCAGGCGCAGAGAGTTGATCTCGAAGAAGGCCCTGCCTGCCGCGGCGCGTAGCTCGGCCACAAGTTCTACTTCCTGCGTGGGCGCAAGAACCTCAAACTCGTGCGCAATACGCGTCCAGCCCGTGGTACCTTCCAGCCCGTTGGCCCTGCTGACGCCGGAGATCCGGATGCCCGCACCGGTCCCCGGGGGCTCGCGCAGGGCCTGCACTCCCTCGGTACGTACACGCGCCTCGAAGCGGTAGCGTCCGGCCGTCAGGGGAACCCGGGTCCGCCATGAGGCCACGCAACGGCCTCCCGGGCCCGCCGCAATGAGCAGCACACCGGGGCTTGCTGGCCCGGCCGCCTTGCGCTGCTCCAGCAACGCTCCCGGCGTTTCCACTCGCGGCACCCACGCTGTCAGGGGGATGGTCGTGGGGGCCGTTCTGGCGATGACGGGAGGTGCTGGCTCGGAGAGCGCAAGCTGCCCCGCCAGATTGCTGGCCCGGGCTGTCAGGCGTTGCTTGAGTGCATGAACCTGTTCGTCGAAATCCCGGGCGTGGTTCTCGCTGATCTCCTGCAGAACGGGACGCAGACGCTGGTGCACTTCGTCAACACGCCGGAGCAACCGATCCGGAGGAACGATCAGGCGCGCCAGTTGCGTCACACGCTTCCGGTACCGGGCCTGCCAGTCCGGGTATCCCCACAGGGCCCGCGCGACCATGCTCTCGATGCCGTCCATCACATTGTAGCCCGGGTCTCCGAACAGCTGGTCCATTCCGTGCGGGAAGAACTGGATCTTCCGGGTAGCGGGATCGAAGTAGAAGCGGTAGTTGTTGCGATTGCGGCAGTAACCATCCCAGTGGCATAGAAGCGCCTCCATGGCCTGAAACGTCAGGAAGCGCTCTACATCCACGGTCTGTTCGATCCGTTGCCTCCGGCGCGCGGGATCCGGCTCGTGGCAGGCCTCAATGACAGCCCGTACGTCGCTCCGATCAGCAGGGCCATCCCCGCTCTCCAGTTCTACGGGGCCATCAATATCCTGTATCGGCGGGCCCTCGTACAGATTTCCCTTCGGATTCAGACCGTTACGTCGGAGGAAATCGCGGTTGAATCCCTCCTTGAGCACGTAGAGGCCGAGGTCGCGTCCGTTGAGCCAGACGCGGGCATGCGTGGTGCGTGCGGCCGGCACGCCTGCGGCCAGAAACAACTCGCTGCCGAGCAGCTCGTTCAGGTACGTGGGATCCTGTACCGAGTTGTTCAGGTGGATCTTGTCCAGATCATGAAACTTCTGGCCCTTGCGGAACTTGTCGAAGTTAAGTGTCAACGCAGGCCGGTCGTCCACCCCGCGGAAACTCCCGGCAAAGCCTTTCAGCTTGATGGCCACGTGCTCGTAAGTGACCCGGTTATCCTCGATCACTGTACAACGGACGTACTCGCGCGGTTGCTGTCGGAGGCGTTGCAGTTCAAAGTCCGGGATCTGGATCTTCAGTCGGGGGACAATGCCTTCGCGAAAGAAGCGCACACTGGCATCAGATGCCGCGCCAGGGTCCCCCTTCTTTTTCTGCGCACCCCGGGGAGTCGGCTGCTCTGACGGGGTGTCCGGGGATTGCTTCTGCACTACCGATCCGGATGCCAGAGCGGTGCTGACGGCAAACAGCCAGCAGAACACAACTGCGAGTGCGACACAAACGACGGTTCTATCTCTCTCCACTGGTAGAGCATCCTTTCATCGCAACCGCGCAAGGAGAACAGGGCCGGACCCGCGAATAGGGGCTCTGGCAACAATGGTTCTCCTGTGAGATGTCTGCCACAGACGCCGGCAGAACGAGATCACGGTGGCGCAACCGACCCGGGTACCACTCCGTTAGAGTGCGTTACCCTCCGGGAGTTGCTGTTTTCCCGGGTGCGATGCCGCAGGCGCTACCCGCGACGCCGGCAGGTCTGGCGCGACAGATCCGGTGTACCCGGTTGACCCCTGTTCATGGAGTGTGCGCAATGATCCTTGTCGTCGGGCATGTGCCCGTAAAGCCTGAGAAACGCGACGCGATGCGGCAGGCAGTACAGCAGGTTGTCGCCCCAACCCGTGCGGAGGCCGGGTGCATCATCTACGACTTCTACGAGAGCATTTCAGAACCCTACCTGATCCACATCTACGAGGAGTGGGAAAGCGCAGAGGCGCTGGCCGCACACCTGCAGCAGCCCCACACGCAGGACTTCCTCGCAAAGTTGCCAGAACTGGCCGCCGGCCCGGCAACGGTGAAAAAGTTCGTTATCGCCTCAGAAGAAGTCCTGCTCTGATCGCTACACGTGCTCGGGATCTTTTCCCTGGAGGCATGATGCAGTGGCCGAACGGTACTCGGTTGCTATTCGTGAGCTTCCCAGCAACGAGCGCCCGCGAGAACGCCTGCAACTGTACGGGCCCTCGGCCGTCTCAACAGCCGAGTTGCTGGCCATACAGTTGCGCACCGGCACCACGGAGCGCTCTGCGGTCGGTCTGGGAGAATTGTTATTGAGCCATTTCGAAGGGTTACGGGGCGTCGCCAACGCGACTATCGAGCAGATGAGCCGGATCAAGGGAGTAGGGCCTGTCAAGGCCGTACAGATCGCTTCCGCGTTCGAACTGGGGCGCCGGCTTGCTGCGCTCAGCGATGAGGAACGTCCGGTCATTCGCTGTTCGCAGGATGTGGCCAACCTGCTGATGCCAGAACTGCGAGACGCGCGCAAAGAGTGCCTGAAGTCACTGTTGCTGGACACAAAAAACCGGGTGATCCGGATCCTGACTGTCTCGGTTGGCACACTGGACAGCAGTCTGGTGCATCCGCGCGAGGTGTTCCGGGATGCGGTGGTCGCCAGCGCCGCGTCGCTCATTGTGGCGCATAATCACCCCTCTGGAGATCCAACTCCCAGTCCGGAGGATAAACGCATCACGCTCCGGCTTGCAGAGTGCGGCCGATTGCTCGGGATCGAATTGCTGGACCACATCATACTGGGGCACAACCGGTTTGTCAGTCTGAAAGAGCGTGGTCTGCTGTAGCCGGTGCCGAAGTTCCACGCGCTCCCTACCGATAATCCGTGCGGAGGTTCTGGCAAAGCGTCACGGGGCGTCCGCAGCACGATATGAGGATCAAGGAGTGCGTCAACTGCATCCAGCGCGTTCTGCTGCCGATGGCCGTGATCGGGCTCTACACAGACATGGCCCGGGCACAGGCCGGACCCCTGCCCCCGCCGCCCGATATCCATGCCCGTGCGGCAATCGTTATGGAGGCCCGCACCGGGCAGGTGCTGTTTGCCCGGAACGCCGATCTCAAACTGCCACCGGCCAGCACCACCAAGATCCTGACAGGCTACCTGTTTGCCCGGGACATCCGGCCGGAGGAACGCGTGAAGACCCCGATGGAGGCCACACGTGTGCCCGGGAGCGCGCTCGGGATGCCCCCGGGATCGGTCTTCACTGCCCGTGACCTCCTCTATGCCGCATTACTGAAGAGCGCCAACGACGCCTGCATCGCCATGGCGCGTCATGCGGCTGGGTCCGTTCCCGGGTTCGTGGACCGCATGAATGCCGAGGCGCAGGCGCTCGGTCTTACCAGAACCCGCTTTGCCAATCCGCACGGTCTACCCGCCCGGGAGCACTACTCTACTGCGCGCGATCTGGCGCACCTGACGCGTCACGCCCTGCGGCTTCCTGCCTTCGCCCGAGCGGTGCGCACCCGCGTCTACGTGATACCTGCCAGCGGGCGCCGCCCCGCCATTGTGCTGAGAAACCGGAACACGCTGCTCTGGACCGTGCCGGGAATGGTCGGGGTCAAAACCGGGCAGTCGCGAGAGGCCGGTCTGTGCCTGGTAGGTGCCGTACAACGCGGACAACGTCTGCTGATCACAGTGGTCCTGAACAGCCCGCGCTGGAAAGAGGATACGGTTGCGCTGGTACAGTACGGCTTTGCCCGAAGCCCTCTGGCACCACCTGCAGGAGAGGCCAGACCTTCAGTTCATCGAGACTCTTCTCTGGCAGCAGGGACAGACCCCCGGACGAACCTGCCTGCCAGAATGCCGCACCCCGGGCAGGACATGTGGCAGGGTCGAAGATCGCGATGGCAGCCAGAGCAGAGATCTGACGCCGATCGGCACGCCTCCGTTGTCCGTGGAGTGCGGAACAGAGATCCCGGCACGTCGTTACGGACGGCACCGGATATGCTCCCGTTCCGTCGGTCCGCACCGCGACCGGAGTTGCAGTGGGCGCGTGTCCGTCCGGGATGGAACGGACTCTGGTGGTTGCTGATCGTTCTTGCCGCGCTCCTGGTAGCACGTCGCATATACCGAGGTCTTGCGCCCATGAAACCTGTTGCTCTCTGGCCTTTCGCACGGCGCCGCAGACAGGAGCAGGCGTCTGCATCATCCGGGCCTATCGTTTCAACGCTGTCACCGCCACCGGTACCGGAGTTTCGTTTTGACCCTCCGCAGCTGGCACGCTTCTCTGGACCCGAATGGCTCGATACGTTACTGGAGACCTCCACACGCCTGCTGGAGCCAGCCGTTCGGCGACGCGCCCGTGCGCTCATCAGCGCGAACCCGAAGCTGGATCTGGAAAAAGTATTGCAGATGCTGGGCTCCGCACGACCGCGCAACCGGCTGGTAGCGGCGGAGCTGCTGCTGGATGTTGCGCCCCGACGCGCGGAAGAGGCACTGGTTGCTCTGATCGAAGAAGAAAAGACGCCGGGTGAGATCCGTACAGAGGCCATAGACCTGCTTTCCGGAAGCTCCGGTGACCGGTATGAGCCGTTCTTCCTGCGCATGATGCTGCGGGATGGCACTCCTGCTTTCGCCTGCGCGCTCGCCCGCCTGCCCCGGCTCGACTCCACAACCACGGGCGCGCTCCGTCACGTTATCGCGACCTCTCCGGGGGGCGATGCCGAATTGCGGACGCATCTCCTGAAGGCTCAGGCGGCCTGTGTGCTGGCGGCTCATCAGGCAGTTGCGCCCGGGGAAGCTCTTGCGGTGCTGGAAAAGCTGCCAGCACATCATCGGGACCCGGTATTGACCGGCGTGTTGCGCGGGGTCGCGACGCCATGGACCGTGGAGCGCATGGTAGATCTGGCGTTGCGCGGGGGGAGCGCCTACCTGGCCCTGCAGAATCTGCTGGAATGTCCTCCCGAACAGGTGCGTCAGGTAGTGGACGCTCTGCCGGAACCAGACAGCGTGATGCGTACACGCCTGATCCCATTGCGCTGGCTACTGCTGGGCCAGGGCGACTACGAGCAGGTGCGCCGGCTGGCCGAGGCCGGCGATGATCTGGCCAACAGCGCGTTGAACCTGTCCCGCCTGCATGGATGGTACCTGTGCCGGCCCCGGGATGTGAGCCCCCACGCGTTGCTGGCCGCCGCCATGCTCCTCTCGGTACGATTGGGGTTCACGGAGCACACACCGGAACAGGTCGCTGCTGTCTTTCGTACCGTTGGTGAGGGCACCGGCGAGGTGCTCTCTCTGCCGGAGGAGCTGGTACCTCTGCGGCAGGCCTGCGCGTGCCCGGAGGTCCATGATGCTGTGCAGGCCGCGCTTCACACAGAGATGGGACTGGACAACCTGCTGTTTGCGCTGGCCGGAGCCCCGCGCGATGAGGCCTTCCTGCAAGAGATCGCTTTCTGGTCCGACAAGGTCTCGGGCACGACGCGTGGAATGCTCGCGCAGGCACTGGCGCAATCAGACCACACTTCTGCTCTGGAGGCAATGGAGGCACGGGAAATGGATCCGCATGCGCCGGTGCGTGGAATCGCCCTGCGTGCCGCACGGGACCGTTGCCAGCAACAGGCCTGCCCCAATGTCTCCACCACTCAGGAGGGAGTGGAGCCCGTAATGACACTGGACCAGGCAGCCTGATCCCGCAGGAGCGTTCTGCATGCGGAAAGGTGATGCATCGTAAACGACTCGGGAGAAAACAGAGGCAGAGGGTGCTGGCACAGCGATCGCCCTTTTTGATGAGGAACAGGACATATGGACTACCCGGAACTGAGGGCCAGGGCGCTCCTGGAGCCCATGTCACGCGATATGCTGGAGCAGCAGATCCGCCGGTCCGGAGGGAACAGCGAGCTCTACCTGCGGTTGGCGCGGGCCTGCGTGCGCGACGATCGGTTCCAAGAGGCCCTGCGCCACTACGATCAGGCGGAATTGCTGGGAGCTCCAGAGGCTGCACTGGAGCGTGCGGTGCTCGCCAGACACATCGGGGACTTCCCGGATGGGGACCTGTCGCTAGCCTGAAGCCTGCGGCACACCGGGTATAATCTCGAATATGAGCCATAAAGATCTCTCCCGGGTGAATGTAGGCATTCTGGCGCTGCAGGGCGATTTTGAGGCGCATCAACGCATGCTGGAAGAGCGTGTGGGCGTGGCAACCTCTCTGGTGCGTACTCCCCGGGAGCTAGCCACTGTGGATGCGCTTGTGCTGCCCGGAGGTGAGAGCACCACCATCGGCAAACTGATGGAACGGATCGGGCTGGATCGGGCAATCCGGGAGCGCGCGCAGCAGGGTATGCCTCTCTTCGGCACCTGCGCCGGTCTGATACTGCTGGCACAGGATATCGAAGGGCGCCCCGAACAACCTACGCTGGGGTTACTGCCCATCACAGTGGCCCGCAACGCGTTCGGCAGGCAGGTTGACAGCTTCGAGGCCGATATCCCGGTGCAGCTGCGCCCGGACGGCCCATCGGAGCTCATGCGTGGCGTCTTCATTCGGGCACCTTATGTAACGTGTGTGGAGCCCGAAGTGCAGATTCTGGCGCGGTTTCAGGGGAAAGTGGTCGCAGTGCGGCAGGAACGTATCCTTGCAATCGCCTTCCATCCTGAGCTGACCGACGACCCGCGCATTCACGCCTTCTTCGTGGACCTGATCCCTGCTGCGAGCTGACGCCGTGTGCGCCGAACATTTCAGGACTGTTGCCGGGCTGCGATCAATTCGTCGATGCGGTGCCCGTTGATCACCAGACCGGTGATGTCGGCATCCTCGATCACCACGTCGTTCAGACTGACATTGCGCAGCACGGAGCCGGACAGGTCTGCGTCTTCAATCTGCGCGCGCCGCAGGTTGATGTCACGCAACGTGACCTCATCCATATTGACGTCTTCAAACAGCGCCCCGTCCAGAGTGACGTCGAGAAAGCGGGCATTGAGCATGTCTCTTTGAACAAAGTCAAACGTGTACATGGGAACCTCACCTCCTGTGAGCGCTCATTGCGATCGATCTGCGCGTGCACTGTCGTATATAAGTAGGATCTGCACGCCTCACGATCCTTTCGGAGAGAAATGACTGCATGTGCTATCCCGAACCAGAGTGATAGGAGCGTGGTTAGGCTCGTTTCCGGTGTTCCGGACGCCTACCGGGTGGGGGCGGTTCGGATCGATCCGCCGGTCGTGCTCGCCCCGATGGCAGACGTAACCAATGGTGCTTACCGTCGTCTGGTCAAACGGATCGCAGGGCCGGGGCTCGTGGTCACCGAGCTCATCAGCACGGTCGCGCTGCACTACCGGAGCCAGAAGACCCTGAACATGTTCGACGTCACCGAGGATCAACGCCCGCTGGCCGTGCAACTCTTCGGCGCGGACCCGCAGATCATGGCGGAGGCAGCACGGATCGCAGTGTGTGCGGGCGCGGACATCATTGATGTGAATATGGGGTGCTGGGTGCCGAAGGTCTGCAAAACCGGCGCGGGCGCGGCCATGTTACGCGATGAGGACAACGCCTGCCGCGTCGTGGAAGCGCTCGTACGTGCGGTCGATGTCCCGGTTACGGTGAAGATGCGAGCTGGCTGGGATTACGGGCATCTGGCGACGGCCGGGCTGGCACGTAAGCTGGAGCAGATCGGTGTGGCCGCCTTCGCCCTGCATGGCCGCTTTGCCGTGCAGGGACACAGTGGCGAGGCAGACTGGAACCTGATCCGGGAGATGAAACAGGCCCTACGACGTCCTCTGGTCGGCAACGGAGATATCCGTAGCCCCTTCGATGCGGTGCGGATGTTCCAGCAGACCGGTTGCGACGGTGTGATGATCGGGCGTGCCGCCATCGGCAACCCGTGGGTGGTGCGCGATATCGTTCACTACCTGCGTACCGGTACGCTATTGCCCCCACCCGGCTTCGAAGAACGGGTGCAGACGGCTCTGATCCATGTCTGCGATCTGGCACGTACCCTCGGAGAGGGGCGAGCCGTCCGGCACCTGCGCGGGCAACTTCCACTCTACCTGCGTGGCTACCGTGGCGCCGCCCGTGTGCGCGAAGCGATCCATCGGGCAGAGACAATCCGGGACGTCGAACAGATCTTTGCGCAGGCTCGTCATCACCTGCGTGACGAACCCGATCCACCTGTCTGGGACATCGGTCGGACTCCCGGGGAGAACGTTACCGTTCCTGCTGCATCCCGTCCGTGTTAAATAGCATTCCTCGCAAAGACGCGCGGAACATTGTGCGTCCTCTCTACTTTCTACAACGGGCTTCATTCGGTTGCATGCTGTGGTGTGACCCTTCGTTCTGCCAAACAAACGATCCCTGATATGCAGGAAGGCCTTATGAAATCACGCGACTCTCTGTTCTCGATTCTCTGCAGTCTGCTGGTCTGCGCGCTACACATAACTGGCGTGCCGGCTGTGCGTGCTGACCGGTTCGATGACCTCCTGCGCAAGCTGGAGTGGCGTAACATCGGCCCTGCCATCATGGGCGGTCGGATCGATGACCTTGCGGTGGTGGAGCAGGATCCTCGTATCGTGTACATGGCAACGGCATCCGGTGGGTTGTTCAAAACCGTCAATAATGGCACGACGTGGAAGCCGATCTTCGACGACCAGGTCACCAGCTCCATCGGCGATGTGACCGTGGCGCCGTCCAATCCCGCTATCGTCTGGATTGGAACCGGGGAGCCCAATAACCGCCAGAGCTCCTCGTGGGGCCATGGCGTCTACAAATCTACCAATGGGGGCGAGACCTGGGAACATATGGGGCTTGCCGAAACGCATCACATCGGGCGGATTGTGATCCATCCCGCCAATCCGGACATCGTCTATGTGGCGGCGGTCGGAAAACTCTGGGGGCCGAACCCGGAGCGCGGTCTCTTCAAGACTGCCGATGGAGGCAGGACATGGGAGAAAGTGCTCTACATCAATGAAGACACCGGATGTATCGATGTGGCCATGGATCCGGAGAACCCGGACGTGCTGTACGCGGCTACCTATCAGAGGCGACGCACACCCTTTGGTTTCAACGGTGGTGGCCCCGGCAGTGGCCTGTACAAAACTTCGGATGGGGGCAAGACCTGGAAAAAGTTGACCAGTGGCCTGCCTTCTACCGACCTGGGACGGATCGGGATCGCGATCTATCGCCGGAATCCGAGGATCCTGTACATCGTGGTGGAGACCCGTAACGGCAACATCAGCGGAGCCAACAGCGGCAGCACCTATCGCTCCGACGACGGGGGAGAGACCTGGGTCAAGACCAGTGACGTCAATCCCCGGCCGATGTACTACAGCAAGATCTACGTGGACCCGAACGACGACAAACGCGTCTGGATGCTGGGGGCCGCGCTCTACACCTCAACGGATGGCGCCAGGACCTTCACCACACGGTTCGGACAGCGGATCCATAGCGACTTCCACGCCCTCTGGATCAATCCTGCCAACTCCGACCACATGATCCTGGCGGGTGATGGCGGCATCCAGTGGTCCTACGATCGAGGGCAGACCTGGGACTTTGTGAATACGATCCCGCTGGCGCAATTCTACGAGATCACATATGACATGCGCAAGCCCTACTACGTGTACGGGGGCCTGCAGGACAACGGCACGTGGGCCGGCCCCAGCGCAACCACCTACGCCCGGGGCATCTCCAACGACGAATGGTACAACGTGGGCGGCGGCGATGGCTTTTATGCGCAGGTCAGTCCGAAGGATTACACGGTACTCTACACGGAGTCCCAGAACGGGGCAGCCCGCCGGATCGACCAGAAGACGGGCGAGAGCAAATCCATTCGTCCGGTTCCCCCGCCCGGCGAGACCTATCGCTTCGACTGGAACACCCCCCTGCTGATCTCGCCACACAACCCCAACAAGATCTACATGGCCGGCAATCGCCTCTTCATCTCCACGGATCGAGGCGACTCCTGGCGGCGCACCGAGGACCTGACCACGAAGCCGGACCGTAGCAAAATGCCGATCTTTGGCGCGCCGGTCACCGGTCGAACGCTTTCGGCCAACGATGGGCAGGACAGCTTCGGGCAGATCGTGACTGTCACCGAGTCCCCGTTGCGGCCGGGTTTGCTCTACGTGGGTACCGATGATGGTCTGGTGCAGATGTCACGTGACGACGGCTTCACATGGACCAATATCACTGACCGCTTCCCCGGAGTACCGAAAGGCACCTATGTGTCCCGCGTTGTGGCGTCCGCACATGCGGAAGGAAGAGCCTATGTTGCCTTCGACGGTCACCGGAGCAACGATTTCCGGCCTTACATCTTCGTTACCGAGGACTATGGCCAGACCTGGAGGTTGATCGCGAACGGGATCCCTGAAGGGAGCACAGTGAACGTCATCCGGGAGCATTTCCGCAATGGTGATCTGCTGTTCGCC
The DNA here is from genome assembly GCA_025054835.1 of Chthonomonadaceae bacterium. Taxonomy (GTDB): domain Bacteria; phylum Armatimonadota; class Chthonomonadetes; order Chthonomonadales; family Chthonomonadaceae; genus JANWZQ01. Next base: position 13,443 of record JANWZQ010000001.1, read on the forward strand.
GGGACCGAGCGGGGGCTCTACATTTCGTTTGATCGCGGACAGAACTGGAAGCGCGTGCCTCCACCCCTGCCTACCGTGCCGATAGACGATATTCAGATCCATCCCCGGGAGAACGATCTGATCCTGGGCACGCACGGCCGGGGCGCGTTTATTGCCGACGACATCACATTTCTGGAGCAGGCGGCGCGCGCTGAGAGCTATCCGGCCTATCTGTGCGACCTGCGTCCGGCGGTTGCCTACCGGTTGCACAGCCACAAGGGAACCACCGGGCATCGGATCTTTCTCGCCCCCAACCCACCGCAGGGAGCTATCATCGCGTTCTTCTTGAAAGAAAAGCCGGAGCGCAACACCGATGTGCGATTGACCGTGCTGGATCGGGACGGGAAGAATGTCATTCGAGAGCTTCGTATCCCTCTGAACGTGAGCGCGGGTTACAACCGGGTGATCTGGGATCTGCGGCACGACTCGCCGCTCGCCTCTTTACCGGACGAGGAAGAGCCTTCTTCCGAATCCGGGCGTGGTGCACGCGGGCAATCGGGAGGTCAGGGAGGCGCGACGGGTGGCAGGCCCTCTGGCGGGCAGGGCTCCGGTGGGCGCGGTGGCCTTCTGGCTGGCCCCCGGGTGCTGCCGGGAATCTATCTGGTGCGGTTGAAAGTCGGCAATGAGGAGCAAATCAAGCCGGTACGCGTGGAAGAGGATCCCCGTCTGGCGCATCTGGTGCGGGAACGCCGTGCGCAGTACGATACGCTGATGCGTCTGGGCGCTCTGCTACGATCGGCAACTCTGGCCCAGCGCGCCCTGCAGAGTGTGCGGCGTCAGGTCAGCGCGCTGCAGCAGAAGGAGGCTCTGAAGTCTGCTTCTGCCTCACTGCAGGACCGTGTGGCGGCGCTCTCTGCCCGGGTCGACACATTGCAGGCGCGCATTGCGCCCCGGCCTGTCCGCTCCGGAGGACGTCCTGCCGGCCAGAGTAGCTCAGAAGGGGGACCCTCGCAGGAGAGCGCGCAGGAAGGAGAACGCGCACCGAACGACCCGGGAGCGCGCCCGCCGTCGACTCCTTCCTCACAACCAATCCTGCCCCGGATTACGTCACTGCAACGGTCTCTGGAAGCGATCACCGAGGCCCCATCACGCGCCTCCATGGAAGCTGTTCGGTCGCTGGAGGCAGAGGTGAAGAAATTGATCGCCGAGGTCAACGAGATCAACGGTCGGATCATCCCGGCCATCAACCGGGAGTTGAAGGTCAGCCAGGTAGAACCGTTGCTGCCCGGAGCGCGTCTCTCGTTGTCTCAGCGGTAGGACGTGCTGAAGACTCTTCTGCCCGCGCAGAGCGCGGGCAGAAGAACATGAGGCATTGTGGTCGATTAGATCAGCCGGGTCTGCCCGGGGACAGCCATCGGGGCGATCGGGAGCTTCATGTCCCAGTTAAGAGGATCAGGGAACAGATTTTCTCGCGACTGCATCACATGCTCCCAGGTGACTTCCTCGCCTGTATAGGCCGCCATGCGTCCCATGATCGCGACCAGAGTTGAGATGGCCATCCGGGGGGCATCGTTGATCGGCTTGCCGGATCGGATCGAGGCGAAGAGTTCATCGTGCTCTACCTGATACATGTTCTTGCTCTCGCCTGTGTAGCGCCACTGCTTCTCCGCTGTGATCGTCGGGCGCCCGCTGCGGATAATGCCTTCCCCCCGGGTGCCGTAGATGTAGTCGGAGTTGTCGTAGTACCCGCAGGTGATCTGGCGCTGGGCCATGGTAGCACGCGTGCCATCCGGCCACTCGTAGAACACACTGATGTGGTCGTAGATGTTGCCCTCGTTGTTCGGTACCATGCGGCCACCCGTCGCCACGCACTTGGCAGGGGGCGTATCTTTCATGGCCCAGAGGATTTTATCCACGCTATGGCAGGCCTGTTCCACCAGACCGTCCCCGGAGAGCCAGACGAAGTTATACCAGTTGCGCACCTGCCACTCGACGTCACTCATGCCTGCCGGGCGTGTGCTGGCGGGTGGCATGGGTTTTACCGGTCCAGCAAGGTAGGTAGCATGATAGTGACGGATCCTGCCGATTGCGCCCTCATGGATCTGCCGGAAGAAAGCGCGGTTGGCCGGCTCGTAGCGCCAGCAGAAGCCAGCCACAAATGCCAGCTTCTTCTTCGGGATCTCTCTGGCGGCCTCCAGTGCGGCACGCACGTTGACCGCATCAGTGCCCATGGGTTTCTCGGCGAAAATGTGCTTTCCGGCGGCGATGGCCGCACGGATCTCCCGCGGCCGGAATCCCGGGGGTGAGGCCAGCAACACCACATCGACCCCGCTGTCCAGCACCTTCAGATAGCAATCCAGGCCCACGTAGCACCGCTCGGGCTTGACCTGAACGCGCGAGGCAACGGCGCTCTCCCCTTTCAGGGCAGCCAGACTGCCGTCGATCTGTGATTGGAACACATCGCCCATCGCGTGCAGAACTACTTCCGGATCAGCCGAAAGCGCCTGCAGTGCCGCGCCGGTGCCCCGACCTCCACAACCGATCAGGCCGACCTTCAGCCGGCTAGAACCCTGCGCGAAAGCGTAATTGCCAGTGGCCAGCAGTGCAGTGGCTGCGCTCGCCGCGGAGCCGTGCAGAAAGTCGCGGCGTGACAGCGAGGTCTCGTTCTCCTGTTGTTGCATGGGTGGTCACCTCCCCTGTCCCGATCTAGGATTACTCCGGAGTGTATCATAGCATAATCCTGCTGGCGGGACAAGGGGGCCGATCCGGGCTGGTGGTTCGGCCGCTGGCAGCACATCGGCAGGAGGTAAGCCTCTGACTCCAGAAATAACGGGAACCTGCCAGAGACCGATTGGACCGATTGACACCGCACGACTGTCGGAAGCGTATTGCAGGTGAGGGCATGTTCGCCTGCAGCGGTCTTCAGGGAAGGAGAGACGAACCATGTTCGACGGGTTCTTCGCATATCTGGGCCCCATTCTGGCCGGCTGGGGTTTGCACTGGTTTTCCGGAAAGTGTCGAGGGCGCAACGCGCGCAACGCGTTTCGCTACGCAGCATGGGGTGCGTGGCTCCTGTTGCTGATCCATCTGCCCATAGGTATCTTTCCGTTTCCGCTGGGCTTCCTGAACCTGATTGTCAAGCTGGCCCCATCCGTGATTTGCTTCTGGCTGGCAGCCAGCAGCATTCTGAAAGAGATGCGCGCGCAGAAGGAAGGGGAGTTCACCGATGCGGCCTGAGCGAGAAGCGTTCCTGTCTGTTGATGAGGCAGGAATTCGCCGGGAGCGCATCGAAACGCCGGGCGGCATGTTTCCTGAGGAGCTCCCCCTATGACCAGCAACGGAAAGATCGGTGTTGCGCTGCTCTCCTTCGCACACGTACATGCACGCGGCTATGCAGATCAGGTGCGGGATCACCCGGACTGTGAGACCGTGGCCGTCTGGGACAGTAATGTAGATCTGGGGCGACGCGTGGCGGAAGAACGTGGCCTGCCCTTCTACACGGACCTGAACGAAGTGCTTGCGTTGCCAGAAGTCGACGCTGTGGTGGTCAACGCACCCACTGCGGAGCACCGGGACATTCTGGTCGCAGCCGCGAACGCGGGCAAGCATATCTTCACCGAGAAATCACTGACGATCACGCTATCGGAAGCGACCGAAGTAATGGCCGCAGTGCAACAGGCCGGGATCAAATTCATGATCTCCCTGCCCTCCCGATGCCGCCCCGAAATCCTGTTCGCCAAAAAAGTGCTGGATGAGGGCCTGCTGGGAGAGGTAACACTCATGCGTGCCCGGATCGCGCACATGGCCGCACTGGACCGCTGGTTCTCCGGCGACACCGCATGGTTCACCGATGAGAGTAAAGCGGGTGGCGGCGCATTCTTCGACCTGGGGTGCCACCGCGTGGACGTGATGCGCTGGTTCCTCGGAGAACCGGCCTCGGTGGTCACCCAGATGGTCAACTTCTCCAGCGCCTACGACATTGACGACAGTATGGTATCGGTCATTACCTTCCAGAACCGGGCGATCGGCATTCTGGACGTATCCTGGGTGCACCGCTACGGTCCCAACCCCCTGGAGATCTACGGCACTGAGGGCTATCTGGGGATCGATGCCGCGCCCAACGGGCCGCGCGTGCAGTGGATCAGCAACCGGGCTCCCATGGGCAACGACCTGCAGGGCTACGTGATCCCGAGCAGCCTGCCTCCACCACTGCCGTCGCCCCTGCAGCAATGGGTGGCAGCCATCAAGGATGGCACGCCCATGAGCATCACCATACACGATGCCTGGAATCTGGTGCAGCTGCTGGAAGGGTGCTACATTGCCGGCCGTCAGGGGCATGAGTTCACCTTCTGAAGATCTGCCCGCTCTGCTGTCCTGCGAAGACCCGGCGCGTGCGGTGCTACAGGTCACGTTCCTCCCGCTCGGGAAGTGCGTTCAGGCCAGCTACGGAGACACGTTGCTGGATGCGGCCCTGATCGGGGGAGTGCCCCTCCGATGCGACTGTGGAGGCAACTGTGCCTGTACGACCTGCCATGTGCTGGTGCGTGACGGCGCGGAGCATCTCTCCCCGATGGAGCCGGTAGAGGCCGACCGACTGGCCACTGCCGATCATCCCACGCCGCAGTCGCGCCTTGCCTGTCAGGCACTGATCTACGGCGATGTGATTGTGGAGATCCCCGGGGAGTAGCGCTCCGGAGCAGGGCACGCCTGTGCGATTGACAGGCCGGGAAATCGGGCGTATAATGGCGATACACCTGAGGAAGGAAGATCCCGGGTCTGCGCATGTTGCATGGTTCGCAGCATGCGACCTGCGGAAACGCGGGATGAGAACTCGAGTCACGGGCGCTGCCAGCGTTGCCCATCCGGAGAGGCGGACGCAGTGCGCCCGAAATCAGCCCATCGACCGATTGCCCCGGAATGGGGGCACGATGGGCTGATTTCTTGCGTCACAGGAAAACGGGTGAGAAACGCGTGAGCCTGCTATCCGTCCACAACCTGGAGAAATCTTTCGGTGGAGAGACCCTGTTCGAAGGCGTCACCTTCCGGCTGGAATGGCGGCAGAAGCTGGGCCTTGTCGGGCGTAACGGCAGTGGCAAGACCACATTACTGCGCATCCTCACCGGTCAGGAAGAGCCCGACAGGGGGACAGTCGCCTACAGGTCCGGGGTGCGCTTCGGCTACCTCAGGCAGGAGGCCCCGGTGGACCCGAACCGCACCGTGCTGCAGGAAGCAGAGGACGCGTTCGCGCATGTGCTGGCCATGGAGCAACGTCTGCGCGCCATCGAACAGGAAATGGCGCGCGCAGCGGAATGTCCGGAGCGGCTGGAGCAGGTGCTGGGTGAGTACAGCCTGATGCACGATCGGTTCGAGGCGATGGGAGGCTATGACAACCTGCGTGACATCCCCGCCGTACTCAGCCGACTCGGCTTCGGGCCCGAGGATCGGAACAAGCCCTGTGGCGCGCTCTCGGGCGGAGAGAAGACGCGTCTCGCTCTGGCGCGGCTCCTGCTATCCGGGCCCGACATCCTCCTGCTGGATGAGCCCACCAACCATCTGGATATTGAGGCAACCGAGTGGCTGGAGGCCTTCCTGCGTGACTTCGGAGGCGCCGTGGTGCTGGTCTCGCACGACCGCTATTTTCTGGACCGTGTGGCCACAACGACTGCGGAGCTAGCCAACCGACGGCTCACCCTGTACCGCGGCAACTTCTCGGCCTACTTCCAGCAGAAGCAGGCCAGCCAGCAGCGACAGGCGGAACTGTACGAACGCGAGCAGAAAGAGATCCGGCGCCTGATGGAGTTCTACGAAAAGTGGAAGAACACCCCTTCCAGAAAAAATCAGGCGATGATGCGCCTCCGTTGGGCGGAGCGCATCCGGCAGTACGGGCTCTCTGGCAAGGGCCAGGCAACCGTGCAACCCGAGACGCCCGGCAAATCCCCGCGACTGACCATCAAGGCCGCGCAATTGAGCGGTACCGAGACCGTTATTCTGGACAATGTTGGCAAGCGCTACGGCAGCCGCGTGCTATTCGAAGGTGTCACCGCATTGATCCGGCGGGGCGATCGCGTCGGCATCGTTGGCCCCAACGGTGCGGGCAAATCCACCCTCATCAAGATCCTGCTTGGAAGGGAGACACCAACGTCCGGTATGGCCCGACTCGGAGCCAGCGTCACCGTGGGCTACTTCGCGCAGGATACCGGTGACCTGGACCTCGAAGCCACCGTTCTGGAGAACCTCCTGAACGTACGGGAGATGGACTGGACGCAGGCCCGCACGTATCTGGGACGCTTCCTGTTCACCGGCGACGACGTGTTCAAACCGGTCCGATTGCTCTCCGGTGGCGAGAAGAACAAACTGGTGCTGGCACAACTCACCCTGCTGCAACCGAACCTGCTGATCCTGGATGAGCCGACCAATCATCTCGATCTGGAGTCGCGAGAGGCGCTCGGGCAGATGCTGCGCCAGTACGATGGCACACTGATCCTGGTCTCGCATGATCGCTATCTGCTGGATCAGGTTACCAATCGCACCTTCGAAGTAGCCAGTGGGTGCGTCACCATTTACGACGGGCCCTACAGCGAGTTCCGTGCGCAGAAAGAAGCCGGTAAACTGCTGCCCCCCGCGCGTCCCATCGGGAGTGAGACGCGCGATCACTCCCGCACGCAACAGGTAGAACGATTGCTCGCTGAACGGCCCGGCCCGGCCCGGGGAGTTCCCGCTGGCCTGAACGCGCATCAGCTCTCCAAAGAGCGGCAACGGGCACGGCTGGCGGTGGAGAAAGCGGAGCAGAAGGTTGCGTCACTGGAAGCCCGATTGAAAGAGATCGAGCAGGTCCTGTCCTGTCCCGCCCCTACCGACAATGTGGTCGCGCTCTCTCAGGAGTACAGTGGCGTGCAGAGCGCACTCGAAGACGCCATGGCTGCATGGGAACGCGCCGCTGCCTACGCCGAGTCGCTCGGGTAACCGATGACGGAAGCCGGACCGATGGTGGAAACTCTGCACATAGATCTGATCCCTGAGCAGAAATGAGCGTTTTTGATGGCAAACGGCTTCCTGTCAGTACCTTCCAACTGGACGTCGAGCGCATGCGCCGGGGATGGTACTCCGACAGATACTTCTGTAACATGGTGGCTCTGCTGGCGCAACTGGCAGAGCAGGGCTACCGTTTCGGCGGAAGTTGTCCGGAACTCTCGGATATCGGGGTGGATGTGGCCAGCGTCGCCACCGGGGACATCGAAGTCGAAATGCA
>JANWZQ010000005.1 GCA_025054835.1 Chthonomonadaceae bacterium
ACGGTGCCCTCCCCTCTGCCCGTCACCTTCCAGTTTCAGCTGGCTATCCCACGTCCGTTTGCTGCTCCCATACCTGCTTTGACTCCGATCCCTGCGCTGTTGACGATCAGTGCGGTGGACAATGGCACAATGGTGGGAACCCAGCAGCCAGTGAAGAACCTGGTATTCACTATTGCGGCGCAGAATACAGCCGACTTCTATGATTTCGGTGCCGCAGCGCCTTCGCAGAACATCCTGTTACAGACAACAACCTCTCCATTAGGGGATATCACGGGCGTTGTAAGCAACGCATTTCTGGACACGGACTTTCTGCGCGGGCTGATAATGGACTCGGACTACCTGTTCATCGATCCGACGCAGAACCAGACGGCGACGTGGTCGTTCTCCAACGTGAACCCGGCGCCTCTGGCTGCTGATCCTGTCAATGGGATCCTGCGAAGCACGCTGTTTGGTGGGAACGGGAACTTCTCGGCGCACGTGAGCAATATCATCCCGGAGCCGGGTGCGATGGCGTTGCTGATTGGTTTCGGGGTGACCGGTGGCCTGCTGGCCCTCCGACGCCGCGCCCGCTGAGCAGCACTCTCCATCAGGAAGGTAAGCCGGGCTTTCGGTGGCATGACGCTACCGGAAGCCCGATTTTGTTGCTGTGGAACCAAAACTCGTACCTTTCGCTAGTCGGGCTCCGGGGCTCCTGCGGCATAACGTAAGTGCGCTGACCGGAATGAGCATGGATGACAGCGCAGATACCATGGAGAGACAAGGAGTACCATTAAATATGTTGCGACGTACCTTTCTGATGGGTGCAGCTGCGGCTGCGGTTCTGATGACGGCCGGGAGTGTGGCTCCCAGCAAGGCTGCCAGAAGGATCGGTGTGATTGTGAACGTGACGGTTGCCGGTAACACAGGGCCGGTGCGCATTTACGCGCACAGCTCGTTCTGGAACAATACGCCATCGGGTGCATGCTCGGTTCAGGCTGTGGGTTCGCCGCTTTTCTTCTACGGCGCGCCACGCCACCTGTCGTTCTCTGCGCCGAATCAGGCGCACCTGCAGGCGGAAGGGCTGTACAATCGCCGGCCGGCCCGGCTGATCATGGATATCTCCAGCGATCCGGGCAATGTGGCGTTCAGCATTCTTCAGGATGGCAACGTGGTGCTGTCCAGCCTGACCGATGCACAGAACCGCCCGGGCCTGCTCTGGGGCTCCGTACAGATCTTCGCCCCCTAGTGGGCGTGTGTGAGTACAGGAACGAGGTCGCGGTGTGGCGCAGGGCCATGTGAGCCGGCCTCGTCTCCTGCGAAACGAACGGTCGGGGAGAACATCACCTCCTCGACCGTTTTTGTCCGTCACTGCCGTATTACCGTGGAGCGCGCTTAATCCGTTCCGACCTGATCGAAGTTCCGCATCAGCAGGTCCAGATCCTGTATATCCACGGACCCGTCTCCGTTGAGATCAGCGTCGGGATCGAAGTGCGCTTCGGAGGCTGCAGCATCGAAAGCCGCGATGAGGCGCTGCAGGTCCTGTACATCGATCCGGTTATCACCGTCCACGTCGCCAGCTGCAAGGAGCGCCCGGATCTGCAGCGTGTGCCCGGGCAGGATCTCCACGGTCTGACTGCTGGCCAGATATCGCGTCCCCTTGATGCGCAGGTGATAGCGTCCTGCGGGCAGGCTGGCGATCGTGAAGCGACCATCGGGGCCGATTGGTACGGTGCGCGTGATGGCATTGCCTCCACCATTCGGACGCAGGGTGAACGTGACGGGCACAGGTGCTGCTGTGGGCGCGATGGACTGCAGCGTGATCGTTCCGGAGAGGGCGCCTGTGGACGCAGCGTCATCGGTGACACGGAAAGCCAGCGCATTGCTCATCAGCCCGGTCTCCGGGTTCCGGAGGCGGACGTGCGCCACACCCGGGCGCGTTACCAGAGAGGCAGACACCATGGCGCGTATTTCCTGTGCGGAAATGTATGTGGTGGGCAGGTCCGTCTCGTTCCAGCGTACAACCGCGACAGGCGCAAACCCGCTACCCTGCAGGGTGATCTGGAAGTCTCGCGCAGCACCGGCCGCAATCGATCCCGGCGTGAGGGCCTCCACCACCCCGGAGGCGTTGACCAGCACGCCCACATCATTGCCTCCGCTGTGCACGATGCACAGATCGGGTTTGCGATCCTGCGTGCAGTCCACAGGAGCGACCGCGACGGGTTTACTGCCCACCGGGAAAACGCGCTGGGGGAGCAACGTGCCATCGCCGCGGCCTGGCAGAATGCTCACCGTGTCATCCGCGCGATTGGCTACCACCACGTCCAGCGTGCCATCCAGATCCATATCCGCAAGGATCACACCGGAGGGCATGCCACCGGTCGGGTAGCTCACGGGGGGCAGGAAACGCGCATCGCCTGTGCCGAGCAATACAACCAGCGCTGTACCGGTTCTGGCAGTGACCACCATGTCCGGGGCCCCATCCCCGTTCAGGTCGCCGGT
>JANWZQ010000030.1 GCA_025054835.1 Chthonomonadaceae bacterium
CTACGCCGCAGCCCGACCCGGGGCGAAAAAGGGCACGGGCCATCTGAAAGTCGTGCTGTCGCACGCGGTAGACTGCGTCACCAACGAGCAGGAATTCGAAAAATTCATCAACTTCTTTGAGGCGATCCTGGCCTACCATCGCGCAGCGGGAGGAAACTGATGCAATTTCACGGACGACTGATCCTGACAGGGCAGATCCAGTGCCGCACGGCGCTGCATATCGGCGGAGCGAGCACCGGCATCGACATCGGCGGCGTGGACAACATTGTGGTGCGCAACCCGTGGAACAACCAGCCCTACATCCCGGGCTCCTCGTTGCGTGGTAAGATGCGCTCGCTGCTGGAGCGCGCCTACAACCTCGAACTGACGCAGAAAATTGGTCCGTACGTCCGGATCCACCGTTGCGGGCGTGAGGAGAGCTACCGCAACTGCCCGGTCTGCGTGGTGTTCGGTGTCACCAGCGATGAGGACTTTGCGACTCCGGCCCGCCTGCAGGTGCGCGATGTGGCCCTCGAGCCGAAGACCGTTGAGATCTTGGAGAAGCTGAAGACGACGGAACTGCCCTACACGGAAGTGAAGTGGGAGGTCGCCATCGATCGGATCACCTCTGCGGCCAACCCGCGGCAGCAGGAGCGCGTTCCGGCGGGCGTGAAGTTCGGCCCGTTCGAGATGGTGTTCTCGTTCTATGACGACAGTATCGATCAGGACCTGAGGCGCTTCCAGCATCTCGTGGAGGCGATGGCCCTGCTGCAGGATGACTACCTCGGTGGCGGAGGCTCGCGGGGCAACGGCAAGATCGAGTTCGTCAACATGAAGCTGGAGGCGCGCTCCCGGGAGGACTACCGTGAGGGGAGGCCCCGGCAGGAGATCCTTCCTGAGGTGGCGGACCTGAACGCGCTGGTGCAGGCGGAAACGCTTCAGAAGGTGCGCCAGAAGCTGGCCAGCAACGGAAAGTGAACGGCAATGGCAACGCTGCTAACATTGATCGCCAGAGGGCCCTGGCACCTGGGGAAGCGGGGCGTGGGGATGGAAGAGGTCGAGGTGGTGCTGAACGCCGACACGCTCTTCTCCGCGCTCTGCCACGCCTGGCTGGCCCTCTACGGCTCCCTCTCGGACCTGCTCCGGGGGTTTGAGGAAGGGGATCCGCCGTTTCTGATCTCCTCCGGGTTCCCCTACGATGGCCGGACGCGGGTGTGGTACCCGCCGGCACCGCTGGCCCGCCCCTCGCTGCCGGAGGGAGTGGAACCCAAGAAGATCAAGAAGGCGCGCTTCCTGCCCTTCGATCTCTGGGATCGCATGCGGCGCGGGGAGCAGCCGGATCTTTCCGGGTTCGATACCGCTGAGGGCTTTCTGATGCCCGTCTCCCATGGGGATCGGAAGGCGCAGTGTCATGTTCCCTGCAGGGTCGAGCCGGTGCCCCATGTGGCTCTGGACCGGGTCAGCAGCAGGTCCAACCTCTACTTCACGGGGCAGTTGTTCTTCCAGCCGGAGTGCGGCTTCGGCGTGCTGATCGAGTTCCGGCGAGATGAGTGGCGGGATCGTGTGCTGCGCGCGCTGGAGTGGCTGGGTGAGACCGGCATCGGCGGGGAGCGTACCTCCGGGTGCGGGATCTTCTGTGTGCGGGAGGAGACGATTGCGCTGGAGCCTGTGGAGAGCGCGTATCGCATTCTGCTCTCGCCCTATAACCCGCGCGATGTGTCGGAGCTGGCTGCATGGGATCTGGAGCGCTCGCACTACCAGTTCCTTGTGCGGCGTGGCTACGCGGATGTGCCGGGGGATCGGGATCCGCGCCGGAGGAGTCTGCGGATGTTTGCGGAGGGGTCGGTGCTGCGCCTGGCGGAGGGGCCCCGTGTGGCCTGCGGGCGGTTGATCAATCTGGCTCCGGAGGGGTTCACGCGGCACCCCATTTACCGCTACGGGTACGCGTTTGCTGTGGAATGGAAGGGGACAGGGCAGTGAAGAAGCTGGGGGAGACGTGGCAGTGCACGCTGGAGGTGCTCTCGCCCCTGCATATCGGGTGCGGCGAGACGCTGGGGCCACTGGACTACGTGACATGGAAGACGTCGGAGGGGATCAAGATCCAGGTGCTGGATCTGGCCGGGCTGGTGCAGGCGCGCAACGCGCAGGGCGCCCCGATCGATCTGGAGAACCTGGCCCGCCTGATGGAGCAGCCGGGGTTCGATCGGGAGCTGTTACGGCAACGCTTCCAGATCACGTCGGAGCAGATCGGGCAGGCCACGCGGTATGTGCTGCAGCAGAACCTGCCGGACGTGCGCAAGCGCAACGAGGTGCGCGCGCACATCCGTGACGTGCGTGAGCGCGCCTACGTGCCCGGCACCAGCCTGAAGGGCGCGATCCGGACGGCGTTGCTCTACCACCTGGCGCCGGAGGATACCGGGCGGATCCGGGAGCTGGCCACGCCGGAGCCCGGCCGGCGGATGCGGCCCGAGGAGGCTGCCGGCCGGCTGGAGAAGCTGGCGTTCGGGAAGAGCCCCAATCATGACCTGATGCGCGTTCTGCAGGTGAGCGACAGCCAGAGCTTCCGGTGCCAGGGGCCCATTCGCTATGATGAGTTTCTGCTGCAGGCGGATCGGGTGGCCGTGGAGGGGCCGGAGCATGAGGTGGGCATGACGCAGTGGATCGAGGCCATTCGGCCCGGGGCGAAGACCACACTGACCATTCATTATGACACGTGGCTCTACTCCCGGCAGGCCGAGCCGGAGTTGCAGTTCAACCGGCACCGGGAGCACATCGATCAGTTGTTTGCGCGGTGCAATGCCTTTGCCCGGGCGTTGCTCAAGGAGCAGCAACGCATGCTGGAGGCGGCGGAGGAGCATGAGGCGGCTCACTGGTGCGCGCAGATGCTGGCACAGACGGAGACGGAAGAGCATGCCCTGCTCTCGGTGGGCTGGGGGCAGGGGTGGCTGGGCACGACCATCGGGCTGCTCTTTGATCCGGATGATCCGAACTTTCATGCGCTGGCGGCGCAGTACCAGCTGGCCCGGAATCAGAAGCGCCCGGAGTACTACCGGGGCCATGAGTTCCCCGGGACGCTGTGGGTGGTGCGCTCTGGTGGCCGGCGCTACCCGCCGGGCTGGGTGAAGCTGACGCGACAGATTGTGTAGGGGCCCGGGGGCCTCTGGAGGGGCACGATGCGGAAGATGCTCTCGTTTCTGGGGACCGGCAGTTACCGGGCAACGCACTACCGGCATCCTGACGGCGAGGAGGTTTATGAGACGCCGTTTGTGCAGGAGGCGCTGGTGGAGTTCTATCGGCCGGAGCGGCTGTATGTGCTGCTGACGCCCGGCGCGGAGCGCAACATTCCGAAGGATGCGGATCGGTCTAACTGGGAGGCGTTGCGGGAGCGGCTGGAGGGGCGGGTGGAGCTGGTGCCGGTGCGCGGGGTTCCCGAGGGGGCCTCGGAGGCGGAGCTCTGGCAGATGTTCGATCTGGTGACGGGGTGCTTTGAGCCGGGCGATCGCGTGATTTTTGATCTGACGCACGGGTTCCGGTCGTTGCCGGTGATTGCGTTGATCGCGGTGGCTTTTCTGCGGGTGGCGTGCGATGTGCGGGTGGAGGGGCTGGTGTACGGGGCTTTTGAGGCGCGGGACCCGGAGACCGGGGTGGCGCCGCTGTATGATCTGTTGCCCATTGTGACGTTGCTGGACTGGACGACGGCCACGGATCAGTTTCTCAAGACGGGGGATGCGGGCGATCTGAGCGTGCTGCTGCGGGAGGTGCAGGGCCGCTGGTACCGGGAGCGTTCGGGGGTGGCGCGTTCGGAGTTGCCGCAGCATCTGAACCGGTTGTCGGATGCGCTGGAGGGGGTGTCGGCGGCGCGGGCGCTGGTGCGGCCTCTGGAGGCGACCCGGGCGCTGGGGGCGTTGCGGGGGGTGCTGGCGGAGGCCGCGCAGGAGTTTGATCGGTGGGCGCCTCCTTTCCGGTTGCTGCTGGAGCGCGTGAGACAGGACTGTGCGGCGGTGGCATTGCTGGAGGGTGCGGAGCCGGCAGAGCAGGTGCGCGCGCATCGGGAATTGATCCGGTGGTATCTGGAGCGGCGGCACTATCTGCATGCGGCTTTGCTGGCGCGGGAGTGGGTTGTTTCGGTGATTGCGCTGCATGCGGGCGGGGACTGGACGGATCATGCGGTACGTGAGGAGGTGGAGAGGGCGCTGAATGCGCAGGCGCGGTGGGAGCAGGGGAAGGAGTTTCAGGAGGCGGCGTTGCGGGAGCGGGTCGCTGCGTTGCCGGAGGTGCAGCGGGAGACGGCGCTCCGGTTGTGGAACCGGGTGGGGCAGTTGCGCAACGATCTGGCGCACTGCGGGATGCGCGCGGAGAAGGTTGCGGCGAAGAAGCTGGCCAATAACCTGGAGGGATTGCGAGAGCATCTGGATGCGGTGGCGCAGGCTTTTCAGTTGATGTAGCGGGTGTTTCTGCTGCAGCGTATCGCGGGGGATTACGGGGAGCGCACGTGCCGGATCGCTGGCACCTGCGCTCCTGTTGTCGGTGGGCTGGCGCCCGAGTTGCTGTGGCAGGTCTGTTCTTCCCGTATTATGGCGGGTACCGGGCGCGCTGGCGGCCTCTGCGATCCGGTTCTGGCCGGTACCGGGAGGAACGATTTCGAGTTGTGGCGGTTCTGGTCGATGGTTGTGAGGCCTGTGTTTTCTGCGCTGGCACAGGTGGGACCGCCACATGGTGGCAGGTGATGCGCGGTTGCGTACGGGTTCTGCTTGCTGTGGTGGTTCTGTGATGCCCGGTGGTGGCGCGCACCGGGTGTGGTCGGGGGGAAGGAGTGGAGTTCGCATGCCAGAGCATGATGTCGTGGGTGTGGACCCCGCGGTGAAGCGTCTTGTTGATGCAGCACGGGACGTGTGGATCCGTCGTCTGGTTGATTATTCGCGTTCGAATCCGTTGCTGTTCTATCGTGATCTCAAGACGGGCACGCTGGACCTGAGTCGGCGGCGGGATACGGTGCAGCGGTTGCTTACGGGCAGGAAGGTGGCGGTGGATGCGCTGGTTGCGCCGAGGCGGAGCGGGGTGTCCGGAGGGGCTCTGGAGGAGCCGGATCGGGAGCTGGCGGATGTGCGGCACCGACTGGTTGCGATCCGACGCAAGGCGGTGAGCAACATGGAGGAGAAGGGGTTGGAGACCCTCTACCTGGCCGTGGGTATGGCGCAATGGCCTGCTGTCGATGGGGGGCGTGATTATCAGGCGCCGGTCCTGTTGTTGCCCGCGCGGATTGAGACGCGTGGCCGGGCCGGGGGGGACATGCAACTCTCTCTGACGGAGGAGCGGCAGTTAAATCCTGTGCTGCTGTATGCGCTGGAGGACAACTACGGAATTGTTCTGAGGGAGGAGGAGGTTTCAGGGCAGTGGGATGTGGAGGGTTCTGAGGGCCGGGCCGGGTTCTGGCTGGAGGAGGTGTTCCGTGCTGTGGAGAGGGCTGCCGCCGGGGTGCCGGGGTTTCGCGTGCAGCGCGACCGGGCGGTTCTGGCCAACTTCCATTTCAAGAAGATCACGATGGTGCAGGACCTGAAGCAGAACGGGGATGTTCTGGCCGCCCATCCGATTGTGGCTGCGATTGCGGGGCATGCTCCTTCACGGCAACGTCTGGCGCAGGGGGTGGTGGACATCCGGCCGGCGCAGCTGGACGAGCGTCCGGCGTCCAGTGAGTATCTGGTGCTGGACGCGGACTCTTCGCAGCGTCGGGTGGTGATTCTGGCGAGCCGGGGGCAGAGCGGGGTGATCCAGGGGCCTCCGGGGACCGGGAAGAGCCAGACGATTGCGAACCTGATTGCGCAGTGTGTGGCGGAGGGGCGTCGGGTGCTTTTTGTGGCGGAGAAGCGGGCGGCTCTGGATGCGGTGATCAAGCGGCTGACTCAGGTGGGGCTCGGGCATCTGGTTCTGGATCTGCATGATGCGTCGACCTCACGCAAGGAGGTGATGCGCCGTATCGGGCAGACGCTGGAGGAGATCCGGAACACACCTGTGCTGGACGGCGAGGAGCAGAGGTTGCATGCGGATCTGGAGTCGTCGCGTACGGTGCTGAACAGGCATGCGCAGCGTATGAACGAGAAGTGTCGCCCGGTGGAGCTGTCTCTGCATGAGATCCTGGGCAGGATCCTGCGTTTGCCGCCCGAAGCGAAAACGACTCTGCGTCTGGACAACAGGATCCTTGCCACGCTGACTCCGGAGCGGTTGCGCACGATCCATGAGTGGATCCATGACGGGGCTACGCACGCGTCGTTGTTTCTGGGGACGGATCTGTCGCCGTGGAATGGTGCCGAAATTCCGGATGGGGAGCGGGCGCAGGCTGCGGTGGAGCTGGTCCGGTATCTGCTCGAGGAGGTATGGCGTCCGTTCGAGGAGTTGCTGGAGCAGCTGGTGCAGGAACTGGCTGTGCGTGCTCCGGGGACGTTGAATGAGGTTGTTGCGCTGCTCTCGCTGGTGCAGGATATTCAGGGGATCTACCGGCGGTATCGGGGTGGGTTGTTCGCTCTGCCTCTGGAGGAGATGGTTGCGACGCTGGCGCCTGCGGACCGTCTGCCCACGCGGGTATGGGCATTTGTGAGCAATGGTTCGTTTCGCGCGGCGCGTCGGCACCTGTTGCAACTGCGTTATGCGCGTGTTCCTGTGCAGATGTTGCGTCAGGAGGCCCTGGAGGCGCTGGCGGTTCTGGAGCGCTGGCGTCTGTTCTCGCCGGGTTCTGCGGTGCCTCCCGAGGTTTCTCTGGAGAAGCGGTTGTGGAGTTTGCTGGCGACGTTCCGGGAGAAGGTGCAGGAGCTGGGCGCGATTGTGCGTGCTCCGGGGCGGGGCGTTGTGGATTTCTGCTACGGGCGGCCTCTGGAGCAGGTGCGTATGTGGCTGGAGGCACTGGTCCATGATCGGCGCTCGCCTTTTTTGCTGCCCCATCTGCGGGCTGTGCGCAGGCATCTGCAGGAGGCGGGCCTTGGCGCTTTTGTGGAGGAGTTGCGCGCGAAGCAGGTGGCTCCGGCGCACTGGTCGGATCGGTTTGATTATCTCTGGTTGTACTCCATGTATGAGAGGGCGCAGGCGGTGATTCCGGAGCTGGCGACGTTTCAGGGGCAGGGGCATGAGTATGTTGTTGCCAATTTTCGCCGGTTGGACCGGGAGTGTGTGAAGGTGGCGGCCCGGCGTGTGCGCCATGCGCATGCGCAGCGGGCGATTGAGGCGATGAACCGGTATCCGGATCAGGATGATCTGTTGCGCCGGGAGGTGGGCAAGAAGGCGCGGCATATGTCTTTGCGCGATTTGCTGGCCCGGACTTCGGATGTTCTGTTGCGCGTTTTTCCCTGCTGGGTGGCCAGCCCGTTGTCGGTGAGTCAGTTGATTGATGGGCGCGGGCGTTATTTCGATTTAGTGGTTTTCGATGAGGCCAGTCAGATCCTTCAGGAGGAGGCGATTCCTGCGATCTATCGGGCCGGGCAGGTTGTGGCTGCCGGGGATCAGCATCAGTTGCCTCCGACCACGTTTTTTGCGACTACAGTGGAGGGGGAGGATGATGCGGGGGATACGGAGGATGCGCGCAGTGCGGTGATGGAGGCGATTGGCGGTTTTGACAGTTTGCTGGAGACTCTGGCGGCCTTTCTGCCCAACTGGCTTCTGGAGTGGCACTATCGCAGTGAGGACGAGCGGTTGATTGCGTTCAGTAACGCGCACATTTACTCCCGGCGGCTCATCACGTTTCCGAGTGCCCGTCTTCCGGAGGGCCCGATCCGGCACGTTCTGGTGCCTCACAGTGCTTCGGCGGGTGATTCGGAGGAGAGCGCTTCGGGGGAGGTGCGTGCGGTTGTTGCGATGGTGTTGCAGCATGCGGAGACGTGTCCGCGGGAGTCGCTGGGTGTGATCACGATGGGGATCAAGCATGCGCAGCGTATTCAGGGGGAGCTGGACCGTGTGCTGGCGCAGCGTGAGGATCTTGCGGACTTTTTTGCGCTGGACCGGGAGGAGCGTTTCTTTGTTAAGAATCTGGAGACGGTTCAGGGGGATGAGCGCGACGTGATCTTTCTGTCGATTGGTTATGGGAAGAATGCGCGGGGGGATCTGCCGCATCGTTTCGGTCCGTTGACGCAGGATGTGGGGTATCGGCGTTTGAATGTGGCGATCACCCGGGCCCGGAAACGGATGTGTGTGATCAGTTCTTTCTCGCATCATGATGTGGATCTGACGCGTTCGGGGAGCCGGGGTGTGCAGTTACTGAAGGCGTTTCTGGAGTATGCGTCGCGTGGCGGGGAGCAGGTTCCTGATCTGGAGCGGGCGGATGAGATGGCGCTGAACGCTTTCGAGGCGGATGTACGGGATGCGCTGGAGGCGCGGGGGATCCGGACGCGGGCGCAGTTTGGCGCTTCGGGGTATCGGATTGACCTGGTGGCCATGCATCCGGAGCGGCCGGGGCAACCTGTGCTGGCGATTGAGTGTGATGGTGCGTCGTATCATTCCTGTGCGACGGCGCGCGATCGGGATCGCTTGCGGCAGGCGCAGCTGGAGCGGCGGGGATGGCGTTTTCATCGGATCTGGTCTACGGACTGGTTTCATAATCGGGAGCAGGAGATCGCGCGGGTGATGGCGGCGTACACGCGGGCTGTTCGATCTGCGGATTGTTCGGAGAGGGGAGAGGATCCGGTTCAGGAGGAGGAACCTGCTGCGCCGCCGCTGGCACTGGAGGTGCGGCAACGGACGGAGCCGCGTCCCCGGGTGCCCGCTTATGAGAGCATTGAGCAATACACCGATGCGCAGTTGATCCGGATTGCCCGGTGGATCCTGTCGGATGGTTTACGGCGGACCGATCAGGAACTGGTGGAGGCGATTTTCAGGGAGCTCCCGTTGCGCCGGATGGGGAGCCGGATCCGGGAGCGTCTGGAGGCGGTGGTGCGGCAGGTACGGTCGTAGTGTGGCGGCGTGTCGGGCGATGCTGTGTGGATGGTGGAAGGGTGAGCGATGTCTGTGATGGTGCGTGTGGATCATCTGCGCAAGGAGTACCGGGGTCTGGTGGCGGTGAGGGATCTGTGTCTGGAGGTGGAGGCGGGGGATATTCTGGGGTTGATCGGTCCAAACGGCGCCGGGAAGACGACGACGATCAAGGTGCTGGCGACGTTGCTTGCGCCGACTTCAGGCACGGTGTGGATCGATGGGATCGATGTGGTGGCGTATCCGGAGGAGGTGCGGGCGATTATCGGGTATATGCCGGACTTCTTCGGGGTTTATGATGACATCAAGGTGTGGGAGTATCTGGATTTCTTTGCTGCGGCGTACCGTATTCCGCGGGATCGGCGGGCGCGGATCATTGATGATGTGCTGGCGCTGACGGATCTGAGCGCGAAGCGCGATGCGTATGTGGAGACGCTCTCGCGGGGGATGAAGCAGCGACTCTGTCTGGCCAAGACGCTGGTGCATGATCCGAAGGTGTTGTTGCTGGATGAGCCGGCTTCCGGTCTGGACCCACGGGCGCGGATTGAGATCCGGGAGTTGTTGAAGGAGTTGCGCGCGATGGGGAAGACGATCATTGTTTCCTCGCACATTCTGCCGGAGATGGAGGAGTTCTGTAATAAGATTGCGATCATGGAGCGCGGGGAGCTGGTGATTGCCGGGGAGGTGGAGGCCATTGCGCGACGGTTGCGCGGGCAGTCTACCTTTGAGATCGGGGTGGTGGATGCGCTGGCGCAGGCGGAGGCGGTGTTGCGGGGGTTGACGGATCTGGTGGGTGCGGTTGATGTGGTGGAGGATGACGGCGGGGATGGCGGTTCTGATGCGCCGGCGCTGGAGGGCTCGCGGGGGGGAGTGCTGCATGTTGCGTACACGGGTGAGGCAGGTGAGGAGTATCGTGTGCTGCATGCGCTGGTGCTTGCGGGGGTGAAGGTGCGTCTGTTCCGGCCGTTGCCGGCCAGTCTGGAGGAGGTGTTTTTGCAGGTGACGCGGGGGCAGGTGGCCTGATGGGGCGGTGGGTGCTTGATAATCCGGTTCTGGTCAAGGAGATGCGGGTGCGGATGCGGGGGTCGCGCGCCTACTGGATCCTGCTAGGGTATTTGATGTATCTGGGGGGGATGTTGTTGTTGCAGTACGGGGGCTTTCTGAGCCGGGTGCAGGCGGGGACGGTGGGGGCCTCCGGGGTGAGTCAGATTGGTCAAACGATCTATCAAACGGTTCTGTGGACGCAGGGGTTTCTGGTGTTGTTGATCACGCCGGCCATCACGAGCGGGGCGTTGACGCTGGAGCGGGAGCAGCAGACGCTGGATCTGCTGGTGTTGACGCGGATTCCCCGGTGGAGCATTGTGATGGGAAAATTGCTGGCGGCCGTGGCGTTTGTGGCTCTGTTGTTGTTTGCGGCGCTCCCGCTGCTTTCGGTGGCGTTCCTGCTCGGTGGTGTGGACCCGGGGATGGCGGTGTCGGCGTACCTGCTGTTGTTGCCGGCGGCTGCGCTGGTGGGAGCGATAGGGGTGGCGTGGTCCGCGGTGTCGCGCAGTACGATGCAGGCGGTGCTGTACACGTATGCGACGCTGTGTGCGGGGATTGTTTGCGCTTTTGTTGTGTTCGGCGGTTTTCAGGAGGCGCAGGCTGGTCTGCACAGGGGGACGCCGGGGGAGAATTTGCTGGCTGCTATGGGCCATGTGTGGTTCGGACGATGGGGCGCGGGTGGCGTTGAGGGTGCCGGCTCTGTGGTGCTGTGTCTGCTGGGCACTGGCGTACTGGTGACGGTTGCGCGGGCACGATTGGAGACGTACCCGGAGCGGCTCGGTGGGGCGTTGCGGTTGTTGACCGCGTTGTGGATCGGGTGGCAGGTGCTGCCGGTGTATCTATGGTGGCAGGATATGTGGTATCAGCGCGCCGGGAGGGCTGTTCAGGTTGCCATTCAACCGCCGCTGGCCTCTCTGGTGCTGCCGGCTGTTCTGTTGATGCTGGTGGTGCCTGTTTTTGCGACGGGTGCGGGAGTTCCTGAGGAGATGTGGCATCCGGGGCGGTGGTTGCGGCGTGGTTTTTCGTGGCGCGGGTTGCGGCAGGGGGTTCTGTCTTCCGGGTTGCCGTATCTCTTGTTGCTGACGGGGTTGTGCCTGCTGTTGTACGCGTTGCCTTTTCTGCTGACGGGGCGTTCCGGGGATCTGAACCGATCCGGTGTGGCGGCGGCGGTTTCGTCGGGCGCTGCGGTTTCTGCGGTGAAGCGGGGGGATTTTGTGGGGGCGGCAACGGTGTTGCTGGTTTCGGTGGCGGGTTTCGGTCTGTTCTGTCATTTTCTCTCGGCGCTGTGTCGGAACCGGTGGATGGCGTTGCAGCTGGCGTTGCTGTTCCTGTTGCTGATCTGGGGGGTGCCGGCGCTGGTGCATGCCAGTACTGCGCCACAGGAGGTTCCCGATGTGGAGGTGAATCTGGCGTATTTCAATCCGGCGGTTGCGGTGTGCGATCTGGCGGATCCGGGAACTCTGTACGGGCGGCATCTCCGGTGGGGGGATCGGTGGCCGATCTGGCAGGTGACGAGTGCGTTGTGGGGTGCGGTGGGCGTGCTGAGTGTGGCCGGTATGTGGGCGCTGGTGCGGCGGCGGGGGCTGGAAGTGCCGGTTGATGGCGCGGTGTTCCGGAGTGCACCGGGGGGATGACGCGCGGGAGCGGTGCCCGGGCGTCATTCCGGTTCGGGCCATTCCGGAGATGGGGTGCGGGCTTCCTTCATGATGGCCTCTATTTTTGCCACAATGTCGGGGTGTTGTGCTGCCAGGTCGTTCTGTTCTCCGATGTCGGTTTCCAGGTCGAAGAGTTGGGTGGGGGCGTGCCACTGTGGGCGGACGCCTTTCCAGCGTCCCATACGCACGGCCCGCGCGCCTTTCTGTTCGTGGAACTCCCAGTAGAGGTAGGGGTGTTGTTGCTGCCCGGGTTGACCGCGCAGGGTGGGCAGGATGCTGATGCTATCGGTGCCGGGCGGGGGGGTGAGTCCAGCGACTTCGGCGAAGGTGCTGAGCATGTCCTGGAAGCTGCCGATATGGCTGGACACGGTGCCCGGTGGGATGACGCCCGGCCAGCGCGCGATGAACGGGACCCGGATGCCTCCTTCGTAGAGGTCGCGTTTGATGCCCCGGAGGGGGCCGCTGGACTGGAAGAACGCGGGGTCGTTGCCTCCTTCGCGGTGGGGGCCGTTGTCGGAGGAGAAGAGCAGGAGGGTGTTGCGGTCGATTTTGAGGCGCTTGAGCTGGTTGAGGACGCGTCCGACGTAGGTGTCGAGGCGGGTGATCAGGGCGGCGAGTCCTTTCTGGGGTTGGGGCCATTTGCGTCGGGCGTAGGGTCCGTAGTCGGGGGTTTCCATGCCGTCGGGGCCGGCTTCGTTGTTGGCGTGTGGGATGGTGTAGGCGAGGTAGAGGAAGAAGGGGCGCGCGCGGTTGCGTTCGATGAATTGCAGGGCCTGCTCGGTGTAGAGGTCCGGGGCGAACACGGCGCGTACGGTGGCTTTGCCTGCGCCCTGGGCGGTTTCATCGGGGACGACGTTTTTCAGGGGATAGCGTTGTTCTCCGAGGAAGAGGTGGGTGGGGAAGTTGTTGTGCGCGTGCATGTGGTTGAGGTATCCGAAGAACTCGTCGAAGCCCTGTTTTGTGGGGACGCCGGTGGATCCGGGGTCACCGAGTCCCCATTTGCCGAAGTGTCCGGTGATGTAGCCTGCCTGTTTGAGCAGGGAGGCTATGGTGGTGATGCCCGGGGGCAGGGTGGTTTTGCTGTTGCCCCGGACGGGGGTGTGGCCGGTGTGCAGTCCGGTCATCAGGACGGATCGGGAGGGGGCACAGACGGTGGATCCGGCGTAGAACTGGGTGAAGCGCATGCCTTCGCGGGCCATGCGATCGAGGTGCGGGGTTCGGATGTGTTTCTGTCCGTAGCATCCGAGGTCGCCGTAGCCGAGGTCATCGGCAAGAATGAAGATGATGTTCGGTCCGGGTGTGTTCTGTGCGCGGGATGCCGGATTGTGTGTGAGCAGCAGGGCCAGTGTGGCGATGGCGGTGATGGCCAGGTGCCGGGCAGGCATTGCGGTTCTCCGGGAAGTTTCTGAATGTGACGTTTCTGGAGTTCTTTGCGAGGGATGTGTTCTCCTGCGGTGAACGCGGGGGACCGGGTGTGCTTCCAATACAGGGCAGTGTGCAACAGGGCATGCGGCGAGTGAAGCCGCATGCCCTGTGCTGTGCAGGACGTACCGGGGTGGCTTACCAGCCAGTGCGTCCGGGGACGAAGATGTGATCCGGCCAGTTGAGCAGGCCCCGCTGCATGGCCTTGGCGTGGCCGTCCGCGAAGATGGTGGTGCAGGTGTTGTTGTGGCGGAAGCGGGGCATCACCGCGGCGTGTGGCCAGCGGAAGTCCCACTGTCCGGGGAACCAGTCGCGGTCGGGGTTGGGATAGGAGAGGCCGGTGGCGTTGCGGTTGGCGGGTCCACTGGGCCATCCGGCTGCGGGGTTTTCCCAGGCCCAGACGTGTCCCGGGGCCATGAAGAAGGGCCAGGAGTTGGAGGTGCCGTCGGGCTGGACGGTCTGGAAGTCGGCGCGTCCTTTTTCGAGGACGATGGCGATGCTGGCGGGGCGGTCGAGTTCGGCCTGTGAGGCGGAGATGTCGTTGCAGACGTTGACTTCTGCGGGGGATCCCCACCAGCATCCGCGGAACAGAGCTTCATGGACGCCGTAGTGGAAGACCTGCCGGGGGTCGGGGTGGGAGGGGCAGACGAAGACGCCCCCGACTCCGCGGGCGGCTCCGTGACCGGAGTTGCCGTAGACGCCGGCCCGGATGTAGGGGGCTACGTCCATGGTCCAGGCGCGTCGGCGTCCTGGCACCTGTGCGTCGCCCCAGTCGCGCCACTGCTGCAGTGGGAAGAGCTCGTCGTAGTCGTTGACGTACATCATGATCGCCAGTCCGATCTGCTTGGCGTTGGAGATGCAGGTGGTCTGCCGGGCTTTCTCACGGGCCTGCGCGAAGACGGGGAAGAGGATGGCAGCCAGGATCGCGATGATGGCGATCACTACCAGCAGTTCGATCAGTGTGAAGCCATGTCGTTTCATTGTGAGCCTCCGAGGTGCTTGCAATGGGGTCTGAAACGCGCTGGACCGAGCTGGGTGCAGACGTGTTTCATGACCGGGTTGGTACGTGTCAACTCTCCGAGCAAGGGTGTGTTACCGAGGCCCGCAGCACCAGCTCTGTTGGCAGGACTTCTGGTTGGCCCGGGTCGGTGCCATCGATCATCTGCAGCATTTTTTCGATGCTGCGACGTCCCAGTTGATAGACCGGTTGTTTGATCGCCGTCAGCGGTGTGCTGAGCAGACTGTTGATTGGAATGTCATCGACAACGATGACGGAGACATCCTGCGGTACCCGGATCCCGCGGCTTTGCAGCAGGAGCAGCGTGAGGGGGGCGACAGTGCCGTGCAGCAGGAGTGCAGTGGGTGGTTCGGGGAGTGCGGACCACCACTGTGTGATGAGATCCGGGGAGTTGCGCAGGCAGCTGTAGGTGAAGAGCAGGCATTCGGGGGACGGTACGACGCCGGCCTCTGCGTGCGCGGTGAAGTAGCCGAGCAATCGTTCGGAGACGTCGCTCAGGCGCAGATCCGAGGCGATGAAGGCGATACGTCGGTGGCCATAATCGATCAGATGGTGGATGGCCTGTCGCATGCCGCCGAAGTTGTCTGTACATATCAGGGGGAGGGTGTAGAAGCGGCTGCGCAGGGCCACGCCAACCACGCGGATGCCGGCTTCGTGGAGTGCGTGGAGTTTGAGCACATCGTCCTGTTCGACACTGATGGCTACGATGCCGTCCACTTCGTCTTTCTGAATGTCCTCGGGGATGGGGATATCGGCGGCGGCGTGCAGGATGAGTTCGACCTGTTGTTCCGAGGCGCTTTCGAGGATGCCCTGCAACAGGGGGCCGTAGTAGACGTCTTCGAGGTCGACAGGGCGCATGCTCAGCAGGAGACGGGCATGTCCGCGTGTGGCGTGCGGGTCGGACAGGTAGGTTCCGCTGCCCCGGCGGCGCACGAGGAGTCCACGCTGTTCCATTTCTTTGAGCGCGCGGTTCACTGTGGCCCGGCTCAGGCCGAGTTGCCGGCAGAGGTCCAGTTCGGTGGGGAGCTTGTCACCGGGCTTGAGCGCGCTGTCTTCGATGTACTTTTCGAGACAATTCTGTACCAACTTGTATCTCGGGACGTTTTCGACAGGTTTGTCAGCCCGCCTGTTTGCGGGGGTGGCATCCGGGTCTGTTTCAAACATCGGCCTGTTCTTCTGTTTCCGCGTATTTGTCTACGCATGTTACGCCTGTTATGCGGATTTTTGTTGCAATTGTCAGGACAAATTGCGTTAAATTTCGATTAAGTTTGCGTTAATTGGAGGTTAAGAAGCGGTGGGGTGCAGGACGGGCGGAGCGGACTGGTGGTGGGTACCTGTGGGGGCGTGCGGTTTATTTGAGGGTGCTGGCGATGATCGCAGCAAACGCTTCAACAGGTTCGGTGTGGCATTCGGGGTCTTTGGCGCGGTCGTCCCATCGGCGGAGGCGTACGGCACTTGCGGCGTGAGGAAGCGCTTCGAACGCTGCGATCTCGGTGGGGTTCATGGGGCCTCCCTGGAGGGTGAGACTGTGGAGGGATGGGGTGCTGAGCGCTCGCAGGTAGTCCGGTTCTATGGCGCACAGGTAACGTTTGGCAGCTACGTGCAGGCGTACCGGTTCCACGACGTCGGCCCTGAAGTAGGTTTGCAGGAACGCCGCGGCGCGGTCTTCATGCAGATCGTCGATGCCGTTGTCCGGGGCGTTTTCTGGCAGGTCGTGCAGGAGGTGTCCGATGTCGTGCAGGAGCGCTGCGGTGATGAGAGCGGCGGGGGCGCCTTCTTTCCGGGCAAGCGTGGCGCACTGCAGGGCATGTTGCAGCTGGGTTACGGCTTCTCCTCCGTACTGTGAGTGGCCACGGGTACGGAAGAGGGCGAGGATCTGTGCAACGACAGGGTTCATGTGCGTTCCTTCCGGATCTCTGTGCTGTCTTCAGAGAGTGCGAATGTAGGTATTGCCGGGCATACGACGGGCCAGACCGTTGATTTCCAGCAGGGTCAGTTCCATGCTAGCCTCGGACGCGGAGAGACCGGTGTGCAGGGCAAGCGTGTCGATGTGTTGCGGGGTGAGCGAGAGTGCTTGCAGCAGGCGTTGCTGACGCTCTGGCAGGTGCGGTGCCGGGGCGTGGGGTTGCGGTCTGCTGGCGGTCGCTGGCGTTTCTGTAGTTGCGAACAGGTTCAGGGTGTACGGGCGCTGCGCGGGCACGACGGTCAGGTTCAGCGCGCGCAGGACATCTTCCGGGCAGGCGATGAGTGTGGCGCCGTCTTTGAGCAGTTCGTGACAGCCGACGCTGGCAGCGCGATCGATGTTGCCCGGCACGGCCATGACGGTACGCCCCTGTTCTGCCGCGATGCGCGCCGTGATGAGTGCACCGCTCTGCGCAGGGGCTTCGACGACGAGCAGGCCCTGCGCCAGACCGGAGACGATCCGGTTGCGTTGCGGGAAGCGCCAGGCTTCTGGCATGGCGCCGGGCGGGTATTCCGTGATGAGTGCGCCCTGTTGCCGGATCTGTTCGAACAGGGTGCGGTGTTCGCGCGGATAGTCGACGTCCAGGCCGCATCCGAGTACAGCGTGGGTGCGGCCGCCTGCAGCGAGGGCACCCCGATGTGCGGCGGCATCGATGCCGATCGCGCCTCCGCTTACGATAGTGAGGCCGTGGCCTGCCAGTTCCCGGGCGAAGCGTTCTGCGACGTTGCGGCCGTAGGGGGTAGCCTGTCGTGATCCGACCATGGCGATGCTGAACCGATCGCGTTCGTTGAGTGTGCCACTGATGAACAGGAGAGGTGGCGGTTCCGGGATATCGCGCAGGGGAGGGGGGTATTCCGGGTCCGGGAGCAGGAGCACGTGAGCGGACAGCCGGTGCATTGCGCGCAGCTGTCGTTCGGTGGGGATAAATGCG
>JANWZQ010000031.1 GCA_025054835.1 Chthonomonadaceae bacterium
GAATGCGAGGGTCCCGGCGATAGAGAGCGGCACACAGCAGTGTGTCTGAACCGGACCGGGAGACGAATCCAGGGGTGAGAGGTCGCGGAGATACAGTGCGCAAATGGAGTAAGGACCTGATTGCGGCGGAGATTCGCCGCCTGTACCGTGCCGGTGTTGATCTGAACTATACGGCGGTTGCGAAGGAGCAGGTGGCTCTGCTGCGCGCCGCAACGCGTTACTTTGGTTCCTGGCGTGGTGCGGTGGAGTACGCGGGGCTGGATTACGAGGAGATCCGCAGGTACCGGATATGGGACCGGGAGCGGATTGTCCAGCGGATCCGGGAGCTGCATGCGCAGGGCGCTGATTTGAGCTGGCGGCATGTCAGCACGCAGCTGGATCCGCAGCTGGCGGCGGCGGCAACGCGGTGGCAACACTTTGGTTCCTGGAGCAACGCGATTGCGGCAGCGGGACTGGACTACCAGAAGATACGGCGCTATCGCGCGTGGGATGGGCCGCAGATCACCCGGGAGTTGCAGGCGCTGCATGCGCAGGGGGTGGACCTGAGCGCCAGAAGCATGGAGCGGCGCGATCTCGCGTTGATCACGGCGGCGCGCCGGCGGTTTGACAGCTGGGAGCGTGCGCTGGCGGTTGCGGGACTGGACTACCAGCACATCGCTCTGCGGGTGCCCCGCAGGCGGCGTTCCCGGGGGCGGAAGGGCGCACCGGAGGGGCCCGGGGTGGATCGTGATGCGATGGATCTCCCCTGACCGGCCGGGAGCGGTGCAGGGGGCAGGTCAGGGGATCCAGGAGTACGGGTACTGCGGGTCGTCCAGGGCCTGAGCGGCACGGGTCAGGTGCAGGGGGCGGAAGGTGTCGACCATGACAGCCAGTTCTTCTGTGCGTCGGGCTCCCTGACTGGCCTCAACGGCTCCGGGCTGGGGGCCGTGTGGCAGCCCGGCCGGGTGTAGCGTGATCGAGCCGACCTCGATGCCTCTGCGGCTACCGAACCGGTCGTTGACGTAGTAGAGGACTTCGTCACTTTCCAGATTACTGTGGTTGTAAGGCACGACGATGGCGTCGGGGTGGTAGTCCAGCATACGCGGGCAGAAGGAGCAGACCACGAAGTTGTGCGCCTCGAATGTCTGATGGATCGGCGGGGGCATGTGCAGGGAGCCGGTGATCGGTTCGAAATCGTGGATACTGAATGCCCACGGGTAGAGATAGCCGTCCCATCCGACGACGTCGAAGGGGTGGTGCGCGTAGAAGTAGGGCGTGATGCGCTGGCGTGCTTTGATGCGCACTTCAAATTCGCCGGTCTCGTCGCACGGTTCCATGTATTCCGGGACGCGGATATCGCGTTCGCAGTAGGGCGCGTGTTCCAGCATCTGCCCGTACTCGTTCCGGTAGCGGCGAGGTACTTCGATGGTGCTGGAGGCTTCGATCACGAGCATCCGGGTTTGTGTAGACTCTGGCACGATCCGGTAGATGGTGCCCCGCGGGATGATCAGGTAATCGCCCTCTGTGTAGTGCAGGGTGCCGAACATGGTCTCGAGGCGTCCTGTGCCTTCGTGGATGAACAGCAGTTCGTCGCCGTCCGCGTTTTTGTAGAAACAGGACATGGGTTCTGTGGGGCAGCAGATGCCCAGTGCGACGTCGTCGTTGACCAGAAGCGGGGTGCGCCCGGTGATCGGGTCGCCATGGGGCGTGATGGCGGCCGTGCGGAGGTGGTGGTGGCGTAGTGCCTGTTCCGGGACTGTTTCGGGCTGTACGCTGATGGCCTGCCCGAACCGGAGTGCCTGTGTGGGCGGCACGCGGTGGTACAGGAGGGAGGAGATGCCTGTGAACCCGCGGGTGCCGAGCAGTTGTTCGGTGTAGAGTCTGCCGTCTGGCCTGTGGAACCGGGTATGGCGTTTCCGCGGTATCTGCCCGCGCTGTACGTAGTGTGGCATGGTTTCTCTCCGGAATAGGAAGGGCCGGGTTAGCGCGGGCGGTAGCGCCGGTAGGCGTAGATGCAGATGCCGGAGACGAAGTAGAGCAACACCGGTGTGATGAACAGGTTGTGCACAGGGAACTTCGATGGCGCTCCGAGCCACCGCCCTCCCATTTCGACCTCTGCAGTGAAGCCGATCTGGAAGCCCAGACGGATTGCCCGGAATGCGAGGTAGGAGGCGACCAGCGCGGCCACAATGCCGATGATGAGGACGCCGATGGGCAGGATGGGGCTCACGTCTTCGTCTTCGAAGATGTCTTTGCGCTCGCGCTCCCGGACGACTGCGACGCGGAAGTCTTCGGCGTCGATCCGATCTCTCAGGGCCCGCGCTTCGATGTTTGCTGGCTGTCGTTTGAGCACGTCGCAGACGAGGGCGTAGGCCTCCTCACGTCTCCCCTGTTTTAGCAGCTCGTGGGCCTGTTCGACTTCTGGAAGAGACTGGCTCTGTTGCGTTCGCATCAGGGTCTCCTTTACCGGGACAACGACAAAACGACAGGTCGAGATCACGGGCAATTCGCAGTTGCCCGGTTCTGCAGGGCGGAATGCTCTTACAGTCATTCACCGTCGGGGTTGCTATTTCCTTGTGCATTTGCGATGGGATTTTCCAGGATGCCCAGGCATTCTACTTCAAGGCGCACCACGTCTCCGGGTTGGAGCCACGGATAGGTTCCCTCCGGAAATTCTACGAGGCATCCGGTGCCCACGGTGCCGGATCCGATCAGGTCTCCGGGGCGCAGTGTGGTGTTGCGTGAGGCGTGGGCGATCAGCTCGGCGAAGGTCCAGTGCATGTCCCGTGCGTTTCCGCGCGAGATGATCTGGCCGTTGACCGATGCGGTCATGGCAAGGTCGTAGCGATTGCCCCGTGAGCGATCCGGGAGGATATGGTCTTCCAGTTCATCCGGTGTGACCAGGTAGGGACCGATGCTTGTGGCGAAGTCTTTACTTTTTGCGGGTCCGAGGCCGACTTTCATCTCGCGCCGTTGCACGTCGCGGGCGCTCCAGTCGTTGATGATCGTGAAGCCTGCGATGTAGTTATCTGCCTCTTCGACGGAGATGTCGCTTCCTTCTTTGCCGATGATGACTCCGATCTCCAGTTCGAAGTCGAGCTCGCGGGTTTCGGGGGGTTTGCGGACCGGTGTGCCGGGACCGATGATCGCGGCAGTGTTGGAGAAGTAGAACGCCGGGGCTTCGTACCACTCGGGGATCATCTCCAGGCCCCGGCGCTTGCGTGCGTTGATGACATGTTGCTCGAAGGCGTAGAAGTCGCGGAAGGATGCGGGTTCGACCGGCGGGAGCAGTGGAACCGAGTGGAGCGGGTAGCGCCATCGGGGGTATCTATGAGGTGGGAGGGCGCGCAGTTTCTGAACCAGTTCGTACCCGTCTTCGCAGGCCAGTTCGAGCAGTGCGATGTCGGCCAGTTCCCCGGTGATCAGGTCGTTGTCGATGTCGATGGAGTGCAGATGGAGGCGGCGTGCCAGGCGTGCGTCGAAGACTTCGTCGTCGACCACGATCCCGACGCAGGGGGTGTGTTCGTCCCGGTGGGCAAACCGGTCCCGTAGCAGTTCTGCCAGGTCTGCATTCCAGATGTCAGGGCGTTTCAGACCGACGTAGCGCGCCAGTATCACCTGCGGCCTCCTAGAGGGTTCCTCTCAGGGCCTGTTCGCGCTCGATGGCTTCGAAAAGGGCTTTGAAGTTGCCTTTGCCGAAGCTTTTCGAGCCACGGCGCTGGATAATTTCGAAGAAGAGAGTCGGGCGGTCTTCCACGGGTTTGGTGAAGATCTGGAGCATGTACCCTTCGTCGTCGCGGTCCACAAGAATGCCAAGCTCTGCGAGGGTGTGCAGGTCCTCCTCAATGGGACCGACGCGATCGGGCAGGGCTTCGTAGTAGGTGGGCGGGACGCGCAGGAAGGAGACATCGTTCTGGCGCAGGTTGCGCACGGTCTCGATGATGTCCTCTGTCAGGAGGGCAATGTGTTGCACGCCCGGCCCGCCATAGAATTCCAGGAACTCTTCGATCTGTGACCTGCGGCGTCCGTCGGCGGGTTCGTTGATCGGGAATTTGATCCGCCCCTGCCCGCCGGCAACTACTTTGGACATCAGGGCGCTGTACTCTGTGCTGATGTCTCTATCATCGAAGGAGATCATCTGTGAGAAGCCCATGACGGTCTGGTAGAAGTGGACCCAGGCATCCATTCTGCCCTTTTCGACGTTGCCCACGATGTGATCGATCTCCAGAAGGCCTCCGGGACGGGAACGTCGCGGTCCATAGCGTTCCGGGTCGATAGGCTCATATCCGGGGGCGAACACGCCGTGGTACCGGTCGTGGTTGACGAAGGTATGGGTGGTGTCGCCGTAGGCGCGTATGGTGGCATACTCGTAGATCCCGTACCGGTCTTCCCGGATCGTCGGTGGTGATACGCCTGTGGCGCCGCGTTCGATGGCGGTAGCGTAGGCTGCGGGGACATCCTCTACTTCCAGAGCGATGTCCTGCACCCCGTCGCCGTGCTGGATCAACCGGTGGTTCTCGGGGTGGTCTGCAGTGAGGGGGGAGGCGAGGACGAACGTGATATTACCCTGCTTGAGGACGTACCCGGCTTCCTGCCGGACACCGGTCTCGAGCCCTGCGTAGGCGACCACGTCGAAGCCGAACGCATTGCGATAGAAGTAGGCCGACTGCCGGGCGTTGCCAACGAAGAAGCGGACGTGATCGATACGACGGATCGGCATGACGTCTTCTGCCATGAGTTTCCTCCTGTGGCACTGCATCCCTGTACGGTGTGGCAGGGCGTAGGCGTTTATCTCTCCGTTGCGATGAGGTATCTGGCGAGCAGTGCACGGAACTCCCCGGACCATGGGATGGCGCGTCGCGTTTTCGGGTCGACCCGTACCAGCGTGGTATGGCCTTCAGCGGCCAGGGTCCCGTCGTCCTGATAGACGGCGTGTCCGAGCGTTGCGCTGCTGCGCCCCAGGTGTGTCACCTGCAGTGTGACCGTTACTTCCTGAATACGGGTGATGGGGGCTCGATAGTTGATTTCGTTCCGTGCCACGTAGTAGGGCCAGTCGAGGCCCGGCGCGCCGATCTGGAGGCCCTGTGCGTGCCAGAAATCGAAGCGTGCGCGTTCAAAGAGCAGCAAGTAGTGCGCATTGTGCAGGACACCGAGCATGTCCAGCATGTCGAAGTGGATTCGCTGGCGGCTGATGAATGGTGGCGCGATGTCTGTCATGGTTTTCCTGTCAGGTAAGAAGCCGGGGCAGTACCGGTCTGTTCGGTACATTGTATCACAGGGGGCGTCGGTTGCAGAAGTGAGGTTTTTTGCTCGCAGGGCGCGAAACAGGGGGACACGTTATGCAGGAACAACATGAGGAGGTGTGCGGGTGAAGATTACCGAGGTACGGACGATTGTGACCTGTCCGGGGCGCAACTATGTGATCGTCAAGATTGTTACAGACGAGCCCGGTCTGTACGGTGTGGGCGATGCGACGTTGAACGGGCGGGAGCTGGCGGTAGCGACCATATTGCAGGAGTATTTTGCGCCTCTGTTGATTGGCCGGGATCCGGATCGGATCGAGGATATCTGGCAGACCCTGTACCGGGGGTTTTACTGGAAAGGGGGGCCGGATGCGATGACCGCGCTGTCCGGGATCGATATGGCGCTATGGGATATCAAGGGGAAGCGTGCGGGTATGCCTGTGTATGCGTTGCTCGGGGGCAAGACGCGTGAGGGGGTTCTGGCGTACACGCATGCGGGGGGTCGGGATTTTGTGGAGGTTGAGGATGCGGTGCGGCAGTGCGTAGAACAGGGCTTCAAAGTGGTGCGCGCGCAGGTAGCTGTACCCGGTGGCGCCGGCACCTATGGGGCCGGCGGACGTATGGAGGCGGCGTCGGCTACGTGGATTCATGGCGATGGTGGTCCGATGCCTGCTATCGAGCGGTGGGAGCCCTCGCCGTACCTGCGCGTGGTTCCGAATCTCTTCGCGCATTTACGCGCAACTGTGGGGCCGGAGGTGGAGTTGTTGCACGACGTACACGAACGGCTGACGCCCATACAGGCAGCACGTCTGGCGCGGGAGCTGGAACCGTTTCATCTCTTCTTTCTCGAGGATCCGTTGCGTCCCGAGAATCGGGAGGGGTTCCGGATCATTCGTCAGCACTCCACCACGCCTCTGGCCATGGGGGAGCTCTTTCATACCCGGTACGAGTGCCTGCCGTTGCTAACGGAGCAGTTGATTGACTTCATTCGTTGCGATCTCGGGCATTCGGGAGGAATTACCGAGGCGAGAAAGATTGCGGCAGTCGCCGAGTGCTATCAGGTGCAGACGGCGTGGCACGGGCCGGGCGATATTGCGCCTCCTACGCACGCGGCCAACGTGCATCTGGATCTGGCTCTGCCCAACTTCGGGGTGCAGGAGATGGTGTTCTTTCCGGAGATTGTGCAGGAGGTACTGCCGGGGGCACCTGTTTTCCGGGATGGCTATCTGGAGGTTGCGGATATGCCCGGACTGGGGGTGGATGTGAACGAGGATCTGGCCGCGAAGTACCCCTACCAGCGGGCGTATCTGCCCATGGTGCGACGCGCTGACGGCAGCGTGCATGACTGGTGAGCGCGTGGAGCCTGCTGTGCGTCTGTGGGATGGGAATGCGGGTATCATAGAAGATATGAGGATCCAGCTAAACAATACCCGCATTGTCTCCTATCGCAATCTATTGACTCCGGAGCAATTGATCCGGGCGATACCTCTCTGTGAAAGTTCGGCGGCGCGAATTGCGCAGCATCGCAGGGCTATTGAAAGCATTCTGGATGCACAGGATCCGCGCCTGTTTCTGGTGGTTGGCCCCTGTTCCATTCATGACCCGGTAGCTGCGCTGGAGTATGCGCATCGTCTGCATGCGCTGGCGCAACGTGTGGGGGAGACGCTCATTCTGGTGATGCGCGTCTATTTCGAGAAGCCACGCACGGTGGTCGGGTGGAAGGGCTTCATTAACGACCCGCGCATGAATGATACCTTTGCCATTGAGGAGGGTTTGCAACGGGCGCGTCAGTTGCTGGTGGAGCTGGCGGATCTGGGCCTGCCGGTTGCCACGGAGGCGCTGGACCCCGTGATGCCGCAGTACCTGGGGGATCTGATCACATGGACGGCCATCGGGGCACGTACCACGGAGTCGCAGACGCATCGGGAGATGGCCAGCGGGCTCTCCACGCCGATTGGTTTCAAGAATGGCACGGACGGGAGCGTAGAGGTGGCGGTCAATGCGATCCTGTCGTCGGCACGCCCGCATCATTTTCTGGGCATCAATCTGCAGGGGCAGGGGGCGGTCTTCCAGACCCGGGGCAACCCGTACGGGCATATCGTTCTGCGTGGCGGGAGGGAACCGAATTACGATGCGCGGAGTGTGGCGGAGGTGGAGGCGCGCCTGGAGTCTGCGGGACTACCGTTGAATCTGGTGATCGATTGCAGTCACGGCAATTCACAGAAGGTATATGAGCGGCAGTGCCTAGTGTTTCGCGATTGTCTGGATCAGATCGAGCGTGGCAATCATTCGATTGTGGGGCTCATGCTGGAGAGCCATCTGTTTGCCGGGCGGCAGGACATCCCGGCAGATCCTGCGCAGTTGCGGTACGGCGTGTCTGTCACGGATCCGTGCATTGACTGGGCAACTACCGAGTCGTTGATTCTGGAGGCGGAGGCGCGTCTGTGCCCGTTGCTTGCGGGGCGGTTGCAGGCGCGGCGGCAGCATCGCCGGTCGGTTGTTCGTTCACGAGCGGATCAGGATCTCCGGTAGCTCGGCGACACTGTGTATTAGATGTGTGTGGGGATATGGCTCCAGTTCCGCACAGGTGTGTGATCCACCGGTGACACCGATGACCCACCCGCATCCGGCTGCGTGTCCCTCCTGCAGGTCGGCAGGGGTATCACCTACTTTGGCCACGCGACGGGGATCTGTGACCCCGGTGCGATGCATGGCGGTCAGAATGAGGTCCGGGTGCGGGCGTCCGCGTGGCACTTCATCGCTGGTGACGGTGGTGTCCAGCAGTTCCGGTCCCCACTGCAGTCGTCGCAGGATCACGTCGGCGATCTGTCGGTCAAATCCAGTGTCCAGCGCGACCCGGATCCCCGCGGTTTTCAACTGGCGCAGAGCGTCTTCGGTGCCGGCGACAGGGCGTACCTCCGGGGAGTGCCGATAGTGGTCGATCATGCGCGCCTGGAAGTCGGCATGGATCCTCATGACGCGTTCGCGATGGGCGTTTTCTGCTCTCTGTTCCAGAAGCCTCTGGATAGCGACGGGCTTGGGTAGGCCCATGTATGCGTTGACCTCATCGCGGTGTACGGTCACTCCCTCGGCGTGAAGGGCATCGGACAGGCAGCGGTTGACGGCGTCTCCATCGTGGATTGTGGTGCCGGCCATGTCCAGGACAACCAGTTCAGGTGTCATCGAGGGAAGCTCCTTCGTTCTACGGGATAGGGGGTGTGCACTCCGTGCAGGGTGTGCCAGATGACCCGGTTGAGCGTTTCATGATCGGCGCGGTCGATCCCGCTCCAGTCCAGCGCAAGCGATCTGCGCGTCCAGTACTGTTCCTGAGGCGACTGGGCCGAGAGCGGGGGGTTCATGTCGTCGAGAGGGATCTGATTGGGGCGTGCTCTGTAGGGTGTAAAGTCCGGAGTGTCGGTGAAGCAGTTCGCGATGGGCGGGGTGAGTGCGTCGAACCTGTTCATGGGGTCCAGTCCGAGCATCAGCTCAATGGATCGGATCATGGACACCGTGGTGTAGAGCGTTGAGTCCACGAAGCGGCGCTTCACGTACGGGCTGATCACCATGAAGACGGTGCGGTGCCCGTCCACGTGATCGGGGCCGGATTGTGCGTCGTCTTCGATGACGAAGATGCATGTGTTCTTCCACTGAGGGCTGTGGCTGACAGCCTCGACAACCCGCCCCAGCGCGAGATCGTTGTCGGCGACCATGGACTGTGGCCTGGGGTACGCCGGGTCTCGTCCTTCCGTGTGATCGTTGGGGAGGCAGAGGATCATCAGGTTCGGGACGCGGTTTTCGCGGCTGAACCGGCGATACTCTTCGATGAAAATGTCTGCGCGCGCCTGGTCACTCTGCCACAGGGGCCAGTAGACGACTTCAGGGTGGATGTATTTTTTCAGGCTGGCCACGGTTGTGCTGGCCCGGACTTTGAAGCGGCGCGTGCCGTTCTGCCGGTCGCGCCACATATCCAGCCAGGACACCGGTTGCGGTTCAAACCGGGCCAGCTTATCGTCGCAGAATTCGCCATAGACCCGGATGCTTTTGCCTTTTTTCGCTGCGATATCCCAGAGTGCGCCTCCACTGGAGATGGACATGGCGCAGTCTCCGTCGTCCGGGTAGGTACGGTAGCCGGTGTAGAAGCGCTCCAGGTAGTCATTGGCGATGGCCTGTGTGCACCACGCATGGCCGTCCGCGCTGTTGGTTCCGCTGACATACCCGTTGTCGAACAGAGTGAATTCTCGCGCGATCGCGTGGTGATTGGGGGTAATTTTCTCGCCCAGTCCGCATAGTCGAGGGTCGCCGTTCCCGATCGGCCTGCCGGAGTGATCTGTCATGTCGCCGAACACTTCATCGTAGGTTCGGTTCTCCTTGATGATGTAGAGCACATGCTTGATGGCACCCCGGTATACCGCGAGGCTCGGGCGCAATGCGTCTCGCGGTCGGTTCCACCCGTTGTACTCCGCGACGCGGCGTGTAGCTTCCTGCAGGTCAGCGTTCAGGTCGATCACCGAAACTGTGCCCTGGAAGTCGTGGGCGTTGCCAATCTCTCCCCGTATCGTCTGGCGGACCGATCCGTTGCCCTTGGTGTTGACGACATAGGCTCTTTCTCCTGTCGGCGCTACTGCCAGCGCAACCGGGTAGTATCCTGCGGGGCGGAAACCCCGTGTTTGTCCTGTCTTGAGATCCACCTCGCACAGAGCGTTGTCTCCTCCATTGCAGATCAGGAGCCGATTGCGCCAGACGGCCAGAGAGCAGGGCATGGATCCCCAGATGTTGAGATTTTTCCACCGGATGCGTAGCGTGCGGAGGATGCGCGCCCGGGACATATCGATTTCGGTAACCGTGTCGCTTGCGGAGTTCGCGACGTAGGCCCGGTTGCCGTGCACAACGAGACCGCTGGGGTGCAGGCCGACTTCGAGATGTTTTGTCCGATTGTCGGTGCGGGAGATCAGAGTGACGGTTCCGGAGGCAGGAGCGCCCCGTGGGTCCACAACGATCACTGCGTTGCCAGAGCGCGCGGCTTCGGTGAACTCATCCTCTGGCTCGTCCGTTCCTTCTACCTCGCGCCCTCCCCAATTGGAGACGATCAGTGTTTGCTCGTCTGTGCTGAGCCGCACGTCGAAGGGAAGGTTCTGAACTTTGAACTCACGCACGCGTTGTCCCTGTTGCAGGTCGATCTGAACAACCGCATTACGGTCGCAGGCGGCTACAAACAGTGTGTTTCCGTCGCGCGTGATGGCCATGCCGCCGGGGCGCGGGTTCGTGCGATCGGTTTCCGGTCGAATCGTGATCTTTCTGCCGTGTTCCAGTGTGCCGTTGCGGAGCAGGAACTCCTGAACGTATCCCTGCGCGACGCTCACATAGAGCCGTGACCCGTCCGGGGACCAGAGGACGCCGCGATAGCCGGCACTGACTTTCGTTCCGGGATCCGGCGACAGAGGAGTCGCGCTGGAGGGCGTTGCTTCATCGGGATTCACCAGCAGGACGTTGTGCTGATTCAGAATGGCGAGAGGGGCACCGGACGGGTGTATGGCAATGTCAATCGGTCTGCCATCGAAAGCGATTGTTCCCGGTTCGATCCGTTGTCCTGAGGAGACGATGAAGCTGCCATCTGGCTGGCGTCCCATGCGTGCAACCGGCATGTGCGAGGTCGCCAGCACCAAGGTGGTTATTCCGAGCGCGGCCGCGGAAGGCAGAACTGCAGTGCGTTTCACAGGGTTTCCTCCAGGATTTGCGTGGCGACCTTTTCGGCGAGGCCGAAGGAAAGTGTCATTCCTGCTCCTCCTGCCCCGGTTACGATCGTGACGTTGTCTGCAGGGTGAGCGGTGACCCATGGGAGCACGGGGTGTTTCACGTAGGTACCATGCCAGCGTGACGTGATCCGCAAGTCCGGTACGTACAGAAAAGAGCGCAGATAGTCCAGTATCAGGTTATCGATCTGTTCCTTGTTGAAGGGGGTGATGGCTGCGTCGTACTCGTGGGAGTCGCCAATGGTGATCTCACCGTTCCCATGCTGTGAGGCCATCACATGGATGCCGTAGCAGTCGAATTCGGGCGTCTCGGTTGCGATGCGCTGTTTCAGGACGGGCAGAGAGGGACAATTCTGGAATGCCCGGTAGTGTCGCAGGGTGAGGCCTGCGGCGAGCATCGGGCCGATACGGAATGTATCTCCATACGGTTGGGACCGCAGCATCTGGAGTTTACAGCGTGTTAGCTCCAATGCCTGCATGCTTTCCGGGAAGAGCGTTTGCAGGTCATCGCCGGAGCAGACAATGAGGCGATCTGCTTTCCATGTCTTACCTCCAGCGTGCACTGTGGGGGCGTCGTACCCGACGACAGCGCAATCGAACTCGAAATGCACTCCGTAGCGACTATGCAGGAAAGGGGGCAGCAGACGCAGTGCTTCGCGCGGGTCAACGCAGACTTCAGTGGGGCTCCACAGAGCACAGATCAGGCCCTCGTGGCGTACAGCGGGCGCTCGCTGCTGCACTTCCCGGGCAGAGAGCAGGGTGCTATACTGCCCGTGATCCCGGGTCAGAGCGACGAACTCTTCCAGAACAGCAGCCTCGTCCTGCCGGTAGGCGAGGTGGAGGGATCCGCATTCCGCGTGCCAGATACCGGCCTCCTTCAGCACGGTTACCCAGAGATTGCGGCTGTGGACCGCAAGCGCGTACATCGAGCCTGCGGGCTGGCCAATGGGCCAGATCATGCCGAAGTTGCGCACGGACGCGCCCATCGCGCACCGGTTCCGTTCGAGGACAAGGACACGTTGTCCTCTGCGCGCCAGATGATATGCGTGGGCGAGGCCGAGGATTCCCGCGCCGACGATCGCGGTGTCGTAGTGTTGCGTCATAACAACCTCATTTCAGCGAGCGATGGCATGCCGCCGTACCTGTGTTATCTGCACTGCCGGTACCAGTAGTACGCTGCGAAGAGACAGGAGACTGCTGTGATCCCTGCGAGGCAGATGAAAGCGATGCTCCATCCGGAGCGTTCGGCCAGTGCTCCCACGCCTTTTCCGGCGAGCACGCCGCCCAGATAACCGATGCCATCAATCCATCCGCAGGCCGTTGCGCTGGCACGTTTGCCGCCGAAATCCAGCGCGATCGCGCCGGCCAGAAAAGAGTAGGGCCCGATCAGGGCGAAAGCGACGAGGGCGAGCAGAGCGGTTGCCATGGCGGGCGTTGTTCCCGCGCGAGACAGACCCAGCAAGAGCAACAGAGGCATGCTGCACAACAATCCGAGCAGGATGATCCCGGCGCGCCCTCCCCTTCCCAGACGATCCGAGGCCGTGCCGGCAACCAGCACGGAGATGCCTCCAAAGAGGGGGAAGAGGGCACTGGCGCTGGCGGCCCGACCTTCTTCCAATCCGGCAACCTCATGCAGGTACTGTGGCGTCCACGTATTGAATGTCTCTCGAACGATGGTGAACCCGAAAGAGAGCGCGCAGACGGTCCAGAAAAGCGAGTTGCGCAGCAGGGGGAGCAGGAGATCCGATGGGCCTGAGAGCCGTGCTGTCTGTCCTGCTTCACCGAACAGGTTGTTCGGATGGGCTCGAGGTTCTGCCTCGCCAATATCCTGCGGGGTTTCGCGCAGGAGGAAGAGGTTGATCAGGAAGATGATCCCCAGTGACAGGGCCGCGACGTAGAAGACGCCCTGCCAGTGCAGTCCCCATACGATCAACTGTCCGAGAAGCAGACGGGAGAAGAAGTCTCCAAACAGGAAGCTCAGGCTGATCGTTCCCATGATCGCGCCGTAGCTCGAATAGGCGTACCACCGCGAGGCGATGCGCACGATGCCACTCCACCCTACTGACTGTATGGCGCGGTTGCACACCCACGCCAGCGTGAACACAGGGGGGCCTCCCAGAGCGAATATCACGGTGCACAGAACAGATCCGGCCATGCCGGCGAGGAACATCCGTCGGCCGCTCAGCAGATCGGATAGAGAACCCCCGAAGAACTTGCCGAACGCGTAAGCCAGTGTGCCCCATGAGACGATGGTACCGATCGCCTCTTTGTTCAACCCCTGTGCGCCGAACTCCTTGATGAGCAGGGGAGTAGTCACGGAGAGGTTAGATCGGCAGATGTAGTAGCCAGCGTACCCGACGGTCAGCAGGATCAGAGTCAGGCGTTGCCACTGGAGGAGGCGAGCAGAGCAGTAGGCCGACAGGGCGATTTCCGGGGAAGCGGGCCGGGTGTTGTGCAACGGAGGAGCTCCTGTGCAGAACGTGTGTGACAGCATCTTCAGTATACAACACGGTTTTTTAAGGCAGTTTTAAAGACACCTGTCATCTGAGGTCCTGCGTCGTGAGTAGAAAAATAGACGCGTCGATCGCGTTGAGGGGCATTGCATGAGTGCACGGAACATGGCAGGTCACCAGGAGCCTGACGACGTATAGTGTGAGCGATACTGGTGTGAAAGGAGCACAGGGCAATGGAAGGCGTTCGCCCGACGGTCGGTGACACGCGGTGGTTCACGCACGATCGCTTCGGTCTGTTCATTCACTGGGGGCTGT
>JANWZQ010000051.1 GCA_025054835.1 Chthonomonadaceae bacterium
CCCCAGGGCTGCATCTGCAGATCGCTGGCGAAGGGCCGGAACATCGCTTCGATCGCTTTCAGATCGCCCTCCACAAAGATCCGGGATCCGTGAAAGTGGATGGGAACGTTCAGACAGACTTTCCCGCCTGGCTTGCAGACGCGGAAGCATTGCCAGAGACCGACTTCGGTGCGGCATCCCGACTCGTTCCAGTGCTCCATGGTCTGATTGCCGACAACCAGATCGAAGGTCTGGTCCGGGAAAGAGAGCGCCTCGACAGACTCAATCCGGGTGGCTATGGTTGGCTTTCCGTAGTAGGTCGGGCTGATATCGATCCCGTCCATTGCGCGTTGATTTGCAGGCAGTGTTCCCGGATGAGGCTCCATGTGCCGCATCCAATTTCCAGAACGCGCATTCCGGGACCGATCAGCGCATTGTATTCCTGCGCGATGGCTACCCAGACAGGCCCGCACGCGATTCACGGGCGTGAGCGGCCATTCCGGTGGCAGCGCCGTGCATTTCGTCCCATCAAACCAGCGACAGTCCGCACAGTCCGGCATGGTCACACCCCGTTGACCCTCCACTTCGGTTACAGGATGATCAACCCGGGAGCTACGGTCACTGCGGGCGACGGGATCACCGTGTGGCACCCGGGTTCTCTGTTACTGGATGGTTGCGGGGCTCCGGAACCGTGGCCGGACGCTAACGTTGTTCGCCCTTCTCGTCGGCGCGGGTGCCTGGCATGGGGCTGGCCGGTGCGCCTGTGGAAGCAGGGGTGGTGGCAGAGGGAGAATTCTCTGCGGGCGTTTCCTTGTTCTCGGAGCATCCGCCTGTCAGGAGCGCGCTCAGCGTGCAGAGGGCTACCGCGAGCCGGGCCTGGAGGTAACGCATGGGTTCTGACCTCCCTGTGTAAAGCGCTCGCACATTTTGACGAGCATTGCGTGAGCAGAGTTCGGGATAAGTATGTCACTGTTTCTTTTAAGGGCGTGTTAAGCAGAGGTTAAATTTCTGTTGCAACGGCGGATGCTTTCCCGGTACGGTGTTATTTTCGCGAAACGTGCCGGGGACGGCATCTGTCCATGATATGAAGCGCGGGAAGCTCGCTGCTGATGCGGAGGGAGGTCTGGAAAGGGGATGGGGGTGCGCTCGGTGCGAAATGGGATGCAATCTGGCTGGATATCGGTGTGTCTGCTGCTGGTTCCGGTGGTCTGCTACGGGAATGTTGCCCGGAAGGTGGATGCATATGTGCGCGCGGAGATGCAGAAGCGGCAGATTCCCGGGGTCTCCCTCGCGGTGGTTCGTGCGGGCCGACCGGTGCTGATCAGAGGGTATGGCCGGGCGAATCTGGAGCTGGATGTGCCGGCGACTCCGGATACCGTGTACCAGCTGGCTTCGATCACGAAGACGTTCACGGCGACAGCGATCCTGCTGCTGGCGCAGGAGGGGAAGCTCTCGCTGGAGGACAGTGTGCGCAAGTTCCTGCCGGACGCTCCGGCCGCATGGGAAGGGATCACGGTGCGGCATCTGCTCAATCACACTTCCGGGATCAAGAGTTACACGGAGTTGCTGAGCTTCCTGTCCGGTATGGGCAGGGCCTACACGCAGAGCGAGATGTTGAAAACTATTTATGAGCAGCCGCTGGAGTTTGCTCCCGGGGAGCGGTGGAAGTACAACAACTCCGGGTACTACCTGCTGGGTGTGATTGTGGAGAAGGTGAGTGGCAAGGACTACGAGGCTTTCCTGCGTGAGCGTATCTTCCAACCTGCGGGAATGACCGCGACCCGTCTCAACGTGAAGTCGGCGATTATTCGAGGGCGTGCTGCGGGCTACACACGGGTCGCTTCGGAGGTGCGTCATGCTGAGATGGTTCACCCCTCGCAACCCTTTGCGGCGGGCGCTCTGCTCTCCACGGCGCGGGATATGGCCCGGTGGGACGCTGTGCTGTACACGGACCGGATCCTCAAGCTCCCGGTGCTGGAGCAGATGTGGACGCCCACGAAGCTGAAGGACGGCACGACGCACGGCTATGGCTACGGGTGGGGGGTCCGCCAGATCAACGGGCATCGGGAGATCGGGCATGGCGGCGGGATCCCCGGGTTCTCCACGTATATGGCGCGTTTTGTGGACGATAAGCTGAGTGTGATTGTTCTGGTTAACATGGATGGGGGGCATGCCGAGGCGCTGGCCCGTGGCATCGCGGGGTACTACCTGCCGGACCTGGCGCCGAAGCCTGTGACCGATGGTCCGGACTCCGGGGTGGCGAGCCGGGTCCGGCAGGCGATCCACAATTTTGTGGAGGGTCGGAGCAATGTGGATCTGCTGGCCCCGCAGGTGCGCGCGGCGCTCACACCGGAGCGCACGCAGCAGGCGGGGAATTTTCTGAAGTCGCTGGGCGCGCTGCAGTCCATGGAGTTGCTGGAGCAGCAGGTGGAAGGGGATCTGCGTCGCTACCGGTATCGGGTCCGGTTCGCGTCCGGTTCGGTGATCTGTCAGGTGGCGCTGGATCGGGAGGATCGGTTCGTGGTTCTGTTGTTTGCGCCGGAGTGAGCGCGGCCCTGCGTTCTCTGTGGCGCGGGATCTGATCGGGAGCGGTGTTGTGGTGTTGTGTGAGGAGGAGAGCCATGCAAGTTCGCTGGAGAGTCTGTGCTATGGTGGGCATTGTGTTGCCGGGGTTGTTTGCCGTGTCGGGGTGCTGTGTGAGTGAGGAAGCCATGGCGCGCAGGACCGGCACGACGTTCCTCCGGTCGGCGCGTCAGGGGGATACGGCTGCGCTCCGGGGCATCCTGACGCAGGAGGCGCAGGCCAACATGGGGCAGGATCCGGAGAGTATCCGGCGTCTCGCGCGGCGCTTCCGGGGGAAGTATACGATTGACCGGACCGAGGTATCGGGGGATACGGCCCGGATGTACTTCACGCGGACCGAGGGGGCGGGGCGGGATGTGACGGGGTATCTGCAGTTGCGCAGGCAGGGTGCGGAGTGGCGCGTATCCGGCGTCACGCTGAGGCATCTGCCCGATGGTCGTGAGTTCACGCTGGATCTGGAGAGTCCGGCCTATCTGCTGGTTGATGCGTTGCAGCAGTTGCCCGATCTGATGGCGGAGGGTTTGAGGGCGCTGGGGGATAGCTTTGTGGCGGCCGGTGAGGCGCTCAGGGTAACCGGCGAGGAGATCCAGAAGC
The DNA here is from genome assembly GCA_025054835.1 of Chthonomonadaceae bacterium. Classification (GTDB taxonomy): domain Bacteria; phylum Armatimonadota; class Chthonomonadetes; order Chthonomonadales; family Chthonomonadaceae; genus JANWZQ01. The sequence goes on from JANWZQ010000051.1 coordinate 3,157, forward strand.
AGGCTCGCCCGGCAGAAAACTACACTGCACCCAATAGCCCGCCGCTCAGGGCAACAGGCAAGGAGCTCCAGAAGCAGGGGAAGAAACCGTGCCATCCCTGACCGGGCAGGCACCGGGGATGGCAGGAAGGGGCTTGCTTTTTCGCTGTTCTGTGTGCTATAATCGCAGTCAGTCCTGACACGCTCGTTCTCAAGAGTGGGTGGCCGCCCACTCTTTTGCATTAGTGCCGCTCCTGCCGGTCCGGCTATTCCGGCCTGCGGGGGCTCTCCGGGTGGTCTGCGGGGTGCGTGGAGCTGGAACGGGCAGGCCATGCCGGGTACGGGTGGGGGGTGCTCGCCCACGGAGACACACAGAACTATGAACGGGGAATTTCTGGAAGCGCTGCAGGCCATCGCGCGTGAGAGGGATATCCCTCTGGAAACGCTGGTAGAGACCGTGGAGTCCGCCCTGGCTACGGCTTACAAGCGGAACTTCGCCACCAACATGGGGGTGCATGGCAACATCCGGGTGCGGATCGTACCGGACAAGTCGGCGGCGTCTCCCTTCCGGATCTTCTGTGAGAAGCGTGTGGTGGAGGTGGTGGAAAACGAGCAGGAGGAGATCTCTCTGGAGGACGCCCGGGCGCTCAACCCGGATGTGCTGGTCGGGGAGACGGTGGAGATCCCGGTCAATCCCGGCAATTTCGGGCGTATCGCGGCGCAGACTGCCCGTCAGGTGATGATGCAACGGATTCGTGAGGCGGAGCGTCGCAAGATTTTCGATGAGTTCAGTGAGCGTGTGGGCGAGGTCATGACGGGTGTGGTGCAGCGGCGGGAGGGGCGCAATGTGGTGGTCAATCTGGGGAAGCTGGAGGCGCTTCTGCCCGTACAGGAGCAGGTGGAGACCGAGCCCTACCGCTCTAACGATCGGATCAAAGTGTACGTATTGGAAGTCAGGGAGACCACGCGGGGGGCACAGGTGATTGTGTCGCGCACGCACCCGAGCCTGATCCGGCGTCTGTTTGAGCTGGAGGTGCCCGAGATTGCGGATGGGATTGTGACCATCAAGAGTGTGGCGCGTGAGCCGGGGGCGCGGTCCAAGATTGCGGTTGTGAGCCGGGATGAGGGTGTGGATCCGGTGGGGGCCTGTGTGGGCCATCGGGGCAGTCGCGTGCAGGCTGTGGTGAATGAGCTGTACGATGAGAAGATCGACATTGTGCGCTGGCACGCGGATCCGGCCGTTTTCATTGCGGAGGCGCTCTCGCCGGCCAAAGCGGTGAAAGTGACCGTGAATGAGGAGGCGAAGAGCGCGAGCGTGGTGGTGCCGGACAATCAGCTGTCGCTGGCGATTGGCAAGGCGGGGCAGAACGTGCGTCTGGCGGCGCGTTTGACCGGGTGGCGGATTGACATTCGCAGTGAGGCGCAGGTGGCACGCGCCGCGTTGCAGGCCATTGCCGAGGAGGCTGAGAAGGAGGCGATGCTGCAGGCCGAGCAGAACGGGCATGCGCTTCCCGGGGTGGCCGATGCGCATGTGGAGGCCGGGGAAGCTGTGTCGCATTCGGAGGGCGATACGACGCCGGGGGATAGCTCTGATGCGGGCGCTTCCGAGTCGGCTGAGACGGGCGTGGTATGAGCGGGGGACGTGTGCTCCGGGGTTGCTGGCATGACGCGGCGGTTCTGCCTCCGGGCAGCACGGTTGTGATCGGGGCGCCGGGGCGCTGGATCGAACGCCTGCGAGCGCGATGGGGAGGTGGCCATGCCGGCAGAGGCCGGGCAATGAGCGTTGAGCGGGCGTGCTGGCCCCGCTACCGGACCGGTGTGAGGGCACAGAGGAGCCGCGATGTGATGTGAGCGTGTGGTCGGCGAGCCGGGGAGGGCCTGTGGCCTGTCTGGTTCGCAGCAGTCCATCACAGAGCCGGTGCATCTCTGCGCCGGCTTTTGACGTTGATGCGCCCGGCGCGTTGCCGGTGCTGTCACGGAATGGTGCTATGAGCAGGACCCGACATCAGCCGATTCGTACCTGTGTGGCCTGCCGGCAGACGGACGAGAAGCGCGATCTGTTGCGCGTTGTGCGTCTGGCGAGCGGGGGGGTGGCGTATGACCCGCGGGGCAAGATGTCCGGGCGCGGGGCCTACGTGTGTGCGCGTGTGTCCTGTATTGCGCTGGCGCGGAGACGCAAGGGGCTGGAGCGCTCGTTGAAGATCGGGGAGATTCCCGAGGCGGTGTTTGAGGAATTGTTGCGGCATGCGACGCCGGAGCCGGGGCAGAGCCGGCCGGGTAGCGCGATTTCTGGAACGGGGTCGGAGGGCACTTCCGTTCCGCATGTACCGAGTGAAGGGGAGGAAGCATGACTGTCGTACCGGGCATCCGACTGGTGGATCTGGCCAGAGAGCTGAAGATGACGCCGGCAGAGCTGGTGACGGCGCTGAAGGATCTGGGGGTGGAGACGTCCGGGCCCAATACTGTGCTGGATCCCGAGACGGCCAACGACGTCCGGAGCCTTCTGGGGAAGCCTGCTGAGGCGGATAAGGTGATCGAGATAGGTGCGGACGCCACGGTCAAGGACATTGCGCAGGCGATGCAGGTGGCACCCAACGAGGCACAGAAGAAGCTGTTGCAGATGGGTGAGCTTGTTGCGATCAACCAGAAGCTCCCGCACGCGCTGGCTGAGCGGCTGGCGGCCGCCTACGGGTACACGTTGAAGCTCAAGGCGGAGCCGAAGCCGGCACCGGCTCCTGCGGCTCCGAAGCACAAGGCGCCTGCGGGCGCGTTGCAACCCCGGCCTCCTGTGGTGACGGTGATGGGGCATGTGGATCATGGGAAGACCACTCTGCTGGATACGATTCGCCATACGAATGTGGTTGCGGGGGAGCACGGCGGGATTACCCAGCACATCGGGGCGTATCAGGTGGAGGTGGAGCACAACGGGGAGAAGCGCAAGATCACCTTTCTGGATACGCCGGGGCATCGGGCTTTCACCAAGATGCGGGCGCGGGGCGCGAGCGTGACCGACATTGTGGTGCTGGTTGTTGCGGCGGACGATGGGATCATGCCGCAGACGGTGGAGGCGATCAATCATACGCGCGCGGCCGGGGTGCCGATGATTGTGGCCATCAACAAGATCGATAAGCCGGAGGCCAACCCGGATCGGATCAAGCAGCAGCTGACCGAGCACAATCTGGTGGTGGAGGAGTACGGCGGCGATGTGATTGCGGTGCCCATTTCTGCGAAGACCGGTCAGGGCATTCCGGACCTTCTGGAGTACATCCTGCTGGTTGCGGACGTGGAGGATCTGAAGGCGGATCCGCACGGGCACGCTTCCGGGACCATTCTGGAGGCTTCGGTGGAGCCGGGTCGCGGGCCGGTTGCGAAGGCACTGGTGCAGTCCGGTACGTTGCGTGTGGGGGACAGTCTGGTGGCGGGTCTGGCCTATGGCAAGGTGCGCGCCATGACGAATGAGCGGGGAGAGCGCCTGCAGAAGGCGCCGCCGGCGACGCCGGTGGAGATCATCGGGTTTCACAACCCGCCGGATGCCGGGGATACCTTTGAGGTGGTCAAGAATGAGAAGGAGGCGCGCCAGATTGCCGAGAAGCGGCAGGAGAAGGCGCGTGCGCAGCGGATGAGCGGTCCGGTGCGTCGTCTCACGCTGGATGATCTGTCGCGGCAGGCGCGTGAGGGGGCGATCAAGGACCTGAATGTGATTGTGAAGGCGGACGTTCAGGGGAGCCTGGAGGCTGTGATCGGGCAGTTGAACGAGCTGGCGGAGAACAAGTCGGATGATGAGGTGCGCCTGAACATCAAGCACAGCGCGGTCGGTAACATCAGTGAGGCGGACATTGATCTGGCTGTGGCGACCGGTTCGATCGTGGTCGGGTTCAACGTGCGCGCGGACTCCGAGGCGCAACGTGCGGCGGAGCGCGATGGGGTGGATGTGCGCCTTTACAACATCATTTACGATCTGGTCGAGGATATGGATCGGGCCATGAAGGGCCTGTTGACTCCGGTCTTCGAGGAGGTCGTACTTGGCAGGGCGGTGGTCCGGCAGAACTTCCGCACGCCGCGTGGCGTGATGATCGCCGGGTGTTATGTGACGGAGGGCAAGCTCCAGCGCGGGGCTGAGGTACGCCTGCGTCGGGGGAAGGATCTGCTCTTTACCGGGCGCATTGAGTCGCTGCGGCACCTGAAGGATGATGTGCGTGAGATTGCGCAGGGCTTCGAGTGTGGCGTTGTGATACAGGATTGGAATGAGCCGTATCAGGTCGATGACGTGCTGGAGTGTTTTGAGATGCGGCAGGTCAACCGGTGATGTGCGCGGCCCATGCATATTGGAGCGCTGACAGTGGTGCTGTATCTGCATGATGCGGCGTCGTTGAAGGAGAAGCGGCAGGTGGTAAAAAGCCTGATTGAGACGACGCGTCAGCGGTTTAACGTGTCCATTGCAGAAGTGGATGATATGGATAAGTGGCGTCGGGCGACGGTTGGCGTGGTCTGTGTTTCCAACGATGCGGGCTTCGCCAACCGGGTGCTGGATAAGGTACTGGACTACCTGGAGGCTGATCCGCGTGTGGAGGTCGGTCAGGTAGATCTGGAAATGCTGTAGTGACCGATTGAGGGAAGAGACGGCGATGGGTGTACGACAGGAGCGAGTGCAGGCTCAACTGGTGGAAGAGATCAGTGAGATTATTCGCACGCAGTTGCGGGATCCGCGTCTGGGGTTTGTGACGCTGACGGGTGCGGAGATCTCGCGCGATCTGCGCCACGCCAAGGTTTACGTGAGCGTGCTGGGGGATAAGGAGGCGCGTGCGCAGAGCCTGAAGGCGCTCAACGGTGCGGCCGGGTTGCTGCGCGGGGAGTTCGCGCGCCGGGCACACCTGCGGGTGGCGCCGGAGCTGGAATTTCGTTATGATGAGGGCATTGAGCGGGGGCAGCACATTTTTGAGTTGTTGCACTCCATTGAGGCGGATTTGCGGCCGCAACCGGAGGGGGCGGCACAGGAGGGATCTGTGGAAGGAGCCGGTGCGGATTGAGGCGGTTGTATCAGGAGGCGGCACGGGCTCTCTGCGCGGCGCACCGTGTGGTGCTGGCCGGGCATGTTAACCCGGATGGTGACACGCTGGGGAGTGCGCTGGCTCTGGCGCATCTGTTGCGGGCGCGCGAGAAGGATGTGGTGGTGCTTTCTGCCGACGGCGTACCGGATATCTATCGGTGGTTGCCGGGCGCGGATGGCGTGCAGACCGGGACGGATCGGCGGGATTTCGATCTGGCGGTGGTGTGTGATGCGGGTGCGCTGGATCGCGTGGGGGCGTCTGTTCTGCCTGTGATCGCCTCCGCGGCGCGCCTGATGGATATCGATCATCATGTGGGCGATGCACCTTTCGGGGATCTGCGGCTTCTGGATGCGCGTGCTGCGGCGACCTCGGAGATCGTGTTCCAGCTCGGGCAGTTGCTCGGCCCAATCACCCGGCCGGTTGCTACATGCCTGATGACGGGGATCATCACGGATACGGGTTCTTTCCGTTTCCCGAATACGACGCCCCGCACGTTTCAGATTGCGGCACGCCTGCAACGGTGCGGGGCGGTGCCTGCCGAGATTTTCGAGCTGGTGTTTGAGAATCGGTCTCTGGCGGGGCTGAAGTTGCTGGGGCGCGCGCTGGATCGTTTGCAGGTCTCCGGGGATGGTCGGGTGGCGTGGACGGTGCTCACGGCGGAGGATATGCGTGCGCTGGGGGCTACGGATGCCGATACCGAGGGGATTGTGACGCATGTGCGCGCGGTGAAGACGGCGCAGGCTGGTCTGTTGTTCCGTGAGATTCCCGGGGGGAAGATCCGGGTTAGCCTGCGCGGGCGTGAGGGGGTGCCGGTGCATCGTATTGCGGCGCGATTTGGTGGCGGGGGGCACCCTATGGCTGCGGGTTGCTCGCTGCCGCCTCCGTTGTCGGAAGCAGTGCAGACTCTTCTGGCCGAGGTGAGGCGGTATCTCGACGCGGGGGAACCATCCGCGGCGGGCGGCGCCGTGTCTGCTGCTCCGGTGGCTACGGGTTGATTTTCTGTGCGCCGAAGGATGTGAGTGCGCGCATCAGTGTTCTGGTTCTACAATCTGGACGGGGCCTGTGCCGGGGATTATCACGGTGTCTCCGGCACGGAGCTTGCGCCCCCGGCGTTCTTCGCGCTCGCCGTTCACCTGCACTTCGTGGCTGGCGAGGAACGCTTTGATCTCTCCTCCGGTCTGGATCAATCCGATCGCTTTGATCAACTGCCCCAGTGTGATGTATTCCCCGCGTAGCTGGAAGTGCTGTGTCATGATGCTCCCGGCCTCCTGTGGCGCTGTGCTCTTATTATGGAGCATATTGTGCTCCGATGGTGCTGGCGTGTGATAAGGCGCACGCTTCGGAGCGTATCCTGTTATTGGAGTGCTTGAGAGGAATCCGGCGGGGCCCCGTTGAACAAGCGGGTGAGGGTGTGCCGGAGCCTCTGTGCCCGGAAGCGGAAGAACCCCGATAATCAGGGAGAGAGATGGAGCCCATCGTACAGATTTCGCTGGACCTGACGAGCAAGGAGGAGGCGCTGGAGACGGCGGCAATTGCCCTGCGCGCGGGAGTGGACTGGCTGGAGGCGGGAACGCCGTTGATCCTGGCGGAGGGGTTGCATGGCGTGCGCGCCTTGCGGGAAGCCTTTCCGGATACTCCTATTGTAGCCGATTTGAAAACGATGGATGGGGGGTATCTGGAGGCGGAGATGATGGCCCGGGCGGGGGCAACGCATGTGGTGGTGATGGCGCGCGCGCACCCGGCGACGATCAAGCAGGTGGTGCGCGCCGGGAAGGATTATGGCCTCAAGGTGATGGGGGATAATCTGGGGTGCCCCGACATGGTCGCCGGGGCTCGCATGCTGGAGGATCTCGGGTGCGACTACATCATTCATCACATTGGCTACGATGAGCGGCGTGATCCGGAGGTGATTGCGCGTAACGGGGGGGTGCCCCCGAGCCCGCTGGATCAACTGGCTGAGGTCGTCAGAGCGGTTTCGGTTCCGGTGCAGGCGGTGGGGGGACTGAGCCTGGAGCAGGCCATTGCCTGTCCGCGTTACGGGGCTCCTCTGGTTGTGCTCGGGGCCCCGTTGACGGTGGATGCAGACGCGTTCAAAACGGCGGAGGGCGATCTGGAGGGTTTGCTCCGCACGATCTGTGAGCGTATTCGCATGAACGCGAGCGCATGATCCGGCACGTTGTGGTGACGAGGGGATGCTGGCGCTGCGGTGTGCTTGCGGATGGGGGGCGACGCATGTTTGGATCCTTGCCAGAGGAACATCCGGCGCATTCCGACGTGGCGATGCGGCGCTTTCTCAATCGCGCGGAGGCAGCCATTCTACTGGGGATGATTCTGGTGGTGCTCAGTCTGTTTCTGGCGTGGAAGCGGGAGGCGGTGTCGGTGCCATTGCCCGCCGTTTTTGCCGGGACGACGGTGCGCACCGGGCTGGGGCTTGCGACGGTGTTCTGGCCCCTGTTGCTCTGCTCGTCGGTGAGCAGTGCGTTGTTGCTCTGGCCGCCCGATAGTCGGGCGCGTTCCGGGTTCTTCATGGTTCAGCTGGTCTGCGGGTTGACCTGCATGGTGGTAACTCTGACGCATATGGCGTTGCTGCCCGGTGTTCTGGTGGCGCTGGTGGGGAGTAGCCTGCTGTTGTTTGGCGCAGTGGATCGCTATGGTTGATCCGGGCCTGTGGAGGCGATATGCGGCGTTGCGGTACCGGGAGCGACCGCAGGGGCGCTTCTACGAGAACGAACAGGGGACTGGTTCTGCTGGTGTGTGGCGATTGTCGGAAGGGGGCCCTGGATGTACGCGCGGAACATACTGAAGTGGTCGGTTTGTCTGTCGGTGTTGCTTGTGGTGGCGTTGTCGGTTGCGGGGAGCGCGCCCGGACGGGCGGATGCGAAGGGGGAGCGGCTGTTGCGCGAGGCGTTCCGGAAACTGGGCGGGGCCCGGGCCATGACCGCGTTGATTACCGCACGGATTGAGATTGAGGGGTTGCAGGAGGCTATCCTGTTGAAGGGGACGGTGGCGGCGCTCAAGCCCAACTACCTGCGGGTGGAGTTGCGCGGGGACCTGCCGTCGCGTGGTCCAATAGAGTTTATCTACGTGGCGGACGGGAAGCACTACTACTCTTTCAGCAGTCTGGAGAACGCCTATACGAAGGTCCGGCTGGATCCCAATCCTACGGAGTTTCTCGGGCAGTGGGAGGGGGAGATTGACGCGTTTTTTGGGGGCGAGAAGAACGCCGCGAAAGTCAAGGCGACATATGCCGGGAGCGAGCGTGTTGGCAACCGGATGTGCGAGGTCGTCAGGGCCGATATGGAGGTCAAGGGGCCGGACGGCGCGCCTTTGAAGCGTACCATCACCTATTACATTGGTAAGAACGATCTGTTGATCCATCAGGCGAAGTTCAGTGTGGGGGAACAGACGCAGACCAACCAGCTAACCAACATTCGCCTGGACGCGAAGAAGGAGAAGGAGGACTTTGTGTACGTGCCTCCCCGGGATGCCCGGGAGAAGACGCCCCCACCGCCCCCGCCGACGCGTGCCGAGGGGCTGTTGTTCCGAACACAACGTCCGTTTTTCCTTGCGATCAAGTAGGAACAGGTATCAGTACAGAGGTATAATGCGCATATAAAGCCTGCACAGGCGCGGTCGTGAGGCAGGTCCACCCTGATACTTTCCGGTCGGTAGCGCGTGCGCACCGGGGTCTGCGCGGTCACCGTCCGGATATGGAGGCGCTCCCATGAAAGCCGTCATTATGGCGGGAGGCGAAGGAACCCGCCTTCGCCCTCTCACTTCGCATCGTCCCAAGCCCCTGACGCCGGCTCTGAACATGCCCATTATGGAGCATATTGTCCTGCTGCTCAAGCAGCACGGCATCAAAGACATCGTTGTCACGCTGCACTACCTCGCAGATGAGATAGAGGGCTATTTCGGGGATGGTTCGGAATGGGGTGTGAATATGGTCTACTCGGTGGAGGACACGCCCCTGGGTACTGCGGGAAGTGTGAAGAAAGCCGAGGAGTATCTGAAAGGCGGCCCTTTTCTGATCATCAGTGGGGATGCCCTTACCGATATCAATCTGCACCGGGCCATTCAGTTCCACAAAGAGAAAGGGAGTATGGCGACCATCGTCCTCTCCCATGTTCCCAACCCTCTGGAGTTCGGTGTGGTGATCACGGATGATGACGGCCGCATCCGGCGCTTCCTCGAAAAGCCGTCGTGGGGCGAGGTGTTTTCCGATACGGTGAACACCGGGATGTACATTCTGGAGCCCTCGATCCTTGATTACATGGAGCCCGGGGGGAACTATGATTGGAGCCAGGACATCTTTCCCCGGATGCTGGCTGAAGGGAAACCGTTGTACGGTTACATCATGGATAACGACTACTGGTGTGACGTGGGGAACCTCCAGCAGTATCGTGAGGCGCAGTACACGGTGATGGATGGGCAGACCCGGGTGCGGATCGGCAGTGCCGCCGATTCGCGCGGTGACGGCGTCTGGGTGGGTGATGGTTGTGAGATCGATGCCACGGCGCAGATCGCGCCTCCGGTGGTGATCGGGCGCAATTGTAAGATCAAGGCGGGCGCGATCGTCGGTCCCTACTCGGTGATCGGGGACAACAGCATCATCGAGGAGAAGGCGGTGGTGCACCGCAGTATTCTCTGGGACAACGTTTATGTGGGGGTGGAGTCGCGTCTCAACGCCTGCACGGTGTGCTCGCACACGACGATCAAGCAGAACTGCACCATTCAGGAAGGGGCGGTGATCGGCGATCGTTGCCGCATCGAGAACGATAGCACGATCCGTACGCAGATCAAGCTCTGGCCGGACAAGATCATCGAGGCGGGCAGTACGGTGACCATGAGCCTGATCTGGGGGCAGAAGTGGGCCGGCTCGCTGTTTCGGAATCAGGGGGTTATGGGCATCGCCAATATCGAGCTGACTCCTGATTTCGCCTGCAAGCTGGGCGCTAGCTACGGGGGGTATTTGAAGCGTGGTGCGACCGTTGTGGTGAGCCGGGACAGTGGTCCTGCGGCGCGGATGATGAAGCGCGCCATGATCTCCGGCCTGCTCTCGGTGGGTGTGAACGTGGCGGATCTGCATTCTCTGCCGTTGCCGATTGCCCGGCACAGCATTCTGGGGTCACAGGCTGGCGGGGGGGTGCATGTGCGTCTGGCGCCCAATAACCCGCGGATGCTTCTGATCGAGTTCTTTGATGATCAGGGGATTTATCTCTCCAAGAATGCCGAGCGCAAGGTGGAGACGATCTTCTTTCGGGAGGACTTCCGGCGCGTCGACGCCGATCAGGTGGGGGAATTGAAGGACACCGGGCGCAGCGCGGAGCAATACGCCGAGGACTTCTACCGCCATCTGAAGGTGGATGAGGTACGGCAGCGGCGCTTCAAAATCGTTGCCGACTTTGCGTTCGGGCGCCTCGCCGGGGTCTATCCGACCATGCTGGGGCGCATCGGGTGCGATCTGATTGCCCTGAACGCGTACCCGGACGTGCAGAAGACGCCCAAAACGCCGGAGGCTCGTGCGGCGCTGATGCCCAATCTGGCGCAGATTGTGCGTACGCTGCGTGCTGACGCGGGGGTGATGTTTGAGGCCGACGGGGAGCGGATGACGCTGGTCGATGAGAACGGCGAGGTTATCGAGGGAGAGACGTTGCTGGCGATGATGGCGGTGCTCAAAGCGCGTACCCGGCCCAACGCGCGCATCGCGGTCCCGGTTAACGCGCCTCGCATGATCGAGGATCTGGTTGCGCTGCACGATGGCACGGTGATCCGTACCAAGACGGACGCACGTGCTCTGATGGGGGTGTGCGCGGCGGAGCCGGGGCACCCGGGCCGTGCTGATTTTGCAGGGGACGACGCCGGCGGGTTCATCTTTGCCGACTTCCAGCCCTCTTTCGACGCTATGTTTGCGTTTGGAAAGTTGCTGGAGATGCTGGCTGTGACCGACCTGAAGCTATCCGAGCTGGCCAATGAGTTGCCGAGGGCCTGTATCGCGCGTGCTGTGGTGCGTTGCCCCTGGGAGGTCAAAGGGCGTGTGATGCGTGTGCTCACCCGTGAGAGCAGCGCACTGGGCGATGGCCACCGGGTGGAGCTGATTGACGGCATCAAGATTTACCACGGCGTTGACTGGGTGCTGGTTCTACCGGATGCTTCGGAGCCTTTCTTCCACGTGTACGCCGAGAGTGACACGATGGAGAAAGCCAACAACCTGATGTGCGATTACGTTGCTAAAATTGAGGCGTTACGCGCCTGAGCTTTCGCGACGGAGCCAGTGTGCTGTGCAACCGTTGTGGCCCGGCAGATCCCGGGGAAGTCGTCTTCTTCCCGGAGAGAACCCGGGCCATTGCGCATATTGCAGGGAGCGCTCTGAACCCTCGTGCGGAATGCGGCAATAATCTACGCGGCACGTTCCGGGGGGAGAAAATTCAGGGAGGAGCGACATGCGTGATGACCGACAGGTGGTGGTAATTGGTAGCGGGCCCGCCGGCGCGATGGCTGCGCATGAACTGGTGCGCCTGGGCGTGCCGGTCACCATGCTGGAGAGTGGGGATCGGTTTCAGGGAGGGTTGCTGGTGCGCCTGTCGGGACGCAACCTCTACCGGCGTGTCCCCCCGATGGAGCACGGGCGCTACCACATTGCCAGCGGGGACCCGAAGACTGACTGGTACGTGAACCTGGCTCCGGGAGGTCTGTCCAACCAGTGGACGGGGGCGGTGCCTCGCTTTGCTCCGGAGGATTTCACGGAGGGGGAGCGTCTGCATGAACGGTATCGCTGGCCGGTCACCTATCAGGAGCTTGCTCCCTACTATGAACGCGCCGAACGTCTGCTGGACATTACGGCGGACCCCCGGGATGTTCCCTGCCTGCCGGCCGGTTATGCCGCGTACCATCATCGTCTGCCGGAGGACTGGCAGGCCGTGGCCCGGGTGGCGGCGCAATACGGGCAGGGGTTGACCACGCTGCCTCTGGCAGATGGCCCTCCGAACCTGATTGTGGGGCGTGGCACCGCGTTCAATAGCTTCACCAACATCGTGCGCCGCCTGATGGCCGCTCCGCACTTCCGGTTGCTGACCGGTGCGCATGCGCTCCGGTTGGAGTGGGATGGAGCTCGAAAGCGAGTGACCTCTGTCGTCTATCATCGCCGGGCGGACGGGAGCCAGCATCGCGTGGAGGCCGCGGCATTTGTGGTGGCGTGCGGACCGCTCTTTTCCACCAAGTTGCTTTTTGATTCGGCCTGTTCTGACTTCCCTGAAGGGCTGGGCAACACGGAGGGCCTGCTCGGCCGTTTTCTGCATGATCATCCGCGCGAGTGGTGGGCATTCGACATGGATCGTCCGATCGCGTTGCTGGCTCCCTCTGCATATCTGACCCGGTTGCCTCATGCAACCTCTGAGCCGTTGATGGCGACCTCGTGGACACTGGGGGTGGTCAGTTTGCGCGACAAGATCTGGAGCCGGTTCGGCGGCAGGTCCCGCACCGTGGGGGTTCAGGTTTTTGGAACCATGATTCCTTCCGAGGCGCACTACGTGCGTCCGTCCGGTCAGAAAAAAGATGCGTTCGGGCTTCCGCTGCTGGAGATCTGTATCCGGTACGAGGAGAAGGTGATCCAGAACATGTTGCGTGCGCGTCAGCATCTGATGTGTTTGATGGAAGAGGCCGGCTACCGCAGTCAGATCCGGGAAGTAGAACCGCAACTGTTTCCCGGTACTTCGGTGCACTACGCGGGCACGGTGCGCATGCATCAGTCGCGGCGCTATGGCGTGCTGGATAGCTGGAACCGGTTGTTCGATGTGCCCAACGTGCTGGTTTGCGACGCCAGTTGTTTCACGACCGGTTGCGAGAAGAACCCGACGCTGACCGCAATGGCTCTTGCCGCACGGGCGGCGGACCGTCTGGCCAGTGACCTGAAAGCACAGTGACGCACCGGTCGTACGAGGAGGGGTTGCGTGAAGTACCGACGTTTTGGCCGTACGGGCCTGCAGGTCTCCGAGATCGGTTTCGGGTGCTCGCGACTGGGGGGCGTCTTTGCGCAGGGCAACAGCCGGCAGGAGAACCTGCGCGCGTTGCGCAGTGCGATGGATGCAGGGATCAACTTTTTTGACACGGCCGATATGTATGCGCAGGGTGAGGCGGAGTCTCTGCTGGGGGAGGCGTTTCGCGGACGGCGTGATCAGGTGATCCTGGCGACCAAAGGGGGATATTGTCTGCCGGCGCAACGCCGGTGGGTTGCGCGCATCAAACCTCTGGTCCGGCCGATCGTTCGCGCACTCGGCCTGCGAAGGGACCGCCTGCCTGCCGGCGTTTCCGGCGCGCTCTCTCAGGATTTCTCTCCGGGATACTTGCGGGTCGCTGTGGAGGGCAGCCTGCGTCGGCTGCGCACGGACTGCATCGATCTGTATCAGCTGCACAGTCCGCCGGCATCGGTTATCGAGTCCGGGGAGTTTGTGGGTGTAATGGAGGATTTGAAACGGCAGGGGAAGATCCGCTTCTGGGGGATTGCGGCGGACACTGCGCAGGACGCGGCGCTCGCTCTGCAGTACCCGCAGGTCGCTTCACTGCAGATTCCTTTCGGGTTGCTCGACCTGGAGGCGCTGGATCTGTTGCTGCGGCGTGTGGGGTCCGAGGGGCCAGCGATTATCGCGCGCGGTTGTTTCGGTGGGGGCCTGCTGAAGGAGGATCTGACCGCAGAGCAGTTGCAGGCCATGACCGGGAAGTGGGAACGGATCCTTGCCTACCGGCAGCTGGCACGGGAGAGAGGACGATCGGTTCTGGAGATGGCCCTGCAGTTCGTGCTACGGGCTCCCGGTGTTTCTGTCACGTTGCTCGGGATGCGCACGGAAGCGCATCTGGCGGATAACCTGCGTTACTATGCGGCACCTGCGCTCTCTGCGGAGGAGTTCGCGCAGATTGAGGGAGCGCAGGTCGCCGCGCGCTAGTGGAGTGGGATGCGGGCGCTCCACCCCGGGGCTCAGTGCGTGCCGTCCGGACTTCCGGGGGCGGTCGGAGTCTCTGCAGAGAGACTGCCGTGCAGCTGGAAGAAGCGTTTGCTGAACCGATCGCAGGAGGCGCAGACCGGGTTGGGAACTATGTGTTGCTTTGCGAGTGCGCGGTTGCGCTGGTAGGCCGCATTGTTCCAGATCTGTTCGAAGGGTTGCTCCAGCAGATTGCCGTAGGTGTACATCTCTTTGAATGGAGTGCAGCACCCGAGCGTGACTTCTCCGCTGAAGGTGACCCGGAAGTTCTCTCCCCAGAAGAAGGGGCAGGAGAACGGCCGGTCCGGGTCGGCCCATGAGAGATCGTCCGAGGGGAAGGACCTGCACCGTATTCCCAGCTGCTCCATGCGCTGTGCGGCGGCATCGAGCTCCCGCCGGTAGCTATCTACTGTGCGGCGGTTCTGGAATCCCCAGTCGTATCCGGCGTAGGTAATGCAGTTGATGAAGTCCACGCCGAGATCTGCCGCCTGTTCCACGAACGTCACCAGTTCCCCCTCGTTTTCGTTGAGCAGCACAAAATTGAGCCCGATCAGGGGAAACCGGGAGCGGCTGCGCTGTCGGACCCGGATCAGGTTGCGAACGTTCTGATGGACAACAGGGAGTTGCCCTCCGCGACGCACTTTACAGTAGGTTTCCGGGAGAGCCGCGTCGATGCTAACGTTCAGTTCGGTCAGGCCGCACGAGATCAGGCGCTCTGCGCGCTCCGTGTGGAGCAGCATGCCGTTGGAGTAGATGCCGATTTTGCACCACGGGCGCTTGCGGCGTGTGTACTCCACCACATCGAAGAAGCGGGGGTACATGAGCGCCTCCCCGAAGCCGTTGAGCGACAGATTGATCACCCAGGGGAACTGTTCCAGGATACGCTGGTAGGTCTCGAATTCCATCTGGCCAAGCCGGTAGGGCTTGAGGCCCTGTGAGCGCAGGCACTGCACGCAGGCGAGGTTGCACCGGTTGGTCAGCTCGATTTCGACGCCTGTCGGGTGACTGCGCATGACGAGAGGCCGCTCCCGTTGTTCCTTCTGGTACCGGTGGTAGTTGGCGAGCACGCGGGGATGTAGCAGGATGCGGAAGGCGTTGTTCTCCTTGAGTTTGTGGTAGTGACGGGTCAGTGATGCGAGCATGGATGTTCCTCCGGGCCGGGGACTGGCAGGCGTACAACGGCCCGAGAAACGGAAGAGACGACCGATCAGGTCGCCTCTTCCGCAGGGGGTTAGCGCTTGTGCAGCGAGAGAGGGATTTTCTCCAGCTTGCGTCCGGCGAACTCGGTGGGTATTTCGGCCAGCGGGGATCCGCGGCGGCGCCGATAGGCCACGGCGGCGCGCACGTAGGCGAGCGCAATGCGGCGCGGGATCAGTTTGATCTGCGCCAGGAGCATCTGCTTCCAACCGGCCTTGCTGGCGCGGTACAGGCGGTAGGGGATCACCAGCTCCAGACGCGCCCACCATCGGGCCAGAGTCAGGTCATCGGTTGTCAGGAAGCGCGAGCGCACCGTGGCGGTGTAGCTATCCCACTTCTCGTAGGTCATCTCTTTTTCGAGCAGACCTTCCTGCATGGCCCGGAAGTACATGGGCGTGCCCGGGAAGGGCGTCATGAGCGTGAAGGTGCACTCGCACTTCATGGTCTTGGCGTAGCGAATGGTGCGCTCCACCGTGTCCCAGCTCTCTTCCGGGGCACCGATGACGAAGGTACCGAACACGTGAATGCCCAGTGAGTCGGCCAGTTCGATCTTCTGGCGCAGCTTGTTGTTGATCGCGATCTTCTGACCGATGGACTCCATGCACTCTTCGTCGGCGGTTTCGATACCGGTGGTGATCGTTTTCACTCCGGCCCGGGCCATGAGCTCGATCAGGTCGTCCTCCAGCACTTCCAGACTGACCTCGACGGTGGCGGACATCTTGATGCCTCGCTCGATCACCTTGGTCAGGATCTCGCGCACCAGCTGGCGGTTGAAGCCGAAGTTGGGGTCACGGAATCGCCACTTGTGAATGCCCCACGTTTTGTTGAGCCATTCCATCTCGGCGACCACACGGTCCGCGGTGCTCATGCGCAGCGGGCGCCCTTCGTGGAGCATGTACGGGCACATGGTGCATCCGATGGGACATCCCCGGCTGGCCGTCACGTAGACGAAGCAGTCGGCGGGGTTGCCTGTGGGGCTATAGCGCTCCAGCGGCAGCAGGTGGTAGGCCGGGAAGGGCAATTCGGCAAGATTTTCTACCAGGACCCATTCCTTGTAACGCAGCTGCTGCCGGGCCTCGTCGTACAGCGCGTCGCCGGTCAGCGGCACGTAGGTCTTCGGATCGATCACGCCCTTCTGCTGTTTCCAGTCCTCTCCCTGCGCGTTGAACATCGCGCCGACGACGGCCTCTGGCTCTCCGTACAGGATCGCGTCGGCGTTGGTCTGGCGCACCCAGTGGTCCAGCGTGGTCATGATAACCGTGCCGAACAGGAACAGGCGGACGTGCGGCAGGCGTTGCTTGATACGGTCGGCGAAGCGCAGATCCGGTGGCAGGGTAGGAATGGACAGGCGCACGCCGACCCAGATCTCGTCCTCGGGGCCTGTCTGGCGCTTGATCCGATTGACCACGTAGTCCAGCGCCGCGTCATCGTGGTAGCGTTCCAGCAGCAGATCGATGACGTCGGTCTGGAGGCCCGATTGTTCGCCGATGGCGGCTACCAGCATCATATCCGGGGGAGGCAGAAACAGGAACGATTTCTCCCACGGTTTGAGTTTACGTGAAACACCCAGACCGGCAGACTGCGACCGTTCGTTGGAATAGCCGCGCCGCTCCGGTGGATTAACCAGAAACAGGTACCTCATAGGTTGTCATCTCCTCAACAGGTAGTCACGACCGGAGTGCGATCCGGTTCCCCGTTCAACACGTTGCGATAGATTCGCTCGACATCTTCCGCCTGTCGGCGCGGAGTGAATTGAGTGAGCACACGCATCCGGCCGCGCCGGCCCATTTCTCTACGCCGCTCCGGATCCTGCAGCAGGGCGATCAGAGCGTCGGCCAGTGCTTCGGTATCTCTGGCAGGTACCAGCAGGCCTTCCACACCGTCCGTGAGGATCTCCGGCAACGCGCCCGAGGCGAAGCCAACGACCGGGCGTTGCATGGCCATGGCCTCGGTCACCACGAGGCCAAAAGGTTCTTCCCAGGAGGGAACGGCCAGCACATCAAGATCCGCCATGACTTCTGGCATGGCGTCCAGCCACCCGGTCCAGATCACATGGGCCTCCAGGCCCAGTTCGGCGATCCGGCGGCGCACCTGATGCTCGTAGGTATCGCCGCTGGCGGCCAGCGCGTCCGTGCGTCCCACGATGGCAAGGCGCACATTCGGGAGTATCTGCCGTACTTTTGCCAGCGCTTCCACCAGTTCCATGTGCCCTTTCCAGAGCATGATCCGGGCGACAATGCCGATCAGGGGGGTATCCTCCGACAGGTGATACCGCTGGCGGAGGAAGCCGCGCGGGACACGTTCCGGGTCAAAGTCGCGCGTATCGGTTGCGTTGAGCGCCGTATAGATTTTATGCGGGGGCACGCCCCCGTCGATCAACGACTGCCGTACGAACTGTGAAATCGCCAGAACACCTGTGCACTCCTGCAGCGCCCAGGTGGTCGCGCGCCCGATTTCCGGGTACCACTTGATGTGTACGTGTATAATATTGCGTGTGCCGGTGAGCCTGGCCAGCAGCGTCGAGAACAGGGCGTCCCGGGGCCGGTCGGTTGCATGGAGGATATCGATCCCGCGCGTTCGGACGTACCATGCGAGTCGCAGCAAGGAGACCATGGCGCCGAGATTCCGGAACAGGCTGGCCATTTTGCTGAGTTTGCCTCGACTCTTGCCTGTGACCTCATAGCCCAGGTTACACACCAGAAGGTTCAGGTGCGGGACCTGCTTCAGGATGCCCAGAGTCTTCTCGAGGTCCACGGCATTGCGGTTGGTCGCAATGTGCACCTCGACCTGTGCCGGGTCGAAATTCCGGATCAGTTCCAGATGGACGGCGACGTCTGCTCCCAGCGCGCTACGCGTGTTCACAAACAGCACCCGGGGTTTGCGTCCCGGCGGTAACCCTCTCACGGTGATGGTCCTCTTCTCCTGTTGGCTCCAGTTCACAGGGATTATGGCCAGAGGTTGTTGTAAACGGACTGCCAGAAATACGGGCTTTTCTGCGCTCCGGGACCGCCGTTTGCCTCTCGCGGGTGCAAGAACTGTGCCAATAACGTTGTATCTGGCGGGCGCTCCGTCCGGGCCGGAGCATGGAGGAGAGAGATGCCCCTTGTAGCGACCTGTGAGTTGTTGCGCGATGCGCAGCGTCGTGGCTACGCGGTTCCCGGCTTTGAGCCTTACAACCTGGAGCAGATACAGGCCGTACTGGAGGCCGCAGAGGAGGAGCGGGCACCGGTTCTGATCCAGCTCTGGGCCGAAGTTCTCGAGACCTACGGGATGGACCTGCTGGTTGCGATCGTGCGTACAATCGCGGATCGGATCGCGGTGCCGGTGGGGTTGCATCTGGATCACGCAACCGATGAGACGCTTGTGGAGCGTGCCATTGTGGCCGGGTTTACCTCTGTGATGTTTGATGGCTCGGCACTGCCTCTGGAGGAGAACGTGGCGCGGACGCGCCGGGTGGTCCGGAAGGCACACGCGTACGGGGTTGCTGTGGAGGCAGAGCTCGGGATTGTAGGGCGTCTGGATCCTGCGGATGACGTGGAAGAGACCCTGCGGCGCGTCGCGGATCTACTCACCGATCCATCGCTGGCCAGACGCTTTGTGGAGGAGACCGGCACGGATATTCTGGCTCCCGCGGTGGGCACCATCCATGGATGCCCGCTGCCGCTGGCGCGGCTGGACATTCCGCGGATTGCCGCGATCGCGCGCGCCGTGCAGGTGCCGCTGGCGTTGCATGGGGGAAGCGGCGTGGGCGAGGAGGCGCTCCAACAGGCTATTGCGGCGGGCATCGCGAAAGTAAATATCGACACGGAGGTGCGCGCTGTGAGTATTGCCGCCCTGAAGGAGCAGGTCGCCCGGATCGGTGAGACTGGAGATCCTGTTTACCTGGACTATGCCCGTTATCCGCGCGCGGTTCGCGCCTCAACCGAAGAGTAGGTGAGTCAGAGGATCCGGATGGTTGGTGCGAATGGAAGAGCATGAGGCGGTTCTGTGGCGCGTGAACAACAGGAGGCTCTCCGGGACCCGGGGACCTGCAAACCATACAACAGGGGAGACGCTATCATGTCGCACGGTGCACCGTTGCTGGTTTTCGCGTTGAACGTTCAGGCGCCACCACTGCGGCAATTGCTGGTGCCCATGCAGGCGGCGGGTTTTCCGGTTGCGCTGGGAACCGGGATTGTCGGAGAGGCCGGTGCGGAGGCACTGGATAGCCCGGAGTGGGACGCGGCGTTCATACGCTGGAACCAGCCTGAAATGCATGAGGTGGCCCTGCTGGAGCGCATGGTCTGCGACGAGGACGAGGAAGGGATGGTGCGCGTGACCGAGGCGATGAATCAGGTGCTACAGTGGGAGGATCAGGTTGGACGTCTCATCGTTGCCGCGCATCTGCAGCAGACACAGGCTGTGTATGCGTTGCAACTGCTGGACGCATTGTTCACAGACGAGGATCATCCGGCGTGGGGAGCGTTTGATATTCTCCTGCGCGTTCTGGCGGACTACACAGATGGCCTGATCTATGTGGAAGGGGAGGGCTACCTCGATGCTGACGGGGAGTTGCTGCTTTCGGAGGAAGATGCGCCCGCAAGTCCGGGGAAGAGCGTCTGAGCGTTCCGGGTGGTGAGTGCGGCAATATCCTCGAAATGCAGGCCACGTAGTTCCGCCAGTTTCTGTGCGATGAGCGGCACGTACGCGGGCTCGTTGCGTTGTCCCCGGTGCGGCATGGGAGCCAGGTAGGGGGCATCCGTCTCCACAAGCAGGGTATCCGGGGGGACCGTGCGTGCGGCCGCGCGTATCGCTTCCGCGTTTTTGAAGGTCAGAGTGCCACCAAATCCCAGCTTCAACCCCAGTGTTGCTGCCCGCTGTGCTTCTTCCACTGTGCCTGCCCAGCAGTGCATGACTCCACCGATCTGCGCTACAGATACTTGCTCCAGAATGGCCAGTGTTTCCGGGTATGCCTCGCGGCAATGAATGATGACAGGCCGATGGAGGCGGTGTGCCATCTGCAGCTGATCGCGGAAGGCGCGGTACTGGTCCTCGCGTGGTGAGAAATCGTAGTGGAAGTCCAGGCCGATCTCACCGATGGCAACCGTACAGGGGTGCATGGCGAGAGCCGTCAGGCGTTCTTCTGCCTCTGGAGTCCAGTGGCGCGCATCGTGCGGGTGGATCGCGACGGCTGCAAAGAGGGTGCCTTGGTGCTGTTCTGCCAGCGCGACCGCATGCTCGCTGCTGGTCAGGTCGTAGCCAACCACGATCATCTGCAGCACCCCGGCCTGTCTGGCGCGTGTCAGGCACACATCAAGGTCGGTGGCAAAACGCTCGTGGTTGAAGTGGCAGTGTGTGTCGATGAGCATGCGGGGGCTCCTCATGAAAAAGCGTTCCCGAGCGAGCCGGGAACGCGCAGGTTCGTAGAGAGACGGCGCCGGGCCGTGCTACGCGGTGTTTGGTTGCAGTTGCGGCAGCGTAGCAAGCCGCTCCTTAAAACCCGGATCCTCTGCCTTCTGAGCGCTCGGAACCTTGTTCAGAGCACGACGCAACAACGATCGTCCGCGATGGATGCGGGACCGCACCGTCCCGATCGAGGAGTTCATGATCCGTGCGATCTCCTCGTAGGAGTAGCCCTCTACGTCGCACAGCAGCACTGCGATGCGGAAGGGCTCCGGGAGCGCCTGAAGGGCTTTCTGCAACCGCTCATCCATCACCTGTTCCATCAGGTTGCGCTCCGGGTTGGTTGCTTCGTCCGGGATTTGCAGGAGCAGGTTATCGTCGCTTTCCTCATCGCCCACTGGTTGATCGAGCGAGAGTGGTTTCTGCTTCGGTCGACGGCGCAACAGATCGATAAACAGATTCGACAGGATGCGGAAGAACCAGCTCTCAAACGGGAGTTGCCGGTTGTACGTGCCAAAAGAGCGGTAGGCGCGCAGGTAGGCCTCCTGCGTCAGGTCTTCGGCGTCGTCACGGTTGCCGGTCAAACGATAAGCCATGTTGTAAGCCTGCCGGTAGGTGCGATCCACCAGTTTCTGAAACTCCGCGTGATCGGCGGGGCGTACCGCCGTTGTGCTGGAGGTGTTGATGTGCGTGCTCATAGGGTGACTCTCCTTACTCTTGCCGACGACCCACAAATCCATCGTGTTAACCGGTGCCGTTTCGCCGACAGCATGCCTCGCTTCTCACAAAGTCCGCAAGTGGCATTAGAACTGATCGGTACTAAAGCAAGGCACGAACAAGTGTACTTTCTACTTCTTTTGACGTCGTTTCAGCGGCAAGGTTTCGTGTTTTCGTGTCGCGAGTGTTTCGGGGAAGTGGGCGTAGCGGAAGTGCCGGGCAGGCGCAACAGGTGCAACGCAACCGAGAGACCGCAGAGCAACGCCTCTGTGTTCTGATGCGCTTTCGCCACAATCAGCAGGCCCTGCAACGAGGCTACCAGAAATGTTGCCATCTCTGCCGGGGGGAGATCGTTACGGAACTGACCGGCGTGCACGCCTTCTGTCAGGCAGTCGCGCACCGCTTCCTCGACTCTGTGGAACAACCGGCTGAGTGTTTGCCGGTACCGTTCGTACTGTTCGTTGCCGGGGCCGGTTGGCAGGGAGGCCGTCATGTTGCCGAACGAGCAACCGGCCATACGCGCCTGCTCCTGCATCTGGCAGATCTGTTCGAAGAAGCGAGCCAGGCGATCGGCGGGGGAGATCTGGCGATTCTGCAGGGACGGAAGGAGGGCTGCCTCGAACTCCGCGATCCGCTGTTCGATCACGGCGAGGATCAGGGCTTCCTTGCTGGGGAAGTGGTAGTAGAAGTTACTTCTGGAGACCCCGCTCACGCGCAGGATATCATCGATGCTGGTCATCTGGAAGCCGTAGTGGTAGAAGAGCTCTTTGGCGGTCTGCAGGATACGTTCCCGGCTGCTGGCCCGGTGGTTCATCGTGGTTTTTCCTCAGGGAGTGGCTTTTCGGGCGTGAGGGTAGAGTTCAGGAAGAGCGCTTCGGGGTTGTAATGCACTCCGGGTAGAATGACGTACGGAACCGATGCGGGGGGCAGTGCCAGCGCCTCGCGTGCCTCCCGTGCCCGGCGATAGTTCGGGTCGTAGTATAGCGCGATATCCAGCATACGACGTGCCTCCTCCGGGCGACCGTTCTGATGGTACGCGACTCCCAGATGGTAGTAGATCTCTTTGCGAGCCTCTGCGTCGTCTGTTTCATGCGAGGCGGACAGGTGATTCAGGGCATCCTGCAGGTACGTGATTGCTTCGGCAGAGCGACCCAGTCGACACAGGACCCAGCCGTAGCTGTCTTCGATAAGTGGCAGGAGGAACCGATTTTCTGGATTGTGACTGTCTGCGCGCACCAGACGCAGTGCTGTGGCGAGCAGCCCTTCTGCCATCAGATGAGCCTCCAGCGAGCTCCCGTGATCTGCCAGCAGGTAGGCGTAGTGGTTGATCATGTCCGGGTTCTGCCGGTCCAGTTCCCAGGCCCTTCTGGCGTACAGCAGGGCCAGCCGGAGAAAGCCGTTCTGCGAACCGGGGGTCGCCTGTTCCAGGTAGCCGAACGTCACGCGGCGATAGAGCTCGGCACGCACGGCGTCGCGTGCGTACCGACAATCCGTGATCGCGCGTTCTCCGTACAGCACCAGCAGGTTCCACTGTCGGTAGCGCTGGCAGGCGATCAGGATGGTCAGATAGATTGCAGGGTCTGCAGGGCGTTGCTTCAGAGCGCTCTCAAAGAACTGCTGCGCCTCGGCTATCTGCCCCCGGGACAGCGCTGCCATGCCGCGTTGCAACTCCGGGGGCGTACGACGTGTGGTTGCGTTGGACAGCAGCGACCAGCCGAGGATCGCAAAAAGCGCGATCAGGCAGAGGACGACGATCAGGTTGCGTCCCGGCGGGCTCAACGAGGCCCGGGGTACGGGCAGGGAACCGGGTTCAGAAGTAGTAGAAGGTCTGGGCACCCGTGAGAACACGGCCGGTCTCCTATGACAGCAGCGAACTCCACTCTGTACCTCCTGATATTATGGATTATTGGCCCAGTTGCGGAAACAGAGCCAGTGCGATAAAGCTCAGGCCGTTGTTCACCGCATGGATCAGGATTGTCACCCAGAGCGAGCCGGTGCGCGCGTACAGGTAGGCAAGCGCCATACCCATGGGAAAGATCACAACAATCGCTATCGGGCTGGCGTGGATCAGTGCGAAGGCCAGCGCGCTCAGAACAATTGCCGGCGCCATGCCCAGCCGGACTTTCAGGGCGTTGTAAACGAATCCCCGGAAGAAGACTTCTTCCCCAATGGGTGCGGCGAGCGTGCCGGCCAGAGCGAACAGTAGTTTCATACCGGTACCGGGCATCTGCAGGAACCATGTGGTGGCACTGATGCTATGGCCCAGGTGCTTCAATCGCTCTGCCTGCCCGGGCGAGAGAAGCCGGGGGAGCAACGCCGTGAGCGCGCTCTCTGCCGCAAGTCCCAGACAGAACAGGCAGATCCCGAGCATTACACCCAGAGCGATGTGGCGCGACGTCGGCTGGCTCATCCCGATCTGTTGCAACGAGGTTCCGTAGCGGCGCAGGTAGTATGCGGTCGCGCCGATAAACAATCCGTTCTGGATCCAGAGTGCCACGATGACAGTTGCTCCAGTGAGCCAGACCATGCCCGGGCTGTTTGTGAGTGTCAGGGCCGTGATGCCACCGGGGACCCAGGGCAACAGAAACAGAGCCAGGATCAGGGCCAGCAGATTGGCAACTACCACCACGAACTGGAACGCAAGGAAGGGGTGTACCAGGCTCCAGGTCGGGGCGAAGGGTGGAGGGATGTACGGCACAGGATCAGGAGCCGGCGTGGCTTCCAGTCCGGGCGTTGCCGGGGGTGCATCATGCTGCCGGATTGCTCGGGCCAGCCTGCGCTGGTACCGGATCCAGCGCAGGATCAGGCACAGGTCGATGGTGAGTACGACCAGTACTGCAAGGATGAGGCCCAGTACCAACAGGTTCAGTTCTGCAGGGTTCTGTGGAAGCACGCGCTCTCTCCCGGGACCGATGGCATTCGACCCGTTGCATGGCGTCGGTTATCCGGGGTATTGAACCCGGTTCTGCGTTTCGGCGCCGCCCGTCAGGGTAAGAAAGATATCTTCCAGACTGTAATCAGTACCTTCCTGTGTCACGTATGGGTGATGGCCGGTACCGTGGCCATCTCTGGCGACCGTGGCCCGCAGCTCGTCCATTGTGCCCACGGCCACGAGGCGGCCCCGGTGCATGATCCCCACGCGGTCACACAGGCGCTCTGCGATCTCCAGAATGTGGGTGGAGATCAGAACGGTGGTGCCCCGGCGGCAGATGGCGCGCAGGACGTCATGTAGCAGGCGGGTTCCCCTGGGGTCGAGACCTACCGTCGGTTCATCCAGAAAGAGGACTCCGGGGTGATGGATGAGTGCGCCTGCAATCGCAATTTTCTGGCGCATGCCACGCGAGTAGCCCTGTATCAGAGCATCCCCCTTCTCTTCCAGCTCGAACAGGCGCAGCAGATCCGCGATCCGCCCGGATCGGCCCTCCACTGGAACGTCGTAGAGGTCGGCCATGAAGTGCAGAAACTCCCGTCCGGTCAGTTTCTCATAGAGGAACGGATTGTCGGGAACGTAGCCCAGAACGCGTTTGGCCTGCAAGGGTTGTTCCTGTACATCATACCCACCAATGTATGCGGACCCGGAGGTGGGAGCAATCAGGCCTGTCATCATCTTGATACTGGTCGTTTTGCCGGCACCGTTGGGGCCAAGGAAGCCGAACAGTTCTCCCTGCGCCACGCGCAGGTTCATGTTATCGACCGCGTGCAGTGCGCCGAAGCGTTTGGTCAGGTTCTGACAGACGATCATGTCCATACTGAACAGGGCTCCCGTGTAACCGGACATTCAGATTATACGTGTGCCGTGGAGGAACGGTATCCGTAAACGATCCGCGGGATGCCTGCAAGGTCAGGACGGATTTCCACGCGAGTCAGTCCGGCGCGTTTCATGAAGTCCGCGACTGTGGACGCCTGTCCGCGCGCTACTTCGACGGCCATCAGTCCCTCCGGGCAGAGCAGCCGTGCTCCCTGTGGGATCAGTCTTCGGTACGCATTCAGTCCGTCCTGCCCGCCATCAATGGCAGCACGGGGTTCTGACAGGCGCACCTCCGGCGGGAGATCCGGGATTTCCGGCGCGGGGATGTAGGGTGGGTTGGACAGAATGATCTGGAAAGGACCCTGCAGTCCGGACAGGAAGTCGGTGCAAACGTACCGGACGCGTGGGGCCACAGCGTGCAGGATGGCGTTGCGTTGCGCGACGCGCAGGGCGTCTGTGCAACAGTCCGTTGCGATGGCACGGACTGCGGGACGGTGCGCGAGGATTGAGGTCACGATGCACCCGCTTCCGGTGCCAGCATCGGCGATCCAGGCAGGCTGTTGCCCGGGCAGATGCTCTAGGGCGATCTCTACCAGGAGCTCGGTCTCCGGGCGAGGGATGAGCACTGCGGGCGTGACCTCGAAGTCGAGCCCGTAGAACTCCTGTGTGCCCCGCAGGTAGGCGAGCGGAGTACGCCGGGCACGTGCGCGCACCAGCTGATCGAATGCGGCCAGTTGCGCTGGATCCGGCGGGGGATAGGTCTCCGCCAGCACAGCGGAACGGGGCACACCCAGCGCCTGTGCCAGCAGCAACTGGGCCTCCATGCGGGGCGTCTCAATGCCGGCCTCCTTCAGGATCTGGATCGCCTGCTGTATTCGGGCCCGGATCGACGCCCGATCGATTACGGTACCGGCACTGGAGCGTTGCATCATGGGGTCAGGTGTCGCTGGCGCTCATCTTCTGCGCCTGATCCTGCACGATGAGTGCATCGATGAAGGGCTGGATGTCGCCATCCAGGACGGCGGGCACGTTGTAGATGGTCAGTCCCACGCGATGGTCCGTGACACGGCCATCGGGAAAGTTGTAGGTGCGGATTTTCTCCGCGCGTTCTCCGGTGCCGACCTGCGAGCGGCGGGCACCGGACGCGGCCTCAGCGGCCTGCTGTCGCTGGAGTTCGTACAACCGGGTGCGCAGGACGTTGCGCGCCTTGATCCGGTTCTGTAACTGACTTCGCTCGTCCTGACAGGTGACCACGATGCCGGTAGGAATATGTGTCAGACGGATGGCAGTGGCCACCTTCTGGACGTTCTGCCCGCCTGCGCTGGAGGAATGGAACACGTCTTCTTTGATGTCGTTCTCGTTCAACTGAACATCTACCTCTTCGGCTTCGGGCATCACGGCAACCGTGACGGTGGAAGTCTGGATCCGACCGCTTGACTCGGTGATCGGGACGCGTTGCACTCGATGCACGCCTCCTTCGAACTTCAGCTGGCTGTAGGCCCCCTGCCCTTCGATCTTGAAGACGACTTCCTGGACGCCTCCCAGCCCGGTCTCCTGAATGTCCAGCACCTCGGTCTTCCAGCGGCGGCGCTCTGCGTAGCGGAGGTACATCCGGAAGAGTTCTGCCGCGAACAGTTTGGCCTCTTCGCCGCCTGCGGCCGCGCGGATCTCCACAATCACGTTCCGCTCGTCATTGGGATCCTTGGGCAGGAGCAGCACTTTCAGGCGCTGTTCCAGCTCATCCCGTTCCCGCTTGAGGGCCTCCAGCTCTTCCGTCATTTCCATCTCTTCGGCAACCGGAATGTCTTCCAGAACCCTGCGGTATTGCCGGTACGTGTGCACGACCTCCTCGATCTCGTTCCGGGCTCTGGCGGCCTGCATGTAGCGCTGGTAATCGCTGCAGAACTCCGGGTCGTTAATCTGCGCGAGGATCTGATCGTACCGTCGGTCCAGTTCTTCCAGACGTGCCTGTGCCTGTGCGGAAAACACGGTGGTTCTCTCCCGACACACAAAAGTGCGGCGGCCAGGAACTCTGGTGGAGAACCCCGCCGCCCCGCACATTGTACACCATTCTGGCTATTCTGACAATTGCAGGCGCTCTCGCCCGGAGTGCCTGCGTTTTCCTGTACAGGGGTTCCTGCTCGGAGTAATGGAACGTACATCCACGCGATGCGGGCCGACGGAATGACCGGTGACCGGTTGCCGGCTGTCACAGCGCGAGCGAAAAGGTATAATCCGGGATGATCCTGAGGGACCTGTGGTGGCAGGCTGCAATCACGGCAGGGCCTGCATGCCGCTGGTTCGATCTATCCGAAGTACTCTGCCGGGCGGTGTGTGCGCCGCCATGCAGTCGCCCCTGCCGATCACGAGCATGTAAGAGGCGACAGGAGGGCTGTGCTCATGCCTCGTCCACTGGTTGCTGTTGTTGGGCGTCCCAACGTCGGGAAGTCCACCCTGTTCAATCGTCTCGTCGGGCGGCGTATCGCCATAGTGGAGGACACGCCCGGCATCACGCGCGACCGTCTGTACCACAATGTGGAGTGGAGTGGGGTGGAGTTCACCCTGATCGATACCGGCGGGATTATTCTCAATGAGACGGATCCGCTGGCTGTGCAGGTGCGCTCGCAGGCTGAAATCGCTATTGAAGAGGCCGACGTCATTCTCTTCGTGGTGGATGGGGCCGATGGACTGACGCCGACCGATCAGGAGCTGGCCAACCTGCTGCGCGCCTCGCAGCGGCCCGTACTGCTGGTGGTCAACAAGACCGACAATCCGCGCAGAGAACTGGAAGCTGCGGAGTTCTACGCGCTCGGGCTTGGGGAGGTGCATACCATCTCTGCTGCGCATGGCCACGGTGTGGCGGATCTGCTGGATGCTGTGCTGCGCGTGTTGCCGGAGGAGCGAGGGAGCACCGAGGAGGATGAGGACGCGATCCGCATGGCGATCGTCGGGCGTCCCAACGTCGGGAAGTCCTCTCTGCTCAACGCGATCCTCGGTGAGGAGCGTTCGATTGTCAGTCCAATTCCCGGCACGACACGGGATGCTGTGGACACCCGTTTCCGCTGGAATGAGCAGGAACTGGTGCTGGTAGACACGGCGGGATTGCGGCGCAGTGGCAAGGTTCAGGGGACCGTGGAGTACTACATGGCGTTGCGCGCACGCAGTGCACTGGAGCGCAGCCATGTGGGCATTGTGGTGATCGATGGAGCGGCGGGGATCCTGGATGGAGACAAGCGCGTCGCCGGACTGGCGCATGAGGCCGGCCGGGCCTGCATCGTGGCCGTTAACAAGTGGGATCTGGTGGACCCGGGGATTGTCAGGTCGTCTGGTAAGCGGCACGCGGATCGGGAGAAGATCGAGCGCTTCACCGAAGCGTTCCGCAGGGAGTGCCCGTTTCTGCACTACGCGCCTCTGGCGTTTCTTTCGGCCACTGAGCGCTTCGGCGTCCAGCAGGTTGTGGAGACGGCGATCGAAGCGGCACAGAACCACGCGCACCGCATTCCTACCGGCGTGCTGAACCGGCTGATCCGGGAGGCAGTCGATCGCCGTCCTCTGATGGATCAGGGGCGTACCTTCAAGGTCTACTACGCTACCATGGCGCGGGTGCAACCGCCGACCATTGTGCTGTTCTGCAACGACCCGGACATGTTTCACTTCTCGTACCAGCGCTATCTGGAGAATCAGGTCCGTGCGCAGTACCCGCTGGAGGGCACGCCCATTCGCATTCTGGCGCGCCGGGCGGAGGGTAAAGAGAGAGACAGCCGGGACAGGTAGGCATCGAATGGCGCGACTACAGACCCGTTATCTCTGCCAGAACTGCGGCTATGAGTCGGTTAAATGGATGGGCAAATGCCCGGACTGCGATGCATGGGACTCCTTTGTGGAGGAAGTAACGGTCCGTGCGAAGCCCGCAGCTGTATCCGGTGGGGGCATTGTGCCTTCCAGCGGCGCGCCCGTCCCCATTACCGATGTGGCCCTGGCCGATCAGGAGCGGATGTCGAGCGGGATCGGGGAGTTCGATCGCGTGCTGGGCGGGGGCTTCGTACCGGGTGGAATGGTGCTCATGGGGGGGGAGCCCGGTATTGGGAAGAGCACGCTCTGCTCACAGGTGGCGGCCTGTGTTGCTGCGCAGGGGCGGGTGCTCTACGTGTCCGGGGAAGAGAGCGCGCAGCAGATCCGGATGCGGTGCGCCCGCCTGCGCGCAGAGTCCCCGAACATTCTGATCAGCGTGGAAACGGAGATCGCGCTGGTTCTGCGTCATCTGAGCGAGACGCGTCCGGCGCTCGCGGTGATCGATAGTATCCAGACCATGTCGGACCAGTCGTTCGAGTCGGCGCCGGGGAGCGTCACGCAGGTGCGGGCGTGCGCCGTGCATCTGGCCCGCTTCGCCAAGTCCTCCGGTGTGCCGGTGGTGCTGATCGGGCATGTGACCAAGGAGGGCAGTATTGCCGGGCCCCGGGTGCTGGAGCATATCGTGGACACCGTGCTGAACTTCGAGGGCGACCGGCATCATGCATACCGGCTGTTGCGGGCAGCGAAGAATCGCTTTGGTTCCACCGACGAGCTGGGCATTTTTGAGATGCGCGAGAGCGGTCTTGTGGGGATAGAAAATCCCTCCGCATTGCTGCTGGCCGAGCGCTCGGAGGGCGGCCCGGGCTCTGCAGTGGCCTGTACTCTGGAGGGATCACGGGCACTTCTGGTGGAGGTGCAGGCACTGGTAGCCCGATCGCCGCTGGCCAGTCCGCGCCGTGCCGTCACCGGTATGGACCCGAACCGGGTGAACATGTTGCTGGCTGTTCTGGAGAAACGTGTGGGCCTGCGTCTGGCAGAGCAGGACGTTTTTGTCAACGTGGCCGGTGGCATCCGGATTCTGGAACCGGCCGCCGATCTGGCGACCGCCATGGCAGTGGCATCCAGCTTCCGCGAGCAACCGGTGGATCCCGCGACCATTCTCATCGGCGAGGTGGGACTGGCCGGCGAGGTGCGTGCGGTCACACAGGTGGAGAAGCGCCTGCGTGAGGCTGCACGGCAGGGCTTCACACGTGCGGTGCTTTCCCGGCACAACGTTGCGGGTGTTCCTGCGATTGCCGGGCTGGAGGTGGTCGGTGTCGCGTCGGTGCAGGAGGCGTTGCAGACAGCTCTGCTGCCCCCGTCGTCTGCAGCGCGCTAGCCCGTTTCGTCAGAAACCGGTGACCTGCCGGTTCAGGCAGTAAAAAGTGCGGGAGCGATCGCTCCCGCACGCGATAGGGATACGGGGAATCGAACCCCGGTTACCGAGCTGAGAACCCGGCGTCCTGACCTCTAGACGATATCCCCGTTCAACCGAACTGCACGCGCAGGCGCACAGTACGGCGCTATCATACCCGAACCCGCGATCTTTTGTCAAGGTGTATTCTCCATATCAGGAGCCTCTACTTGCTGCAACTCTACGAACACAGGTATGCGCCGGCATCCTGTTTGCCGGTGTCCACTCGCTGGCAGGTGTTCCTGACGCGGGGCATTTGAGCGGAGCGTGCACACCGTGTTCGAAAACGTGAAAGCTATGCGGAGCACGCAGAAGGTTCCGGTTTCTATGAGGTAAAACATAGGGTGCAACCGTGATCTTCGCACACGTGTACAGCGCCTATGTCCTCTTCTTCTCCGGAAAAACAGTCCCGGGATACGGATGGTTCACAGAGCCCGACGCGCCCTCAGATCGTCGGGATCACTCCCCGCGCTTTTGTGATCGGCCTGCTCCTGGTTCCCGTGATGTGTTTCTGGAACGAGTACACCGAGGTGGTGGCTCAGGCAACGGATCTGGCTGCCATGTCGCTGATCATCGCGGTGGTGTTCGCCCTCTTTGTGCTGGTGACGTTGAACCTGCTGCTCAAGCGGTTCGCTCCCCGGTGGGCCTTCTCGCAGGCGGAGCTGATGTACATCTACATCATGCAGACCTGCTCGATTGGCATCTCCGGTATCGGCATGGCGCAGTTTCTGGTTACCTTCACCGGCAACATCTTCTACTACGGCACTCCGGAAAATCGCTGGCAGGAGACTTTTCTACCCGCAGTGCGACCGTGGCTCCTGCCCGACCCGGAGATCGTGCGGCCCTTCTACGTCGGGCAATCCACGTTCTGGAAAGCGGAGCACATTCAGGGGTGGCTGGCGCCCATTCTGGTCTGGAGCCTCTACATCACGGTGCTACTCGGAGTCATGCTCTGCATAACGGTTATCCTGCGCCGGCAGTGGATGGATCGGGAACGGCTCGCGTTCCCCATCACGCAATTGCCTCTGGAGCTCGCCCGTGACGGAGGGTCAGAAAAGTTCTTCCGCTCACGCCAGATGTGGGTTGGCTTCCTGATCCCGGTGGTTCTGGAATCGCTGGCAAGCCTGAACTACCTCTACCCGAACGTGCCTTTCTTCCCGATCAAGCCCAGTGACCCGCGTCTGAACCTGACACCCCTGTTTGAGGCGTCGCCTCCGTGGAACGGGATCGGCTCGCTACAACTTTCTTTCTACCCGCTCGTGATCGGCCTGACCTACTTCCTGCCGCTGGATGTGGCCTTCTCGCTCTGGTTCTTCTACCTGTTTACCAAGGTGCAGAACGTGGTGGTGACCGCGCTGGGCTACCGCGACCCGGGGGCAAGTCTGGCCATGTCGCGCATGCCATACATCGGGGAGCAGTCCGCCGGGGCGTTCGTCGGGCTGGCCCTGTTCGTGCTCTATGGTATGCGGGCACAGTTGCGTGAGGTGTTCCGCAGGGCCCTGCAACGGCGGCAGACCCATGATGAGATGGAGAGTGCGGCCAACGAGGCGATGCCCTATCGCACGGCGTTGCTGGGTATGATCGCCGGTGGGATTTTCCTGGTCGGCTTTGGCATGGCCATCGGTATGGCGTGGTGGGTGCCGATCGTATTTTTCGCGCTCTTCTACCTGTACGTGATCACGTTCACCCGGATCCGTGCTGAAGCAGGATTGCCCTGGGGATTCGGTCCCTACATGAACGCGCATGACCTGATGAAGACCCCGGCGGGCACTTCCGTCTACACGTTCCAGACACAGGTTGGCCTGCACATGCTGCTCTGGCACGATCTGGATTTCCGGACTACCATGATGCCCAACCATCTGGAGGCGCAGAAGATCGGCATCGAGTCCCGGATGAACCTGCGGCATGTGGCCATCGTGATTCTGATCGCTACCGTGGTTGCCTGTCTCTCGTCGTGGGCCGCGTTGCTGACGATCTACTACGACTACGGCGCAGCCAGCGCCAAGGTCAACAGCTGGCGCACGTCCATGGGGAATGAGCCGTGGCGCGTGCTCAAGGACGTGGTGGATAACCCCTCCAAACCTGACCCGGCCAGAATGCAGGGCGTGCTCGTCGGAATGATCGTGACCGCTTTCCTGCTGGTGATGCGCCAGCGGTTCGTTGGCTGGCCGTTTCACCCGACCGGTTACGCGATCGCCGGCACCTTCACCATGGAGTGGCTCTGGTGCGCCACGCTGGTCGGGTGGTTGATCAAGTGGCTGATCGTGCGCTACGGAGGGATGGCCGCCTACCGCCGGTACATCCCGTTCTTTATCGGTCTGATCCTGGGGGACTACATCACCGGGAGCGTCTGGGCCATCTACGGTTCTGTGACCGGCGTACAGACCTACCGCGCCTTCCCGATCTAGCCGGGGGCATCATCAGAAGTCTCCAGAAAGGGAAGCGTTGTGGGGGGCCAGCAGCTGTCGGGCACGCTCCAGATCTTCCGGGGTGTCCACGCCGACCGGAGCCGTTTCCACCCGCACCATCCGGATCCGATAGCCATGCTCCAGGGCGCGCAACTGCTCCAGCGCCTCTGTCTGCTCCAGAGGTGTGGGGGGGAGCGTGGCGAACGTGCTCAGGAAATGCCGCCGGTAAGCGTACAGACCCACATGCTGCATCACAGTGGCGCCTCCGGAAGGGTTGCGCATGAACGGCAATCGGGCACGCGAGAAGTAGAGCGCGTCTCCGTTCAGGGCCGTCACCACTTTGACGCATGCCGGACTGTCCAGATCGTACTCCGGGCAGGGGCACATCAGGCTGGACATCGGGAGCGTTGCGTCCTGCAGCAGGGGCTGGATCACTGCCTCGATGGCCTCCGGGTCCAGAAGGGGCTCATCCCCCTGGATGTTGATCACAATTGCCTCCGGTGGCAGTTCGAGCCGTGTAGCGGCCTCTGCCACGCGGTCTGTGCCAGACCGATGCGCGTGTGACGTCATGACGGCCTGCCCGCCGAACGCTGCCACCACCCGCGCGATCGCCTCGTCCGGGGTCGCAACTACCACGTTCTCCACACCCCGTGCCTGCCGCGCGCGCTCCCAGACGTGCTGGATCATCGGCTTTCCTGCGATGTCGATCAGCGGCTTGTTGGGTAGCCGCGTCGCCGCCAGACGGGCCGGGATCATTCCGAAAACACGCACGTTCATCGCCGTTCCTCGTTATTTGGAAAACTGAAACATTTTTCTTGTTTCCTGGTCTCAATCGCTATATAATAGCATGCGGCACAGTGAAGGACGCGCGAA